>DIYZ01000224.1:4490-31184 GCA_002427845.1 Chloracidobacterium sp. UBA6041 | reverse complement strand
TGGGCGGCACAGCAACTGGTTGAAGCTTTTCCGGAAGCGGTGAGTGCGCGTTATCTGTTGCGCGATCGCGATAGAATCTATGGCGACTACTTTCGGCAACGGGTGCGCGGGCTGGGCTTGAAGGAGGTCCCAGCGCGCCGCGCAGTCCCTGGCAGAATGCTAACGTGGAACGGCTGATCGGTTCAATTCGGTATGAACGGCGAGCAGCATGATGAAACTCAGTGAAAACGGTGTTTGCGAATCGGCATGGATACAGCCGTGGTTACAAGCTTCATTGTTGGTGTTTGAGATTAGTAGAGAGGGCATCGCTTTTTATCGTTTTCGTTACCGGCCCGGGAACGCAGGCTTGCGTTTTTATCGGCAAGTGTTGTTCCGAGAAACGGCGGATCGATGGATTTATTGGTAGACGTAGGAACGGACTTGGTCTATATTTCGACTATCATGATTTACCTTCAGCCAGGCTCTGTCACACAGTTGTCACACAGTTGGGTGAATATTATGAGGATGCAGAGGAGCAGGAAGAAGGGAAGGAATGCCTTTTTATTCAGTAATTTTTTAAGTGTTTGACAGGGTTGAACTAAAAAGGACTAGAGCACTACCTTGACACGGTAGCGGTCTGAGATTCAAATTCTCACGCGCCAACCATTTTCATTAGGAAATCCTCACTCTTGTAAACTCTCGAATTTCTGAATTGGTTTCGCCGTGGAAAAGTGAGCGTAAGCGGCTGCCGAGCGGAGTGTCTGGCCAAAGGCGCCGTACTTTTTGAGGCTCTATTTTTGCCTTAAGTCACTTGCTTGGCATTGCTTGTTTCTCATCATAGCGAGTGGGTTAATTACAAGAATTTGCTTGGAAAACTACGTTGCCCAAAGGGTAGTCCGCATTTTGTCCCCAACGGATTTTTGGCGCGTCTGTAAGTCTAATGAACTCAGGAGTTTGCGTAGGACTGTTCACTTACTGAGCAAATAGTTACAATCTTTTCTCGACCGCCACCATATTTCCCGAAGAAACTCTCACGAGCCGTTTGGCCATCCCGATATGTAGTTGACTACATAATGTTCTTCGGTACATACTATGAAAGTGAAGTGGGCAGTATCGTTTCATGACGAATTCGACTCGGAGTTTGGCGCCTTATCAGAAGCGGTGCAGGACGAAATTCTTGCTCACGCCAGATTGCTCGAAGAGTTTGGTCCGCAACTCGGAAGGCCCCGCGTCGACACTCTTAAAGGCTCGCGCCACGCGAACATGAAGGAACTGAGATTTGATGCCGGTAATGGCGTTTGGCGCGTTGCCTTCGCTTTCGACCCGAAGCGCAAGGCTATCCTGCTCGTCGCGGGTGACAAGTCGGGCGGCAGTGAGAAGCGTTTCTATCGGCAGTTAATAGCGAAGGCCGATGAGCGGTTTGACGGCCATCTGTCACGCTCGAGAAAGGAAAGGAAGAACTAGCCATGAAGACCCTCAACCAGAAAATGAATATTATCGGTGCCGCGCGCCGCAAGAAGGTTGCGGCCCGGGCTGCTGCTCTGATTGCCGAAGAAATGACCTTGCAGGAACTGCGGCAGGCTCGCAAGCTCACCCAAGTGCGGATGGCCAAAGCTCTCGGCATCAGCCAGGATGGCGTTTCCCGTCTGGAAAAGCGCAGCGACCTTTTGCTTTCCACGTTACGGAAGACCGTCGAGGCCATGGGCGGCAACCTATCGCTGGTTGCTGAATTTCCAGACCGTGAGCCAGTCGTGCTGTCCGGCATTGCCGAAGCAGAACCGGAGACTACGCCGACCCGACGTAAGCACGCTCCTGCCCACGCTTAACGTGGGTTAAGGATTCGGACGCGATCAGATTTGACTGAATGTATTCCGCAGCCCCTTCGGGATCCACCGATGATGGATAAAACCGAACTGGAGTTGGCAACTGATTGGGGTGTCACTTGGCTATGGCATTAAGTGCGATCACGCCACGAGCAAGGAAACTGTTCGCATTGAAAATGTCAGTTGAGCGCCCGCCGCCGCCAGCGTGACTGGAGAGTTTGGTGTCTATTTGGTGTCTATTATTGGAGAGCACCAGAGAGACTATAGAGAATTAAGTGTACTTAAGAGAAACTTCATAAGCCGAGCTCAGTTAACCAGTTACGAGCAACTCCTTGGCGCAGAATAAGTTAGAGGAAGCAGGGAAGTCGATTCCCCCCTTCGGCACCATTGAGACTTTAAGTGCTGCAATTAGTAGGGTTACGAGCGGGGCGAACTGAGCCTGTCACAACCAAGGCACAAAGTTCCGGATGAACTGCGGGAAATTACAATCGCTCCCTACCGAATGCAACTCAGTAGGTCAAATTGTAGCGCGTGATAAAGAGCTTTCGCCGTAAAGGACTCGGGCGGCTCTTTGAAACCGGAGACCGGCGCGGATTAACCCACGCCGGTCTTGTTTTTTTGTAGGACAGGCAATCCTGAACAATACCGCCACTAAAGTTGTTTCACACGCCTATGGCGTTTGAAATCTTACTGGTCAAGCTGGGCCTTGTTCAGTTTTCCGAAGCGCAGGCCACCGCCGGAGCAGTACCCTAATTTCACTTTGATTCGCTGGCCGTCCTCGGCGCGTGAGAACTGCTCGACCGACATTCTAAAAACAAGTGTGTTTTTGTCATAGGAGCCGCCGCCCCCTACCTCCAGACTTCCCACCTCCATTACGAGAGGTTCATTGGTGACGGGCAGAGGGCCGGGGGTGGTGAGTTGGAATTCCACTTCGTCCTGGTCGCGCGAGCCCGCCCGTGCGGGCACGGTGCGGATCTTCTTCACCCCATGGCCCAGGTCGGCGTCGCCGCGCCTCGGGAGTTTATAGGGTTCGGGCATGCGCAGCTTGCTCGTCATGGTCGATGAGAGACGTTTTTGACAGCCTGTGCCAACCGCCACGGAGATTTGCGCGCCGTCCTCCAACTGCCCGGCGTTGAAGTATATGGCCGAAATACCATTGCGCTGAGTGATGACGGCGGTTTGTGGTTCGTCGTCGACGAAAATCATGTACGGGCCATGAGCCGGTGAGCCGAGTGTCACGGTCAGACGCATCACGCTGTTGAAGACTGTAGCGTTGGTGTTCCCGCCCATTCTCAGCGGGCGCGGCAGCTTCACCTCTTCGACCTTGTAGGACTTGAGTTGTAAAGGCCCGGACGGCTGTTTGTCGACACCCGCAGCCAGCAGCTCGCCTGGCGTCAGGAACAAGTCTTCAAGTGTTAGCGGTTCATTGGGCTCGGGTACGCCTGTCGTCTGCGCTCCGGCCGGAGTAGTGACGGAAACCGTCATAAGTACAAGCCCGACGACTGTCAGGATGATGTTCCGACGGACGGTTCCAAAAGCATTCGTCTTAAAGCTCATTGTCTTCTCCTGAGTTCGCGTGAGGCCGTCACCTAAGATTTTACCAGATTTGAACCGTCGATGATTGGCCAAACGCCGCCGGGTAGTGCCCTAATTTGGTTCTCGTAAGGCAAACTGCTACTTTGCGTGCGCGTTTGACTGCCATTCAATCATCGCAACCTAACAGTTTGCGTTACAAAATTAGGCCACTACCGGCCTTCCGGTGCAACCAGACGCCTTCTTACTGGCCTTTCGTGAAACGAATATTCGCCAGATTGATCGAGCCAGATGACGTGTTATTGAAGCTGAAACGCACGCCTCTCACCTTCGTCAGATCGACGTTCCCGAAATCCGCCAGCGGTATTCTGACTGTCTGAAGGACAGGGTGGTAGTTCGTCTGATTGACACACCCACCCCCCTGGAGAGGGGCGCATCGGAAGCCGGCCACGGGGCCGCGCAGGTCTACGTACTTCTGCTGCATCTTCCCGCGCTCGGCATTTGATTTGAAACCCAAGTCGGCTATTTGATCTTCAGGATTGGATTGCGTCGGGAAAATCTCTTCGTTTACCTGATGAGTCAAAAACTACTCCTGTGGAAGTTGCGCTCAACTCCGGTTTCCACAGCCTCGTCGAACTACTCCTTCAAAATGAGGAGAATCAACAACTGAAAAATCGGGCCCTTCAGCGAGCGCTTTCGCTGAAACGCCTGGACTTGATTGAACTCCTAGTCTCACACGGCGCGGAAATCACTTCAGTTCCGTTCATTGACGTGCTTTACGTTTGGGACCCGAGCATTATTCGTTACTTCCTTGATCAGGGCGCCGACTTCATCACGGATTCTCCGTTTGCCGTGGCTTTCCGAGAAAAAATCCGAACCACGCTTCGTCCCTGGCGCGAGTGCAGAGAGAAATATCCTGATCATACTGCTCAACTCCAGGAGCAGGCTGACCGGGCGCTGCGGCATTTCTGTTTCGAGGGAGATTTGAAGTGGGTGAGTCTACTCATGTGGGCGGGTGCAAATCCCCGTTCAAGTGGACCAATGTTTGATGATGACGAGGATGATCCTGACGGATACATTACGGCCCTCGATGCGGCGACTTACGCGAAGGATTCTCAAATCCTAAAGCGCCTTAAGCCAGACGCGAAGAGCGACAATCTCGGCACGTTGCTCATAAATGCCGCTCGAAGAGGGAACCCGAGTATGGTGGAGTATTTGCTGGAATTAGGAGCGAGACCGAATGATAAGTCCAACGGCGGATCATTAGCGCTTGACGACTGTCTCAGAAGCTTCCGATATGAAGCCCCGATTAACTTTTACCAAACAGATTACGGAAGAAGGTCCAAGGCATCGAAATATAAGGTATCCGAAAGGCTAAAAACTGTGCAGCTTCTCCTCGAACAAGGAGCTCTCTGGAGGCCTGACGATAAGCAGCAACTGACCGATGCACGGCGAGGTTTGTTCGAGTGCGAACCGGACGTCACATTGGAGTTGATCGAACAGATGATCAAGCACGAAGCATGTTCTCAGGAGACGTTGAACAACCTTTTAGGAACGCCTGCGATTAAGAAGCACCTCACGCCGGTGACTAGAAACCTCGCTCGTTTAGGGTTTGATGTTCGGACGAAGGAAAAGATAGTAGAGGAGAAACGACAGGAAGAAGCGCATCGCAAATGGCTCCTTCGTGATCTTATGTCCAGGTATGACCGTGAAAAGATTTATGAGGAGATCTGGGCGGAACCCATCATGCATGTTGCGAAAAGGTATAGCATGTCCGACGTTGGCCTCGGAAAGATCTGCAAGAAGCTTAAGATCCCCAGACCAGGACTTGGTTACTGGGCCAAGAAGGCAGCCGGCAAATCTATACCCACACGACCTCCGCTTCCGGAATTGTTTACGTGAGGAACCAACCATTGCGCTTGGGTGGGAATCTGCTGGTTCGTCATGAAATGTCTCGTTGCGTGCGCCAATTGAGTTGACCCACGAAAAGTTCCCCGCAGTCGTTAACATTTAGGCGCTTTCCCATGAAGTCTTTCGTATGCCGCCGGTTATAACATGCGTTATAATTCTCAGCGGCGCAATGATCCTAGGAATTGCGGTTCGGGCCGGGTGGAGGTGAGAGAATGAGCGTCTTGAAGGTTACAACAGTTGGAAATTCCGTTGGCGTGATTTTGCCCAAGGAGATATTAGAACGCCTGCGGGTGGGTAAAGGAGACAGCCTCTACGTTGTCGAAACGAAGAACGGGATCCAGCTCACGGCGTATGATCCTGCGTTTGCTCAACAGGTGGAGATTGCCGAGCGTGTGATGCGCGAAGACCGAGATACTTTGAAGAAGCTGGCGGAATAGCTCGTGATGGCTCAAATCGTTTGGCTTCTGGAGGAGACGGTCATAGCGATCCATCAACGCCAAATATCAGAGCATGGCGGAAGTGAAGGCTTGAGGGATGAAGGACTGCTTGTTTCTGCGTTAGCCCGTCCCCAAAATGTCCTGGCCTATGCTCAACCTCCACCAGACTTGGCAGTCTTAGCTGCGGCCTACGCTTATGGAATTGCCCGCAACCATCCCTTTGTGGATGGCAACAAGCGAACGGCGCTGGTAGCGGCCCGCACTTTTCTACTACTGAATGGCGTCAACCTAGAAGCTAATCAGGATGAGAAATACTTAACCTTCCTACAACTGGCCCAGGGGACTCTTACGGAAGAGCAGCTAGCCGACTGGATTAGAAAGCGAATCTGATCGCTTTAGACTTTATGATTGCTCCCGCATGATGTAAGAAGAAAAAGAATGAAGATCGGTCAAAGGGAGTACCCTGACAAACGCGTCGCCGAGATCAGGGTCGTTGCAAGGCCACTATTCGTAGAGAGAATTTAGTGTCCATTTAGTGACCAACAGCGAAGCAGGGATTAACTCAATGGGTCGAGTGAGAAACAAGGGAAAAGGTGGAAACCTCAGCGTCTTAAGAATTGCTCAGTAAAATGAGAGAGGGGGATTGAGCTTTCTCGTCCCCCCTTCGGCACCAAACCATCGATCAAGATACCGCATGCAAATGCGGTTTTTTGATTTTTTACTGGCCTTTTCGCACGTCGTGTGATTTACATTGCTTAAACCTTCTGCACGTTTTACCCCTCTAGTTGAGACTTAGTTGAGACACCAAATTTTGGGAAGTGAGACCACTCATCCAAACGACTGCGACTGAGGGACGGTTAAGTGTGATAAATCGTCATACACCTGATCAAGGTTTTCCTCGAAACCTGCACACGATTTCTAATATCTCCGCCGCATGGACTGCGCGATGGAATTGCGCCTAGAAGCATGGATTTAGCACGGTCACTAGGCTTGAGCTGTTCTTCCCTCATTCGAAAGTAAAAATACCCCTCTTCGCCAATCTTTCGTATATCACGCCTTGGATTCAAAACAAGCCGGCAGCGGCAAGAGGGTAAGGCTGCAAGAAGCAACTCTTCAACTGATGAAAGATGAGCGTTTTCGGCACCCGTTTTATTAGGCGGGGTTCGCACTCATCGGTAGTAACTAAATTACGTACCTGGCAACAAAGCTTTTTACCTATCTTTTAGCATCCTGTTTAAAGGGGCGTGCGTAGTGTTTCAGGTTGCGAATACTCAACTCAGTGCTTCGCCAAGTTAGTCTTATCGAGTGCCGCGCGAAGTCCTCGGGCAAGCTTCTGCGCATCGTCGTTTGCCCAGAAGTGCATGTAGAAGAGGCGCGGCACGTCATTCAATGCATGGCTATGTAGAGCTACTGCTTGAACGCCGTTGTCCTGCAGAACCTTCATAACGGGTCCAACCTCTTCCCCTGTCAACGCATAATCCCCAGCAATGGCGGCTTTCCCATTGCCGGTTGGCTGGAAGTTGATCGAGATGCCCATTCCCATCGAGGGCGGCGTATCCATCCCCTCTTCCGTGAGCTTCTCTGCGCGCGCCACATTGACATGCAGCACTCCACCACTCACTTTGCCGGGCTGGTCAAGGATTCTCTCCACTGCGGCCACATCAAATCCGATATCTTCGCTCTCCTTCGCACCGCCGCCCTGAGGGATAGGCGACTTTGTGAGCGCAATCGCTTGCTTGATCGTCCGCGCCATCTTCACCGGATCGCCGTGTCCACCCATGTGGATGTAGAGGATTCTTGGTGACTCCCCGATCAGATGATTGTGGAGAGCCGTGACCTCCACTCCTCCGTCCTCGAGGGTCTTCATCACCGGAGCGACCTCCTCTTCGGTGAGAACGAGATCGCCCATCACCATCGCGTCGTTCTTCCCGACGTAGCGGAATGCCGCCCAGGCGCCCAAGGCGAGAGCGGGCTTGATTTCAATGCCGCCGACAGTGACATGAAGGTCCTTGCGCGGCATATTGAATCGGATCACGCCTTCGGGCAAGACGTCTCCGGGAAATCCGAATACGTCCACGATGGACTTCCAATCTGTTGCCGCAGGCTGTTGGTTAGTCGATTGTCCGGACTGGTCTTGCGGCGCAGAGCAAGCCACCAACACGAACAAAGTCGCTACTGCAAGCGCCGCGACGCTTAGCAGAACTATTCTCGTCTTACGCGCAAGCAATAAATGGTTTAATGTCCTGCGCACCATATTTCTATCTCTCTTCATTTTTGACTCCTTCTTTTCTGTTCGGATGTTTCTTCCGTCGTTGTTACTTGGGGGTGTCTTCCTTGATGCTTGCGTAGAGCGCGTCGTAAACAAATGCGGCGCTCTCTGCGGTCTCATGATCGTCGTTCGTCACGAGCGGAAATCCGCGGCTGATCAACTGCAGGCCGCGAGCTGCTTGGTGGTCATCCAACTGACCCTTGATATCCGCCGCCTGCACGATGCGAGCCATTTCCAATAAGATACTGGATCATGGGCCAGCCGTTCGCGTGCCAACGCAGCAAACGAGCAAAGGCCCTGCGCATCTTTGTGAGGATAAGTTGCGCCGGGAGCATCGAAGCTAGTCGCGCCGGTTTCAGTCTGCACGGATTCAACTTGGTTAGCTGCCACAAAAATCAACTCAGCTTCGGGATCGAGAAAGCGCCGGATGAGCCAGCAAGTTGCGGTGCGATTGACTCGAATTCGCTCGCGTGTGATCCACTTCATGCCGACGCCTTCTTTCTGCTTAACTTGCATATCGTTCTTCAACCGTCACGGCAAAAACCACTGTTCCAATAACGCCGATGATCCCGGCAGTGATGAAAGGCACCTCGGGCTTTATCTTCCATAACAGACCACCAATCACAGCGGCGGGCGTGATCGACAGACTACGGACGAGATAATAGAGTCCGACAGAGCGGGCACGTACGCTCTCTTTGGCGAAGTCGACGATCATCGCTTTGCGCGCGGGCTCGCCGATCTCGCGCAGTCCTCCGATGACGAAGGCCAGAACAATCAATGCGAAGTTGGAAGCTAAGATGATCGCGACGGGAAACAACGCAAAACTTAAGAAGGTGGCGATGACAAAGGGCTTGCGTCCAATGCGATCAGCGATTTTTCCCGCAGGGATATAAACCAGGATCGAAGTGACCATCTGAATTGCGATCAAGGTGCCGTAACGCGCTACGCTGAAACCTGCGACGTTCGTCACGTATAAGATTGTCAGCACACCGGTCATGCCTTCGCACGTTCTGATGATGATATCCGAGATAAGTAGACGCTTGAGCGCGCTATGAAAAGAGCGCCATATGCCGCGCATGTTCGTTGCCTCAGGCCTGCTAATGGTGACGTTGAGCTTTAGTACCAGCAGGACAGTGACAACAGCCAAAACCAGGGTTATCAGCAAGCCTGTGTGAATACCTCTTGTGATGCCAAGCGCAGCTATCAAGGCCCCGCCAATAACTGGCGCTATGACACTTGGTATGCGTTTCAGAATCGACTGGAGAGTGAAGCCCATGGCGCGCCGCTCGCGCGGCAACGAATCGCCGATCACCGCAAAGACGGCCGGTGAAGCCATGCTCTGCCAGGCCATCACCAGGGCCAGAGCCAGGAATAGCAACGGCCATGATCGACTGAACAAGTAGACTAGGTATCCGGCTGAAGCAAGTGCGATGAAGATCAGAAACGCACGGCGGCGTCCGAGGTGATCTGCGATCCAGCCGCCAGGATATTGGTAAACAGCGTCGAAGAAATCCTCTGCGGTGCCAAAGAGACCGATGATTGGAGTGCTCGCGCCGAGGGCTTCCAGATACTTTGGCAGGAATTTCTTCCATAGCTCTTCGCCAAATCCGAGCAGGAAGACGGTCGCCGAGGCGATGGCGACGTTACGTTCCAGGCTGAGGTAGTCAACTAACTTCTCACGCCAACTGCCCGACTGACTTGTTATTGCTGCCTGTCTCATCTCACTCTCTACAAAAAGGCTCGAATAAGTACATACATGATCCCCGCGGCCATCGCGCCGAGAGCCACGAAAGCAACGTCGATCTTCAACAGCACGATGAGAAGAAAAGCTATCGTCGCTATCGCAATGCTTACCCAACCGACCAGTGCTGTCGGAATCAAGTCAATGGAAACGACAATAATCACACCGACGACCGCGGCGCTCGCACCTGCAAGAAACGCCTGGATTAACTTGTTGTCACGAACAGCTTCAATATAGCGCGCGCCCCCGAGCACAAAGACGAAAGAAGGCAAAAAGACGAAGAAGGTTGCGATCACTGCACCGGGTACTCCGCCGGCGAGAAAACCAGCGAATGTAGTAAACAGCATGAATGGTCCGGGCGTGGCCACGCTTAACGCCACGCCATCCAACAGTTGGCCATCTGAGAGCCAGTGATATTGAGCAACCGCGCCACGTTGCACAAAGATCAATGACGCATAGGCGCCACCAAAGCTAAACAGTCCTGTCTCGAGAAAGAGCCAAGCCATCTGAAACCACCGCGAATTTGCGAAGGGGAAAATTGAGCCCAGCCCGGCCATGATCACCGGTAGCGTCGCGGGCTTTCTTCGCACAAGCGGCCACCCATTGATGAGTAGATTCAACAGCCCAGCGAGCAGCAGGATCAGCAAGAAATTGATGCCGCCGAAACGCATTCCCACGAATGACCCGACCAGCAGCACGGCAAGAAACCAGTTGCGGACTGACGCGCGGCCAAGCTTGATGATTCCCGCCGCGATGATGCCGAATACGGCAGGTTTGAGCACATACAGGAAGTTATTAACCTGTGGCAAGTTGCCGTAAGTAACGTAGAGCCAGCTCAAAATGATCATTACCACCGCGCCGGGAATGATGAAGGTCAGTCCTGCGAGGATTCCGCCAAGGAGCTTGCGCTTTAGATAGCCAACGTAGATCGCCAATTGGAGCGCTTCAGGACCGGGCAACATGTGGCAGAAGGCCATGATCTTTACGAACCGATCTTCCGAAAGCCATTTGCGTCGCTCGACCATATGGTTGTACATCATCGTGATCTGAGCGACTGGCCCACCAACGTTTATGAAACCAAGAAAAAGAAAGTACAGGAACACCTCGCGCCACGAAGGCATGTGATCATCGTCACCCACCGCTCTTTTAGACTTCGCGACGTTGTTCATAAAGCGTTCTCTTCCTGCACTCGCCTCCTGATTCTTCATTTGACTGTCACTTGCAGATCGTCGAAATAGATCACCGAGTCGGCCTTGGTCCACAATCCAATCTTGCCCGCTTCCTTGAAGGTCTCGTCTTCCACGTCATAAAGCTTCTTTCCATCGTGGTAAACCTCAAAGTGATTGCCGTTGGCAACTACGCGCAGTGTGCCCCATTCTCCGGAAGACACTTTCTCTTTCATACCGTAGGTGCGGCCCTTTCCCACGAGCGGCAGATCGGTCCGCTTGCCATTCTCAACCTTGTAGAGCACGACATTGCCTTCCAGAGCGTTGGCGCGGACGATGTAATAATTGTCCTTGTCCTGGTAGCGCCAGACGATGCCGGCACCTTGGTCGCCTTTGCCCGAGAAAGGCTTAAACTTCACATTTATATCAACATCTTTTGCGGTCAGGCCATCATAGACGCACACCGGAAAGCGATAGTCGGCCCGATCGGCGTCAGTCTGTGCGAGGACGTTGCCCTGATCAGGCGAAGCAGGGTCTGTCATCACTATCCATTTGCCTGGTCGGCCTCTGCCAGTAAGCGCACTGGAAAAACTGCTTGGCGCTTCTCCGACTTTGTCATTGTTGAAATCAACCATGGTCGTCTGTGCCGACACTATTGCTGTCGCCAACAGAACAAAGAGGAGACTGAAAAAACAGATCATAAGTTTCATGTTATTGGCTCCCTCCTCACTGAGTGGGGCGCTCGAATGAAGCGATTTCAGGCGCCTGGAATATTTTTAGGTCCGCGCCGGGCTCTCACTTGGGTGTCACGGTGAAATTATCAAAGTACGTGACCGAGTCAGCCTTGGTCCACATCCCGACTCTACCTGCGTCGTTGAAAGTGTCGTCAGTCGCCTGGATTAGCTGGTTCCCATCAAAAAAGCAGGTGATCTGATTTCCAACGCAAACTACTTTCAACTCGTGCCACTGCTTTGGCGTGACCGTGATGTTGGCATCGGCAAACTGTTCGCGCCTTCCATTGACGACGTGATAGAGCCGGTAGTTATTCTCTAATGCGTTGGCGCGGATAACGTAATTGTTGTTCTCATCCCTGTAGCGAAAGACCAGCCCGCCCGCCTCGTCGACGCTCCCATTTACCGGCTTGAACTTAACGCTGAGTTCCAGATCCTTGAAGACGCCATCGTTCAAGACGGCGATCGGGAAACGGTAATCGGTGCCGTCAGTCGAAGTCTGTGCGAGCACATTGGGCTTCGACGGCGCGGTATTGTCAGAAAGGATGGCCCACCTGCCCATATCGCCTTCACCAGTTCGCGCGCTCGCGAAATTGGAAGGCAGATTGCCCGGCGACGCGCTATCAAAGTTATAGGTAGCGGCCTTTCCCGCCGGCAAGGCGACTTGTTGCTGCGTTGAAGTTGTGGTCGCTGCGGGAACGGCAGCACCCTCGTCTTCGTCCTTGTCCGCCTCACCTTTCTCACTGCGCTCGCAGGCCATCGCAAGAGCGAGCGCTAGTATCATCACGGCGATCATGGGAAAAGTTTTGCTGAGCATAGAACACTCCTTTCTAAATGGAGCCAGTTGAACGAGGGTTATTGGTTCATAACAGTCCTCCCGGACGAATGAAAGCGACGGCCGAGTTAAGCGCTACGAACAAGAGCACGACACTAAACGCAATACACGCGTAGCCAGTTAGTCGCTGAGCTCGCTCACCTATGACGATCCCCCAATCGACCAGAAAGAGCCAGAGGCCGTTTGCAAAGTGCCAGACCGTCGCCGTGATGCCGACAACGTAGATGATAAATATAGGCACCAGGCGAAATTCTCGCGCCACAATTGAGAACGCCTGATCTGGGTAAAAAGCAACCGCTTGATTGTTCAGCCCGGGAACGAGCCCAAAGCGGAAGTTGAGCATATGAAATGTAATAAAGAAGAAGAGAATTACCCCTGTGATTCGCTGGATTGTATAGAACCAGTTGCGCGCATAAGGGTAGAGCAGGTTATTCGGGCTTGCTTCTGACGTGATCACAAGGCCGTAAACTCCGTGATAGATTAACGGAATCCAGATGCCAAAGATCTCCAACATCAGCAAGTACGGAATGCCTTGCAACTCCACGACCGCCTTGTTGAAATCGACCGGTCCAGCTAGTGCCCTAGAATTCGTATAGAAGTGCTCCAGCAAGAAAAGACCGAGCGGCACAATGCCGGAAACTTGGTGTAGCTTGCGCAGGACGAAAGTGCTACTTGGACGGATGCCCATAACGTAATGAAAAGCCGTACGTCTAGCGACGTACGTGCCGGCCGCCCCGGCGACTCGGTTGCGCGCGCCGGGCGTTTCGCCTTGCTTTCTCTTTCTGTGTGTTTTGACCGAGCAGCGAATACAGCCCATCAAAGATAGCGCTGCATTGCTGGAGCAGTTTGCGATCATCTCGCAACGTCTGGCTCAAGCCATTGATGATTGCGTTTAGACCCGCGGCTTCAAGACGGTGAAACTTGTCATCTTTCAGATCGATGTCATGCACTATTTCGGCAATTTCGCGAAGGGCTTTGCTGTCACTCAAGCCGAACCGCTTCAGCATCGTCTCAAAGGTGCAATCTTCGCCGTGATGCGTAAACTCGGCCCCAAACATGTCAAAGGGAATCGAGCCCTCTAGCGTCTCACCCTCGGCGACAAAGTAAAAACGCGGGCGTTTGTCGATGAACTGTTTGATCAGCCAAGCGGAAGCGAGTCGATCAATATGCAGGTTGCGTCGAGTCATCCAGCGGCGACCTTGGTACTTCGCCAGATCGAGCGTTCCTGATTTATTGGTCGAGCGTGTTGCTTTTGAGACTGGACCGTGCGCAGCACGAATTGCCTTCTTACAACGCTCATAGGCTGTTAGTGCGCTTGTGCGCCCGTCGGCCTCGAAGAAATCGTTGACGATGATGCTTTCCAATTGCGAGTGCAGTTTATCCAACTCCGATTCGTGCGTGGCCAGTCGTCCAATGGAGAGATGCTTTCCCCGAGTCTGTTGCCTAACCGCGCCGGCCAGTCCGTCAAGTTCTGCCGCGATGGCTGCAAATTCTTCATCACGCGCTTTGCGAAAGGCCGCTATGATTTCTTCGTCATTGGCTCCTTCGACCGAGGCGGCTTGAAACACAGTTGCTTCGCCGCCGGCGGATTCGATCTCTTGCTTCAACCACTGAAAACCTTCGTGCGTCTTCTCGTTTGCCGGCAATACGTAGACAGAGTTCTTAATCGCCACCGCTCCGAGCCTCTGCAACTTGCGCCAGATGCGCACGCGCAGATTCGTGGGCTTGGGCGGCAACTGATGGATCAGTAGAATCCACTCGTGCTTGTTTGGCGAGTTCTTAGCCATTGACTCAGAAGTAACAGGGGGACTAGATTGTAACGACCGTTACAGTTATTAGCAAGCAGACCCACTCTTAGAAAAGAGAACGGCACGACAAGCCTGAAATAACATCGGAGAGGCGTTATGAAATCAGACAAGTTAGCAAGGATTATCCGAGGTCGAAGCGGCGAATCATCGGCTCAATGGCTGTCGACGAGTTTCGTAGCAATTGTAGCCTTGGCACTGCTGGCACTCGCTTGTTCAGCACAGCAAGGACAAAAGCAATTGAATGGCGACGTAGCATCGCCCCCTCACTCGGGCGCAACGACTGATGCGGATAAGATGTCGGCGCTCCCGAAGAATCTTCCTTTGCGAATTTTGAGTGATGTGCCGCTTACCGGAGGCTCGACGCGTCTTGATTATCAAAGTCTGGACAGCGACAGTGGCAGACTCTACATCGCCCACTTAGGATCTGATTTGATGACCGTCTTCGACGTGAACAAACAGATGATTGTCGGTGATGTTAAGGATCTAAAGCACGTGCACGGCTTGCTTGCCGTTCCTGAGCTTCATCGTGTCTATGCCTCGGCGACGGGTACTAATGAACTGGCAGTAACCTTCGTATAGTGTTCAGTTCAAACTGACTCGTGACTTCACGTTTTAGCAGCAAGCAACCTATATTGTCTTTGTGTCAATAATCCGTTGACGAAGGGAGTTCCACAAATCAACTGCATCATGTTTTTTGCAAACATTCATAAATCAATTGGGCTTCTTGAACTTTGTCTAGTTATTGTTGGCTCCTCTTTGATCTGTCATGTCATCGCGAATGCTCAAGATTCGGCAACAACTGCATCGCTTGCTGGCTCAGTTCGAGATGCGGCAGGGGCGAGTATTCGAGGCGCGACGATCACGCTACGCAATCTCACTACTAACTAGAGCCGACGCGTCACAACCGAAGCTGACGGCAGTTATCAGGTCTCGGCTCTCGCTGTGGGAGACTACGAGGTAAAAGCAGAAGCCGCAGACTTCGCGCGTTATCTCAATCCGCACGTCACGCTCGCGCTTGGCCGAACCACTTCACTCGACATTACTTTGCCTCCAGCAGGTGTAAACGCTCAGGTGACTGTTACCGATAAACCGTCCGCCCTCGATCCCACACAAACGGCCGTCACTACTTCGATTGATCCCGAGCGCATTGAGGAACTACCCGTCAACAGCCGCAACTATTTGGAGTTCACGCTGCTAGCTCCCGGAGTTGCACCTTCAAATCAGCAAAATTCAGGGGGCAGCGGCGCAGCGTCCGGGTCACCGCTTGCCGATAGTGGATTCACTTTCGGCGGTCTGCGTACACGCAGCAATTCGATCTCTATTGACGGCCTCGACAATACAGATGAGACCACAGGCGCGGCCCGCATCGCTCTTTCGCCGGAGATTATTCGCGAGTTTCAGATCGTAAATAGCGGACAGTCGGCCGAGTTTGGCGGGGCCGCTGGCGGAGCTATTAATGTGATCACCAGAGTGGGAGAGAATGAGTTCCACGGGGACGCTTTCACGTTCGTCTCAAATGAACGCTTCAACGCTCGCGAATCCTTCTCCGATCCGTCTCCGTCGAGCCGCTTGCGTTTCCGCCGAGTGCAGCCCGGCGTTGCACTGGGAGGACCCCTTAAACGTGACCGGCTATTCTTCTACGCCGCGGCGGAACAAGAGCGCTTATCCGCGGAGGATGAAGCAGAGATTCCTTCATCAACTCACACGCGCATAAACTCGCTATTAGCTTCGGGCTTCGCCACGCGTCTTGCGGTAAGGTCGCTTACACCCGGACGTTTTCGCATTGGCTCGGACGAAACCGAGATGGCGGGCAAGCTCACCTATATCGCCTCCCCAACGTCACACGTTAAACTTTCGTTTCGCCTTCACAAATCTGCGAGATCGCGGCGATGGCTTCAACACCGACGTCCTTACCGACAGATCCGCGCGAGGCTCGGTCTAGTAAATACTCGCTCCTCAAAGGGGAGGGGTTACCTTGATGTCTCCGCGGCGACGGGTCTATTGGTCTCGATCTTATGCCTCTTGCCCATCTCCGTGAGGCCAGGAAATCGAAAGCAGGAAGGCACTGTCCTCGACGGCCTTGACATCATGCGGTAAGCATTTTTCGAGCACGAGTAAGTCTCCCGCGGAGAGCTCGACTGTCTTCTCCGGCAATTGGACCATCAGTCGTCCGCTGAGGCCGTGAATCGAGATTCTGGCATCGGCTTTGTGCTCCTGCATCAGCGTTCCGGCCTGCATCAAGATCAGAACGATTCTGAAGTCCGAATATTTCACCAGAGTCTCTGAGATCCGCCCATCCTTCAGCCAGTGTCCTTCCCGGCGCAATCGTTCCATTTCGGCCGTCAGATTAAATGTGAGCAGCGGCGCCGTAAGGGCTGCCAACTCCCGTTCCTTCGCGGTGAGTTCTTCAGATGTTTTCGGAGCTTGGGTCATTACTATTCACCTCCTCTGGGAGTATCACACAGATTGGAGAAAATGGTTATGGACTGACGGGCTTTTGATACGTCATTGATATTCTCTTAACGGTTTACTTCACCTCGTTATAAAGCGTGCGGGTCTGCCAGCACTTCCAGATGATGCGGATCCATGTAGGCGAGCGCTCGCACCGCGGCTTGAGAGTCGACCTTACGCTAAAAACCGCTTCCGGATTTGCTGCTTGAATCCAGATCCTTGACCCCCGGCGAGACTTCGGAAAGAATCCTGTTCGTTCGGCGGCTACGTAAACACCAACAAGCAGGACCAAGCGTGAGGACTTCTATGATGTTATTTGAGACCGTATTGTACATCAGTCTTCTCTTTGTAATAGGAAGCGGCGGTCCCGCTTCACTCCCCACATTCACCACTGCTCCCTCACGTGCGCGGCAGCTAACCGGCAAGAAGCCATCTGTTTCCCTACAGATGGCTCTCGGCACAGAGCCATCGTCACAAACACTATTTGACGACTTTAACTATTCCAACTACAAACAACTGGCCAAACACGGCTGGATCATTCGCACTGCGGCAGGGTGGCCAGGAGTGCCGGGCGCAACTTGGGGAAACAAGGGCGTGTCACTTCTTGGTGACCCGGATCAGCGAGGCAATCGTCTACTGCGCATGACCTCTTCCACCGATGGCACCGGCGCTAATACCCATCAGACCCAGATTTGCCACCAACGCAAATACATGGAGGGCACTTATGCTGCTCGTGTTCGCTTTGTTGATATCCCGACTGACGGGCCCAGCGGCGATCAGCTCGTGGAGAGCTTCTACACCATTAGCCCATTGAAGGCGCCAATGGATCCCGACTACAGCGAGCTTGATTTCGAGTATCTGCCGAATGGCGGCTGGGGCAGCGATGGACCCACGTTGTTTGTGACTTCCTGGAGAACTTTCAGCCCCGAGCCGAATTGGAAGAAAGATAACGTCTTTAATAGCACCAGCGGAAGCAAAGCAGGGTGGCATACACTGGTCACGCAAGTCTCTGATGGAAAGGTGAAGTATTTCATCGACGGCAAAGCTCTGGCCGACCATGGTGGGCTGTATTACCCGCGATCTCTCATGTCGATAAATTTTAATCTTTGGTTTATCAAGGATGGGACCGTGAAATCCAACGATGTACGCCAATACCGAGAGGACATCGATTGGGTGTTCCATGAGGCAAAGAGATTACTCACGCCTGAAGGGGTTGAAGCGAAGGTGGGAGCCCTGCGACGAAGGTCCGTCAAATTTCAGGATACTGTGCCGGCGCCGTTGCCGGCGTTGACGTCACCCTGTGATTACTGAAGGCGCCATTTGCCGGATAGGACCTCGTTCACGCTGATCAAAGTCACTGCACTCAATGCCAGCGCGCACCGGATTACTTTTAGCTTGCTTTGCATGGCAATCTTTCTTTAGTGACGAAAAGCATCTTGTAGTTGCTGGCTTATTCACGCCCAGCGCCACGTCAACCATTTCGCAATGTACGATTGAACCGCTGACGACTTCTCGGCGACCGCCAAAATCACCTTAGTGCTTCGTGGCTGCACCGTCAGCTAAGCCCTCGTTTATAGGCGCGTCGTTTCGTCGTCTCAGGCCGATAGCAGATAGTGTGTAGAACAGAATTGTAACCAGCACTAAGTACTGAAAGCCCAGGAGCATCGAGCTATATTCGGCCAGCCCGCCCACCATGGCGCCGGCGATGTTGACCCCAAAGGCGCGGTCGGGCTCCGTGGTCCGCTTGAATGATGCAGCAAAAATGACACCGGCAAACAAAATAGGCGCAAACACCAGCAGGCATGAGCCAATCACCTGAATGCTGCGGTTCATTCCCAGAAAAAAATCGAGGGGGACAACAGCGTTCAGCGCCAGGGTCATAAGCAGACCCGCGTAGTATGGCCACAAGCGCGCAGGCTTGAACTTAACTATCCAGAGATTGGCGAGCAAGATCATCACCAGCACGGCAAAGAACACTACTGAGTTGACGACCCAGGTGCTGCCGAACAGCAAGGCCATAGTGACAACCGCTTTGGTCTCGACGAGCATGAAGCCAGCGCCCAGAAAGAAGAGCTGAGCATTGAGTGAGCGGCTGATTGAGCGACTGATTGAGCGACTGTGATCTTGAAGGTTGGTACCCGGTTCCGCCACGGCATTCATAAGTTTTCGTCGGCGAGGCAGGAACAGGAAGATGAGCAGCAAGGCGAGCGCTCCCATGATCATCATTCCGCGCAAGCTCAGTGTCGGTATCATCGGCTTTCGCAGATACAGGAACGGCCAGTCGTCGGTCGCGGTGCGCAGCCCGTCATTGGGAGGCAGCACCGTCGCCAACCCGAAATGCTGCCAGCTAGACTTTGCCGGCTGCGTGTTGTCTGAAATCAGTTGAGCATGCGTCCTATCTTCCGGGTCACGTAGGAAGCCGTTTGGTGAGCCTGGCCCAGGGGGTTGGTCGTTGCGCAATAAGTACTCAGGCTGTCGGTCGAAGGTGTTCCGCAAAGCCGCGGTTGCCCCGGCAAAAAAAACCGTGAAGTCTCCGAATGTCGCTTTCTCGGGCTCAATGACTTTTCGGTAAGGCAGAGTCAAGACAACTGGATTGCCGGCGCCGAAAGCCTCCTCCAGACCTTTTTGCAAACGGGCGACAAGCCAGCCCTGACGAAAATAATTGTAGATAACGAAGGTGCCGTCAGGCTTTAGGTGACGGCGCACATCTGCAAACGTCTGGCTTGTGAACAGAAAACTCTCCAGCCGGATGTTGCTATAACCGCTGTGCAACACCAGCGAGTCCACCAGTGCGTAGACGATCAAATCGTACTTCCGGTCAGTGGAGCGAAGAAAGTTGCGGCCATCATCCAGATGAATCTGAACGCGCTCGTCTTGATAAGGATGATCGGGATGATACATTAGCCCCAGGCGATAAATGGCCGGGTCGATCTCGACAGCGTCAACGTGTTTGGCGCCCCACTGCAAGGCGCGGCTGACATCATTGCCTGAACCCGCTCCGATGATCAGCACGTCCGCAAAGGCCGCTCTGCCCGCATCTCGATTCAGCAGGTGAGGCAGAGCATAGGCCGGAAAGTTCTCATTTCGCGAGACCATCTGCTGGTGATAGATCAGATTCACTGAAAGAGACAGGTCAGCTTGCTTAAAATCAATCCGGTAGTAGGGCGACCAGAATTGCTGTGCTTCATGCCGGCCCTGAAAGTCGGCATGTCGGGGTGTGAAAGCTGCCAGCCACACCACAAGCACCAATAGCACGGCAGTCAACGGGCCCCAACCGAACAGCCTTCTGGGAAAACGATGGCGAGGTGAGATGAAATAGAAATAACCCAATCCCACGGCGACCAGTAAGAACCACCAGAACGACGACAGCTCCAGCCAGGAACAGGCGGCAAACAGTACAATGCCCGCGATGCTGCCAATGATGTTGAGCGTGTAAGCCTGCACCCGGTTGGGCCATCGTTTAAGGGCGCGACCCAGTTCCTGTCCGGGACCAAGAAACGCCAGTGCGATGACGATGAAGAAGAAGCCGCAAAGGGCCTCGACCGGAATGGCATAGCGCGACAGATCCTGACTGTGGTATTCGGTGCCGAAGTAGACTTGTTGCGGCGAGGCTTGATTACCCACGTCCACAAAGTTCATGAATGATCCGCTGCTGATCTCAACAGCTTGCGCGGCAGCTAAAGCAATGACGAGCAGGAGCGGTGTCCATGTCAGGTAGTTTCGGCTGCGACTGGCGGCCAAACAACCTACGGACATTCCCAGGAAGGTGGCCAGGAGCACTACGTTGGTAAAAAACGTGAGATAGAGAACATGAGCCGGGAACCAGCGAATGCAAGCCAGCTCGAGAAACAGAATTATGAGGCTTACCAAGATCAACTCGAAGCCATCACGGAAGCGATATAAACTCGCGGGATTGTCTTGAGGCAAAGGAATGGGGCTCACCGGTCCTTATCTCGCGCGAGCGGTATCGCGTCAGCGCCACAGCCATTTGGCGCGCAGCATTGGCGAGGAAACGAGCCGACTCACCGGACGCTAGCCAGCATTGCCGCCAAAGCCTCAGGCGCTGACCATTGCGCGTTGTGATCCGCGGTCAACTGTTTGCTCGTGCGTGCGGTGGGTAATAATCACAACTATGGGAATCTGACGAAGAAAGCTGCTGAGCGATTTCTGCCGAGAACGAAATGAAACCGCTGCGAAGACTAGGAAGTCCGTGCACTTCAAGGCCGCAATGCAGCCACAGGTTTCAGCTTTCATTTTTGCGGTTCACGCACTAGTGGCGTTTCGGGTGGTTTGGTCTTTCAAGCGCTTAGCGACGCCATTCCTCGGGCCGCCACAAAAACTCGTCAGTCTGCGAGCGCGCATCTTAACATGAATACTTACCTGACACGGCTTGTATGTTAGTAGCAATTCACTGCGGCGGATCTGTCTGACTGAACAGCGGCCGGTGATGGACCCCCTTTGTGACCGGAAAACATCTTGCTGCTGGCATCCGAAGTTGAATACCATGCGCGGGCGGGCGGCTCAAATGCCTGGTTGGAGGTTGGGCCAAAGGGAGAGTGATAATAGATGTCGTGTTGCAGAAAAAAGCTAGCGTTCTGGTTGAGCATTATTCTACTGAGCCTCGGCGCTTCCGTAGCGAGCAATGGGCAGTCGAGATTCGTCACGACCCGAGGCAAAGATCTTGCCTCGCCGGACGGTAAGCCATTTCTTCTGAAAGGCATCAATCTTGGCAACTGGTTGCTGCCTGAGGGCTACATGTTCAAATTCAAGACCGCTAACTCCCCTGTGTTGATTCACACGGTAATCAATGAACTGATCGGTGAAGACGAGGCGCGGCGATTCTGGAAAGCTTATCGCGACAATTACATCACCCGGGAGGATATTAGGTTCATAAAGCAAGCCGGGTTCAACTCGGTTCGGGTTCCGTTCAGCTATCGGTTGTTTGTATCAGAGGGTGAGCCGCAAAAGCTGGAGGGCGCCGGCTACGAGCTCTTAGACCGCGTTGTAGATTGGTGCAAGAAAGAAGGTCTCTTTGTAATTCTGGACATGCACGCTGCTCCCGGCGGACAGACTGGAGATAATATTGATGATAGCTGGGGCTACCCGTTTCTCTTTGAAAGCGCCGAGAGCCAGGACTTGACTGTTAACATCTGGCGGAAGATTGCGGCGCGTTATCCAGACGAGCCTACTGTCGTAGGGTACGATCTACTCAACGAGCCGATCGCACACTATTTCGATACCGTCTACCTAAACCCAAAGCTGGAGCCGCTCTACCGCAGAATCGTAGCAGCGATACGAGAGGTCGACAGGAATCACATCATTTTTCTCGGAGGCGCGCAGTGGGACACCAACTTCAAAGTTTTCGGGACTCCGTTTGATGACAAAGTGGCCTATACGTTTCACAAGTACTGGATGGACGTGAATCAACAGGCCATTCAGGAGTACCTTGATTTTCGTGACAAGCATAATGTACCGGTTTGGATGGGCGAATCCGGCGAAAACACCGATGAGTGGATTGGTTCCTTCAGGACGTTGCTTGAACTGAACAACATTGGATGGTGTTTCTGGCCGTACAAGAAATTGGACGCGACTTCCTGCGTTGTATCGATAAACTCACCTGCGGAATGGGACACGATCGTTGAGTTCGCGGAGAGCCCGCGCATAACGTTCGAGGAAGTGAGAAAAAACCGGCCTCCCAGAGACAGAGTAAAGAAAGCGTTGAGCGATTATCTTGTGCGAATAAGATTTGCAAATTGTCGTATCAACCAGGGATATCTGAAAGCTCTGGCGCTAAGGTGATTCTCAGCACGGCTCGTTTGCTCTTCTTTGCGCCTTTGCGTGAAAGGGTTTCATCGTGCTCTTCCTAAGAAGATCCGTCGTTTCGGTATGGTAAAGCTGTTTTTCTCAGCCAGCGCGAAAGCGCAAAGTAAATCTCGTTGAAGGTGAACCGACAGATGAATAAAGGAAAATTGCGGTGGGCCGTTTTGGTCCTGGTAGTCTTTACCAGTCATACCTCCCAATCCCAAACAAACCTTAGATCGAAGGGAATCGCGAAGATCAAAATTCCGGTGCAGACTGGCTGGCAATTTCGCGAGGCGGGTAAAGACACCTGGTACTCGGCGACCGTGCCAGGCTGCGTGCACACTGACCTGCTCAACAACAAACTGATTGATGATCCTTTCTGGCGCGACAATGAACAGAAGCAGCAATGGATCGGCAAGACCGACTGGGAATATCAGACCACTTTCAATGTCGCGCCTGAGATGCTCAAGCACGAAAACCTCGAGTTAGTCTTCGAGGGTTTGGACACCTACGCCAACGTATTTCTCAACGATGCATCGCTGCTGAACGCTGACAACATGTTTCGCACGTGGCGGGCGGACGGTAAACGCCTCTTTAAACCCGGCCTCAACACGTTGCGTATTCGATTTCGTTCGCCCATCAACGAAGTCTTGCCCATCATGGCGAAGATGAAATACGAGCTTCCCGCCGGCAACGATCAGGGCGAAAAAACAAGTCCGCACACGCGCAAGGCGCCCTATCAGTTTGGCTGGGATTGGGGGCCGCGCTTCGTTACGAGCGGTATTTGGCGCCCTGTCTATTTAGAGGCCTGGGACAAAGCGCGCGTGGACGATTTGCACATCCTGCCCAAGCAGATTACGGCGGACGCCGCAAAATTGACGGCGGATATTGAAGTTGTTGCCAGCGCCAATGCCCGTGCAACCATCATCGTGGACAATCTGACTGACGCGAGCACTGCCGCGAAAAGCGACGTGACCTTGACGCGAGGCTCCAATCGCTTCGCGCTCGACTTCGTCATTCCGCACCCGGCCCTTTGGTGGCCCAACGGACTCGGCGCCCATCCCCTCTATACCTTCAAAGCGCGTCTGGTGATCGATGGCCGGCTGGCCGATCAAACGACGATGCGCACGGGCTTGCGATCAGTGGAACTCAGACAAGAGCGTGATGAGTCCGGCAAGAGTTTCACTTTTGTAGTCAACGGCGTGCCCGTCTTTGCGAAAGGCGGCAACTGGATTCCTGCTGATAGTTTTCCGACCCGCATCACCAAAGACAAATACCGCCAACTGCTGGAATCAGTGCGCGACGCCAATATGAACATGCTGCGGGTTTGGGGTGGCGGCATTTACGAGCGCAACGATTTCTACGACCGCTGTGATGAAATGGGAATTCTCGTCTGGCAGGATTTCATGTTCGGCTGCAGCTTGTATCCGGGTGATCAAGCGTTTCTCGATAACGTAAGACAGGAAGCCACCGATAATGTCAAACGGTTGCGCAATCATCCGAGCATCGTGATCTGGGTCGGCAACAACGAAATCGAGTCCGGCTGGTATCACTGGGGCTGGAAGGATCGTCTTCCCGCCACGCTCTGGGACGATTACCTGAAGATTTTCTACGGGGTTCTGCCGGAAGTTTGTGCCTCCCTGGATCCGTCGCGGCCTTACTGGCCCAGTTCGCCCAGTTCTAACCTTGAAGACGACCCGGAATCGCAGAAGATGGGTGATCTTCACTACTGGCAGGTGTGGCACGCGTCTGCGCCCTTTAGCGAGTATGAGAAACAGTTTCCGCGCTTCATGAGCGAATACGGCTTTCAGTCGTTTCCACAGATTGAGACTGTCAACACCTACACGGTGGCCTCGGATCGCGACATCAAATCGCCGGTGATGATGGCCCACCAAAGACATCCCCGCGGTAACCAGTTGATCCGCGAATACATGCTGCGCGAGTATCTGGAGCCGAAAGATTTCGAATCGTTTCTCTATGTGAGTCAGGTCTTGCAAGCGGAAGGGATCAAGATCGGCGCCGAGCATTTGCGGCGCATCATGCCCCACAACATGGGTTCGCTTTTTTGGCAGATCGACGACTGTTGGCCCGTCGCATCGTGGTCGAGTATCGACTACACCGGACGCTGGAAAGCGCTGCAGTACTACGCACGCCGGTTCTACAGTGAAATTCTCCTCAGCCCGCACGAAGACAACGGTAATATCGACTTCTTCGTCGTCTCTGATCGATTACGGCCGACCGTTGCGCAACTGAAGTTGAGCCTGCTCGACTTCGACGGCCATACGTTGTGGAACCAACAGCAAGACATCGAGGTTGTGCCGCTCAACAGCAGGTCGTATTTAACCGTTCCCATTAGCACCATGCTCGCAGGGAAGGATGCCAAAGCTGTGTTTCTTTTCACAGAGTTGGTGGTGGGCGGCAAGACAGTCACAAGTAATGAGCACTTCTTTCAACCATACAAGAATCTCTCGCTGCCGCGGCCGCAAGTCAGCGCCGACGCGGTGCCCACGCGCACTGGATTCAAAATCACTCTGTCTTCTGACAAGGTTGCGCGGGCGGTTTACTTGTCGGCGCCAAATTACACCGGCTTCTTTGCGGATAATTACTTTGATCTGATACCGGGAAGGAAAGTGGAAGTCGAGTTCCGCACGAGCGTCGCGATCGGGCTAAGCGAGTTTCGCAATCAACTCAAGATTCGCACCATGGCAGATGCTTTTTAGTGGCCATGGCTCAAATCCGTCGCTTCGCCTCATCGATCAGGCGATTATTTTCCTCGTAGGAAATTTCCGTCGGCGCCTTCCTCGCGTCACTCTCCCGCGGTGGATACCGGTGTCTACCGTAAACCGGATACGCCTCGGTACGCAGATGCGCGAGCATGTGATGGCCGCGGCGGATGTCGCGCTCATGTCGCAGTGCGGAAATATCTACTGGCGCCACGACGATACGTTCACCTAGGGCGGATAGTGTTTCAGGCTCGCGCCCTGATTGGCCGCCACGACGTATGCAGTGTTCTCGAGCGCGCGACAGCGATTCACAATTGTCCACCAGTCCATTGGCTCCGTTGCGCCCCACGGATCCATGTAAGCGGACACGCGCACCAACACCTCGGCACCGTTCGCAGCTAATTGCCGGATTGCCTCGGGGAATATCCAGTCGTAACAAATAGCGCAACCAATACGCCCAATAGGCGTGTCGGCCACTGGAAAAAGAGGCTCATCATAGCCTTCAAGATCATGTGGACTTGCGTGAACTTCGTACGGGATCCACGGGTTGACTTTCCGATACTTATATAGAATTCCTTCCGGTCCGATCAATCATTGATAGCGTACGATCGGTGTTCGTGCGCATCGCGCGACGCTCAATTGGATTCGGTAAGTCTGTCTGACAAGCTGCTGCTGAATATCGGATCTGTTCCATAGTTACTTTCTCATTCCCATTCTTTCGTTCTAACGAGGCGCTCTTTCCCGCTGCGATTTACTCACGAGGTTTGCTGTGCTGGTCAGGATTGTATCAATTGAGGGTATCTCAGTGGTGACCAGCCGCGTGTTGTATCGATCCATGTACGCGCGCCGCGCGGCGGTCATTGGATACGCTTCAGGATTCGTATACGGGTATTTAGTCATGCCATGAAAAGGCAAAGGCGACACTTGATCCGGGCTCGCGGAGTTGATGTCCATCTCTTTGCTGAACCCATCAGCGTAGAGCAGGAATGTTCGCGCCCAGCCGGAGGGCAACGGCGATAACCTTCTGGCGTCAAACGACAAAGAGATTTCATCGCCGGGTCGAGAAATGACAAACATGTCGTCTGACTTGAGAAGTAACTCGCGCACGTCTCCTTCGCGCGTATATCGCCCGGGCATCACTTTCCAGGGAGACGTGAAGGACACCTGTTGGTAGTCGTAGCCGAACGGCTCACGTCCGTCCGGCGTAACTTCGCGTGAGAATCCGCGCCAACGCAAGTTCGCGCTAATCGGATCGAGACGCGTCAGCTGAAGCGCTGGCTGTTCGCCCGAGGTATCCACCAGAATTTGATCCCAAAGGATGCGCATGTTGGTGACGATGCGGACTTCGCGGCTTGAGCTGAGAAACTTGCCGGTAAGATCAACCGTCACGGTTTGCGGTCGCCCGACGGGAATCCCGATGTCTTCAATGACTGTCCGCCAACTGCCATTCGCATCTTTGACCTGAAGCGCGGGCAGCATCATGCT
>DIYZ01000224.1:0-4386 GCA_002427845.1 Chloracidobacterium sp. UBA6041 | reverse complement strand
ATACTGGGACCGCGGGCGTCTCGCCCGCCTGAGCGCGAAGCGCGATAAAGCGATCCGCGCACACTACTTTGATTGAATATATGGTGACGGGGAGCGGGCGAGCCGCCCGCGGTCCCAGTAGTAACGGTCCCAGTCTCGGCCAGCTTCATTGTTAGCGTATGTTCCGCGGCGTAACCGCGAATGCGATCACGACGGAAATCATCCGGGTACTGGCGATCCATGCGTGCAATGCGCGAGAGCACATCGTTTCCATGATCATCCACAGCGGTGAGCGGGGCGTGCGCGCCGCGCGTCTCATAAAGTTTGAAAGGACGAGGCGGATCAGTCATCCCTTCGTTCGGATAGACTTCAACGCCAAGCGGATGGTCCACTGCGATGAGTTGGAACCGGTCGGCAAACAGCGCTTCTTCCAACTCGTTCGTCACGCGGAGCTCGTAGCGCCCGTTGCGCTCTTTCAACTGGTCGCTGCGAATCCGCACGTACTCATCCGGATCGGGCGTGTTGTGACGACCAGGCTCTTCCAGGTACCCCATCTCACCGCCGCCCATAAAATCTGTGATGAACTCAAAGCGCTCGCCATTCCATGAATAAAGGTAGGGACAGGAGGATGGCTTGCGATCAAGCTCAGTCACGAGCAGTGTGATGAATGAAGCAGTCTTCTTTGGATCCGTTGCAGTTGCGTTAGCGGGCTTGGCAATTTCCGTCTCGGCTTGAACGATGCCAGCGGGCCATATGACGCGTACCGCATCTACCGTGACGCGCTTGCCCAGTCCGAAGAGAACGTCGGCAGGTGCGACTGCAGGACTGGCCGATGAAGTTTCAAGTTTCTGCACCAGGCTCCCCGCTCGTGCTTCAATCTTTGCGCCAATGCCACTGCGATTGCTGACTTTGCCAGTCAACTTAAGACGCAGCGAGCGATTGGCATTACCGCCGTCGTTTCGTCCGATGCGCAGGTTGCCCGAGGACGAGCGGAAGATGATGTCCGCGTCGCCGTCGTTATCGATATCGCCCGAGGCAAACAGACGCCCCGCTGCGAGTGTTGATGGCCCATCTGCGAGATCCCGCGCCACGGCCCGTTCGCTTGTATCCATCCAGCCATCCCCAACGTTGCGCCAGACGCGTACTCCTTTGTCCGTGAGCATCACGCAATCGAGCAGGCCATCATTGTCGTAATCCAGGAATTGCGCGGCGCGCGCAGCTTGGGTACCTGCGGGCGCAGCTGTCGTCTTGAACTTTTCCTTCCCATCGCTAATGGCAAACAGACCGGGACCGTCGGCGCGTCCAAAAAAGAAGTCCGTGAATCCGTCCTTATTCACGTCGCCCGCAGCCACGCAACTCCAACGACCTTCAACATCAAGACCCACATCCTTCGCAACATTGCGAAACGTCCCGTCCCGTTGGTTGCTAAAGAGGTCAGGCGCCTTACCGTAATTGACGATCAGCAGGTCCATGTCACGCCGGTTGTTAAAGTCCGTTGGCACGACGGCGACCGCATGTCCCACCATATTCAACTTGGCCGCAGCCGTCACATCTGTAAACTTGCCGTTCCCATCATTGCGCAACAGCAGATTCGGCGCTCCTGCGAAATCGTCAGGGAAGACACCTGAGCCTTTCGGAGGCTTGGAGAGGTCGGCCAGGCCAGTGATGAAGATGTCGAGGTCGCCATCGTGATCCACGTCAACAAAAGCGACGGACGAGGGAAGATAAGGGAAAACGGGAATGCCCGCGGCACTTGTTACATCCGAGAACTTGCCGCCGCCGTCATTGTGATAGAGCGAGAGACTGCCGTCGCGGATGACGAACAGATCAGGTTTCCCGTCGTTATCGAAATCGCCGGCGACGGCGCCGACCGGCGTGCCGCTGAACCTTGCGCCCAGCGCGCCGGCCTGGTTTGTAATATCGGTGAATTTGCCACCATCATTACGAAATAGACGCTGCTCGCCGGAGTTGACCCAGAACAGATCCAGATCACCGTCGCCGTCAAAGTCGAAGAGCGTGGCGCTCCCACCTAACCCTACTGCAATATCACGAAGTGTTTCGTCATTCAACTCGGCCGTCTTGAACTGGCGACCAAAAATAGGCGAGGAAGTAACAGTCGCAGAAGACGGCGTGCTTAGTGAACCCGGCAGAGAGGCGCGCGCATCTGTAAAAGTGACTGCTGGAATACCGCGGTCAACCAACTCAGACTCGGCGCCGGTGGAAGCGACGGCCTCAGCGTACCGCCCCTGCTCGAGGTAGTTTGGGCCGATAGTTGTTGCGCTCCCACGCTGGCGCAACTCCTGAAAGCGTGCGGTGACCTTTTGTCCTTCGTCGCGCTGGCCCGCGCGCATTAGAGCCTGCCCCAGATTGTAGAGCGCCGTTGCATTGTAGGGTTCAGCGGCTAGCGCCAAGCGAAAAGCCGCGATGGCTTCCGGGTATTTGCGCTGTTGAGAATAGATCTGGCCCAGATTGATGTTTGTCCCCACGTCGTTGGGATCAATCTTAAGAACGCGTTGAAACGCAACCACTGCTTCTTCCGCCCGACTCTGCATTTTCGCAATCAAACCGAGGATGTAGTATGGCTGCGGAGCATCGGGCGCGAGCGCGGCCGCGTTTTGAGCTTCCCGCTGGGCTCCCGGCAGATCGGGCACATTGAAAAGCGCGATGCTGAGATTGATGTGCGCGAGGTTGAGCTTCGGATCGATCTGCAACGCGCGTCGGAAGGCGTCAGCTCCCTCTTTGTATTTGAACTGCTCGAGCAGCGCCACGCCGATGTTGTTGGCGCGATATGCATCCTCGCGAGAGGCCGCGGCCGCCCCAATCTGTGGCTGTCGCACAGCCAATGATTTTCCGGCCAGGAAGAAAGCCGGCACGAAGACGCCTAATACAAAAACCCAGAAGATAAAGGATCTAATGTTTTTCATGGATGGTAGGATGTATTTATGCCGCCCTGGTTTGCTACAAGCTGATCCCTCTCGATAACAAGATCGCCGGTTACTGAAACCACTCGCATTTGCCAGCGGGTCTTAATGCCCGACATCAATATTCGCGGGCTTGATCTCCAGCGGAATAAATTGTCGATCGATCAAGTCCTTCATGGCTATCGGTCTTTCAAGAATTCCCGCCTTGACCGCCATGTCATTAATCTTCTGCAAGTCTGCATCCGTCGGCGTCAGCATTCGATAGCTAACGCGATCGGGCGGTTGCGTCAACACGTAGCGAATGAGCTTCTCATCTTGACGGAAATAGGGAGCAACCACCTTGGCCGCTTCCAGGCGATGACCATCGGCCCACTCGCCGCTCTCAGCGATGCCCCTTACGAGATCACGCACGACTTCAGGTCGATCACGAATCAGTTTTTCCGTAACCACGAGGACGCAGGAGATGAAGTGCGGCCAGATATCTTTTGCATGGTAGAGGACACGACCGCTACCGTCCAGTTCGGCCTTTGCCGCATACGGTTCGCCCACGAAGTAGGCATCGATGGCATGTGCGGCGAGCGCCCCTGGCATGTCTGGCGGCGGTAGTTCGATGAACCGGATTTCATCGGGCCCTACTCCCTGATCGTCCATCAGTTTGCGAATGACGAGATACTGGTTGCTGTACTTGCTCGGTATCGCGAAGGTCTTGCCGCGCAGATCGCGCAAGCTCTGGGCTGGAAGATCCTTGCGCACGATCACAGTCGAGCCGTCGCGATGTCCCAGATAAACGATCTTCACTGGCACGCCTTGTTCGCGTAGCTTCATCGCGAGCGGAGCAATCATGAACGTCGCATCCAAACGTCCGCCTTTGACGGATTCGACTACCGTAGGGAAATCGGTAAAACGCTGAGACTCGAACCGATTAGTGGTACTGGTTCTGGTGGCGAAGTCAGTCACCGGACAAGTTAGATGGCAGGTGACCGGCAGATACCCGACTTTCAATTCCTGCCGAGTCTGTTTTGATTTGCCGCTCAACATTTCCCTCATTGAGCCGTAATGCCATGGTTTAAATCTTATCAGTCCAAGCACGGCGACGAAGGCAAAGACTCCAAGCATCCAGCGAGTTATGGGCGAGCGAAGCATATGAATTTCTCCCTTATGAGACCGGCGTTTGGACAATCAAGTTATCTTTATCTTGTTCGAGTCCGAGTTCTGTCAGAACGTAATGCACGGTCTCTACGACTTCCGGATGAGTCGGCTCACGCGGACGACGAAGAGTCACATGCAACTCGCGGCAGATACGAGCAGGGCGCTCGGAAAGTACCAGAATGCGATCCGCAAGTTGGGCAGCCTCCTCGATATCATGTGTTACGAGCACAACCGTCCGGGGCAATTCGTCGAGCATGCGCGCTAACTCTCGTCGCATACGAAGCCGAGTTAGATAGTCGAGCGATGAAAAAGGTTCGTCCAAGAGCAGGATGTCTGT
>DIYZ01000070.1:1733-12067 GCA_002427845.1 Chloracidobacterium sp. UBA6041 | reverse complement strand
GGGACAAGCTTGCACCGACACGAGCTGCCAGCGGTCGTCACGATAGGTATAAACGTGAATGATCTTGTAATGGCCGCTAAAGTCTCGGCCCTGGTAGAACCACCGGGCTGAATCTTTCGCGGTGAGAACGGCCGTCGAACCCCAGATTCTGACGCCGACATTTTCGCGATTAAGGTGCTCCACGCGCACGTCGCCCGAAGCGACATCGCTTATGAGCTGCGCCTTATCGTCGCCTTCGAAAGGGTAGGCAAAGAAAAAGTCGTCAGCCATGATGCGATCGAGCGTCTCGCCATCGCCTCTGACGAGCGCCTTGACCCATTCATCATTCAACTGCCTCAGCAGTTGCTCGATCTTAATTTTAGAGGTTGGCTGAGCAGACGACTCACCTGGCATCGCGACTCCTTTTGTTGATAGAGGTGCCGATATGCTTCTACGCCTGATCGATTCGCGAGTCAATTGACAGTTTGGGCGCACCGACGGGTTCCGGGTGGGGCAATTACTCGCAGTGTCCTTGCCCTCCGCCAAAGAAGCAGTGTATATACGCTAATGTGTTCTCATGGGATGCTTCAAAGGCTATAACCAACTTTGAAAAACACGGTATTTCCTTCGAGGAGGCGGCCACGGTATTCGCTGATGACGAGGCACTCGACTGGGAAGACCAGGGCCATTCTGATCATGAACGACGATTCAAGCGGCTGGGCTCTTCGGTAATTGGGCCGTATCATATTATTGGTTTACACGTTAAGGAAGTCCGATGACCAAGAAACAATTCGCATCATCAGCGCGCGACAAGCCTCGCGCAAAGAGCGAAAAGCATATTCCGGATCGGGAGATCGATTTTAGCGATGTTCCGGAGTCGACCAATGCTGAGTTAGCAAAAGCCACTCGTGTGGGTAGGCCGAAGACCGGACAAGCGAAGCAGCTAATTGCCTTTCGTATCGATCCTGCGCTTCTGGCAAAGCTGCGTAAGCTCGCTGCGAAAAAGGGACGCCCGTACCAGACGTTACTGCACGAAATTCTCGAGTCGGCAGTGAAGAGGGCTGCGTAGAATTCTCGCTTCGTCCTTAGGTTTCGGGATTAGTCCGCTCATACCATTGCTGGAACTGTCCTTCTTGTTCGGCTCTAAATACTGGCTCCATCAGTTCTCCGAATTCAGCTTTGTGCGAAGCGGTAATAAGGTCGGGCCTTTCTTTGAACAAGATATAGAGAGCCAGGGCTCGAATCGACTGCGGGGGGCTGGATAAGAAATTGCCTAGCTGAGGATCGGGAGCAGAAAAGCTAGAATTGTGTCCGCGGCAGCTTCACCACTGCGAATACAGTCGGGAATGCCGGTACCGGAAAAAGCATTCCCGGCGAGAGTGAGAGCGGGCAGACGAGCAACGCATGCTGCGATTCTCTCTAGCCGCGCAAGGTGGCCAAGGTGATACTGCGGCATCGAGCGATCCCACCTGGACACTTCGGTGAAAAGCGGCGGCCGCTCGATTCCAAGCAAGTCGCGCAAGTCCGCGCGCACACGCGAAATCAATTCTGCCTCGGTGAGGTCGAGCAGCTCCGGTTGCAAGGCGCCGCCGACGAAACCCCTTAACAAAGCGCAGCCATCCGGCGCCCGGTTTGCAAACTTCACACTACTAAAGGTGCAGGCCATCAGGGTCCGCTTTTCAATAAACGGCACGACGAAACCAAAACCATCGAGCAGATGCGGAATGTCTTCACGTTTATAGGCGAGGTTAACTGTGGCGCTCGACGCGTAGGAGATTTCATCCAGTTCATGGGCCAACGCATTATCCAATTCGCGTAGCAACTTCGCACTAATATACGCGGGCAAGGCGAGACAAAGTGAGTCGGCCATCAGCGTTTCACTGCGATCAGTTTTGATAACCCACTGCGGCGCTTCAGCAGTCGCTGTCGTGTCTCGCTTCAGGGCGAGAGATTCCACGGCCGTGCTTAAGCGGATCGAGCTTTGCGGCGGATGATGCCCATCCGAAATTCGAGAATCAAAATCTGCAATTCTCTCTGAGAGTTTTTCGCTGAGGACCTGCATCCCGCGATCGAAAGAAAGAAAAAGATTATAGCGGGCGCCGCTGGTTCCTTCTTCGATCCTCGGGCCCTCCCTGGCGGTCTGACTTTGGCCCGTCGACCCAACGCCCGCTTTCCGCAACGCGCGAATCAAGCTTCGATGTCTGCGTTCCATCTCCAGAAAGCGCGGCATCGTTGCCAGTAAACTCAGTTGCTCCGGATCGGCTGTGTAGATTCCGCCGACCATCGGTTGGCCCATGCGCTCGAGCGCTTCACGGCCCAGTCGGCGCCGCACAAACTGCGCCAAACTTTCGTCCGCGTCCCCGTTCCTGTCCCGGCGCGGGAGGATCAGATCCAATGCCATTCGGGCTTTCCCGGGCCAACTGAAAATCGGACTACGTAAAAAGGGCCACAACCGCGCGGGAGCCAACAAATGAAATCCTTCGGGCACGGGCAGCAGTCGCCCGCGCCTGACGATGAAACTTCGCCGGTAGTTTTTATTGGTTTCGATCAGGCGGGATTCGAGACCGAGGCGCTTTGCAAGTTCCAGGGCCTCAGGTTTTTCGGATATGAACGAATCAGGGCCGCGTTCAAGGAGAAAACCATCGCGCTGCCGGGTTTGAATGATGCCGCCAAGCTGAGCGCTCGCTTCGAGAAGCGTTACCTCAACTTGTTTGGCACCTTGCTGTTTGCGCTCGATAATTCTATGCGCCGCAGCCAGACCCGTGATGCCACCGCCAATGATTACGACGCGTTTCATCTAAATGTGCGTTCAGCCAAATGGTACCTCTTTGCTACTGACTGATTCGGCGGATTATCGGCATCATCGCGGCGGTAAAGCCGCATTCTTATCAACCAGGCAAACAGCAACCGAACTGGCAGGTGACAGCGGCAGGTTCCCGAGTGCCGAGAAATCTACGCGGCGTCGCTGGATCGAGTTGCTCCATGATCAGTTCGCGAATCATTTTGATAAACGAAGGATGGGCGCCGACAGTTTCTGCACGAACCATTTTCAATCCCAGCTCCTGGCAAAGTGACAACACCTCCGTATCCAGATCGTAAATTATCTCCAGGTGGTCGGAAACAAATCCGATGGGCGCCAGCACCACTTCTTTGGCACCCAGCCCGTGCAAGTCCCTTAGATAATCACGAACATCAGGTCCCAACCACGGCTGCGCCGGTGGACCGCTGCGGCTCTGAAAGACCAACTTGTAGGCGCAGGCTTTGTCGCTGCCCGTCGGGACTGAGCCATCGCGATTGCAGGCGGGGACGAGCCCCGCCCCTACAGAAACCTCGTCGGCAATCAGCCGGCTCGTCTCCTTAAGCTGCGATTCATAGTCGCAGTTTTGGGACATCGACGCGGGAATGCTGTGCGCCGTAAAGATAAGGGGCGCAGTTGCACGTTGTTTTTCGGGAAACTTCGCGAGCGCCTCCGCAATCCGGGCGACGTTTGCTTCGATGAACAAAGGGTGGTCGTAAAAAGCGCGGAGCTTTTCGACTTGTGGTGCGTCGGGTCCAACTGCTTCGCGCGCAGCGGCAATATTCTCGAGATACTGCCGGCAACTCGAATAAGAACTGTAGGCGGAGGTGACAAAGGCGAGCGCGTTTTTCACACCATCGTCACGCATTTCGCGCAATGTATCGCGAAGCAGCGGATGCCAATTGCGATTGCCGAAATAGACCGGCAGACGTGGTCCATTAGTTGCCAGTTCCTGCTCGAGTGCCGAGACGAGTTTTCGATTTTGTTCGTTGATAGGACTGACGCCGCCAAACAACTCGTAATGCTTCGCAACGCCAAGCATTCGCTCTCGTGGCACGTTACGGCCCTTCAGCACATTTTCCAGAAACGGGATGACGTCGCCCATTCCTTCCGGGCCGCCGAAAGAAACTACCAGGACGGCATCATATGGCGGGGAGGTGGAATCCATGGTTCAAATGATCGGTGAAGGATGGCTTAAACGCAAAGTGCGCAAAGTCGTTCACCAGGGAACGCAAAGAAGTAGGCCTGCGGACTCCGCGGATTGCCTGACGACTTTTGCGGTTAGTGTATTCGTACCTCATCTCTGACTTAGTTCGTGGACCGTTTCAACCAGTGCAATTACATTCTCGACCGGCGTCTCGGGCAGAATGCCGTGGCCAAGGTTGAAGATGTGTCCGGGATGGCCGCCGGCTTCATCGAGAATCTTCTTTGCCTGGTCCCGCAGGTGAGCCTGCTTTGCAAAAAGCGTTACCGGATCAAGATTGCCCATAACCGCCACATCATGTCCGATCCTTTGCCACCCTTCATCCAGGCGCACGCGCCAGTCAAGTCCAATAACATCGCCGCCAGCTTCGCGCTGCAACTCGAGTAGCGCTGATGTGCCGGTGCCAAAATGTATGACCGGTGTTCCCGCTTTAACGCCCTCGATAACGTTGCGCGTGTGCGGCAGCACATACTGCCGATAATCATCAGGACTGAGGGCGCCGACCCACGAATCAAACAACTGCACGGCCTGAGCACCCGCCTCAATCTGTGCATTGAGATATTTAATCAGTCCGCGAGCGATCAACGACATCATCGCATGCCACGCGCCGCTATCGTTGTACATCAGGGACTTCGCATGAACGTAATTTTTCGCTGAGCCACCTTCGACAATGTAGGAGGCAAGCGTGAATGGCGCGCCGGCAAAACCGATAAGCGGAAGATCACTACGGAGCGCCTGGCGAGTTTGCCTAATGGCCTCAAACACAAAATCGAGTGCCGCAACATCTTCGATTTCTCGTAGTCGTTCGACGTCCGCAGCAGAACGCACGGGATTGTGAATTACCGGTCCCTCACCTGTACCAAACTCAAGCTCGAGTCCCATTGGTTCGATGATTAAGAGGATATCAGCAAAGATAATTGCCGCATCAACACCCAGTCGCTCCGCCGCCGTTACGGTTACTTCGGCAGCCAATGACGGTGTCTTGCACAGTTCAAGAAAGCTCAGGCGCGACCTCACGTCGCGATATTCCGGCATGTAACGTCCCGCCTGACGCATCAACCAAATTGGCGTAAACGGGACCGGCTCGCGACGGCAAGCGCGCATGAAAGGACTATCGTGTAAAGCGTCAGTGGGACTCGTGGCGGTCAAGATTGTTTGTTTCCTGGTAGCAGAGATTTTTGAACTTTCACGTAGTCTGCCGCGTTCAACGTAAGCCGGATCTTTACTGTTTCGTTGGATTCGTGCCGCTGGTTTTGGGAGCCAATCAAGATTCAGACTACAATAAACGGTAGAAAATCGGTAGCGAGCCGGCTCGCTATAAAATTGTCACAAATCAGAAGGTTGCGGTGTTTGTTTCCTGAGAACGGTAAGAAATGAGCGGACAAGCCAGAGCCCTGACAGACTCCCTGTCCTACGATATCGCTACTACAGCGACTTCGCTCAGCTTCGACGAGGCGTTTACCCTTCATCACCGTGCGGTTTTTAGGACCGCTTGCGCGGTGGTGCGCGATGCCGCGTTGGCTGAGGATGTGACGCAGGAGGTGTTTCTCAGGCTCTATCGCAATCTCGATTCGACGCCGGGGGAGGAATTGTTGCGCGCCTGGCTTTTGCGCGTCACTCTGAATGTGGCGCGAAACGCGTTGCGCGGGCAGACGCGATCAATGGTTCGTGACAACGAATACCACAGAAGCGCCAGGGCCGATGGCTGGTTTGCGACATCCACTGAAGAGAATTACAAACGACGAATGGAGATTGAGGAGGCCCGACGCACGCTGGATAAGATCAAGGAACCGATGCGCAGTTGCCTATTGTTGAAACAGCAGGGGCTCTCATACCGCGAGATTGCCAGCACGTTATCTGTAAAGGAGACAAACGTCGGCAGTTTAATTGCGCGCGGGCGAAAAGAGTTTGCCAGAGTGTACGGGAAGATCGGAGGTAGAAGATGAGCGAGTGTGTTGGCGAAGAAATTCTGCAAAGCTATCTTGATGGAGAGCTTGCCGGCGGCAATCTGCAAAGTGTTTCAGCCCACTTGGCTTCGTGCTTGACGTGCAGTGTGGTTGTGCGCGAGTTGGAACAGGAAAACAAGCTGGTCGCCGCCGCATTGTCGCCAGAGTTCGAAGCGAGTGTGCCTGGTAAACGTCTGCGCCATCGCATTGATGCCGCGATTGCCGGCGCTGGTCAGTTTAGGCAGGTTAGTTCAGGCGCTGTTGAAACATCTGTAGCGGTGGGGCTTCGCGGTTGGCTCGGTTCTCTTTTTGACTTTACTCCCCAACGAGCATTTGGTTATGCAGGTTTGCTGGCAGTTCTTACTTTCGCGGTGATCTTCGCTGTAGTTCAAAGACGCAATACGCCGATCACCTTAGGCGGCAACGACGTGGCGCTAGTCGACAAAGGAACAGAAAGGAGAGCTCCTGGCCCGGGAAGCGACTCAACTGCAGCCGTGGTTCCGCCGGCGCCGGTTAAAGCTCCGGTGCAGAAGATGGCCCGTGGTACAGGTTCAACTTCATCTCGCTCACGAAACGTCGCAACCCGGTTGCCATCGGGCACCAGTGCCACGGTTGCCAATCACGTAAGGCTGCTGCCGGGTGAGCGCACGTATCTGCAAACGATTGCTGATTTGGATTCGACGATCAAGTTGGATAAGGGCCAAATGAAGCCCGCGCTTCAGGCTGAATACGAGAGAAACCTCGCATTTGTCGACCGCGCGCTGGCAGCGGCCCGGACGGCGGCGAAGAGTAATCCAAACGATCCCGATGCCGCGCAATTCATGTTCTCAGCTTATCAAAGTAAAGTAGACTTGCTTAACACGGTGGCTGACGCCCGCGTGTATGACAGACAACACTGAAAGGTTTAGGTCCCTCGCAATATGAAGTCAAAAATTACTCTTACCATTTTTCTGTTGCTGCTTCAGCCGGCGGGAGTCATTGCTCGTGTGCCCGACCGTAAGGACAAGATGCCTGGGCAGCAAATTGAGCGTACGGTTGCGGCAGATTCGGCTGTAACAGTTTCCCTCTGCCTGATGTCCGGCAGCGTTACGGTTCATGGTTGGGACCGCAACGAGGTGCTCGCGCGATCGAGCCACGTCAATCAAATCGAGTTGAAACGAGTCGATGGTCCAAACCAGTCTGGTCCGGCCAGGAAGCTGACCGTGTTGCTGGAGGACAAAGGAGAGGATCGCCGTGGCGAGGACGACTGTCAGGCTTTTGGTGATGTGGAGTTAATGATACCGCGCGGTGCGTCGGTTTACGTGCAAACCGGTGACGGCGCGATCAACGTTTTCGAGGTGGCCGCAGTCTATGCGCGGTCGCAAAGCGGCGACATAGAGGTTGAGAAGGCTTCGCGATCCGTGGAGGCTGCTGGTTTCAGCAGCGACATTGCGGTGAAAGATTCCACTGGCCGAGTTTCCCTTAAATCCGTTGGCGGCAGCGTGACAGCCTCGGGACTCAGTGCGAATGACGCGGCCGACTCTTTCGAAGCTTCAACCATTAGCGGCGAAATCAAACTTGATGCCGTAGCCCATTCGCTGGTAAACGTCAGGACCGTAAACGGCAACGTGCACCTGGCCGGTCCATTGGCGCGCGCCGGTCAGTACACCTTCAACACGACCAGAGGTGACGTAACACTTTCTTTGCCATCCGATGCGTCGTTCCAACTCAATGCGCGGTTGTCCAAAGAGGCAGAGATCACCAGCGACTTCCCCTTAACCCCCAAGACGGAAGCAACAACTGCAATTGCGCCCGCCAAGCCTTTACCACCGCCAGTAGCCTTGCCAAAAACAGAAACAGGGCCTACTCGACCTGCGGCGCCCACACATCAGAGCGCGTCGGTAGTGATAACCGTGGAACCAGACGTGACGATAGTTAAAGACAGTGCACTCGTCTTCAAGGCCATCTACACCTCACGTCGCGTAACCGCGATTCACAGTACGGGCGACGCAATGATCAACGTGGTGTCCTTCAGCGGCTCTCTCCGTCTGCAAAAAAATTAACGACGCGTGAACACCATTGGTGTGGTTGACCCGGCCGCTACTTTATATATGAAACGGCGCTCCCGGTTCTGTAAAAGCACCGGTCGCGATCACCGATCCAAATCTAATCCTCAAACGCCAAATTTTCTGCCACAAACATTTTGCAGACGGTGTTCTGATACTAGAGCAACGCAACCGGGCCGGGAGAAGCGGCCGACAGGCTTCGAAAGCCGCCATTTCCTGGCCCGGAGGAAATGCGAGAGGAAACAGATGAACATCTCCTTTCCCAAAAGACTCGCAGGACAACGGAAGTATTAATCTTCGTCGAGCCGGCTAATTCGTCAGATTGGATTGATTTGTGCAAAGAGAGAAAAAGCAAATGTCGAGTAAAACCCTAATCACTTTAACGGTTCTGGTTGTAGCGCTGGTTACTGCGGGAGGCGGCCGCAGCGCGGCGAGAGGTTTCGCACTGGATGTTGTAGGCCTCGATGAACTGCAGAACAAACAAGTCGTAGGGCCGGATTATATCGACCAAAGAGGCAATGAAGTCCGCGAAGAGTTTCACCAGACTTATCCCCTGGCGGCCGATGGCCGTGTAAGTTTGGAAAACCTTAACGGTCCTGTCCGTATAACCGTTTCCGATCGAAACGAAGTGCAGGTTAACGCTATTAAGCGGGCGTCCAAACAAGAGCGACTGAACGAAGCTAAGATCGAGGTCAGCGCTACTTCCGACTCGATCAGAATCAGGACCGAATACCCCGATCGCGATCTTACGTTCACCAATGAGGATAGAGGTCGGTACGACAACCCGGCGGTTGTCGAGTATTCAATCGTCGTTCCCCGCAAAGCGCGGCTGGAGTCGGTAGATCTAATCAACGGATCGCTCGACATTGATGGCGTCGAAGGTGACGTAAAGGGATCGTCAGTCAATGGCCGCGTCGTTGCTCACGGCTTGATGGGCGAAGCAAAACTCAACACTGTTAACGGAAACCTGGAGGCAACATTTGCGCAGCTCGCCGAGGCAAGAGCCCTGTCGCTGGGTTCAGTTAATGGAACAGTGGTGGTCGTAATTCCATCTGACGCGAATGCAGTAGTTAAAGCCGAGACAATCAGCGGCGCAATCGTAAACGACTTCGGGCTAAGCGTTGAGGACGGCGATTACGTGGGCCATTCGTTGTATGGCCAACTGGGCTCTGGCGGCGCGCGAATCAAGCTTGCAAACGTGAGCGGCGGAATCACGATCAAACGCGCGCAGGACGGACGGCCATTGAGCGCGGCGACTAATCTGCTGTCTCAGAAAGATAAAGATAAAAACAAGGACAAGAACAAAGTTTATTCGGCTGGCGATATTGAAAGCATTAAAGAACAGGCGCGCGAGCTGGCTGAAAAGGTGAGACGCGAAGTTGAGCCGGAGGCTCGACGCGAAGTGCAACGCGCTCTGCGAGAGTCACAGCGCGAGATTCAACAGGCACAGCGCGAAGTGCAGCGCGAAACGCGGCGGCAGATCCGGGAACAGATGCGCAACCGGGGCCGCGGCACGAATAGGGTTCACACCGAAGGCCGGTTTACTGATCGCGAATCGAAGAGCTTTCCCGTTTCCGGAACAGCCAATGTAAATCTTGTCACTTACGACGGCGAGATAAGCGTGCATGGTTGGGACAAATCCGAGGTCATGTATACGGCGGTGAAACACGGCAACGAAGAGCAGCAAGTTAAAGCAATCCGGATTGAGACTGAACAGCAGGGGTCGTCAATTTCTGTAATTGCCAAATCGGACGGGCAGGAAGGGTCTGTTGATTTCGATGTCTTCGTGCCACGAAATGCGAATGTGCACCTCTCATCCGACGATGGACGGTTGAGTCTCCAGGGCGTGGCCGGTGAGCTGACGCTGCGAACAGGAGACGGCAGTATCGAAGTAGCGGACAGCCGGGGCCAACTCCAGGCGAATACGGGCGACGGCGATATTCACGTCGCAAACTTTGATGGCCAGGCCGACGCCCGCAGCGGCGACGGCTCGATCACGCTGGATGGAAAGTTCACCGGTTTGAATGCGCGCACAGGCGACGGATCCATTTCGTTGTCAGTGCCGCAGGATTCCAATTTCACCATCGAGACAAATACAGAAGAACTCAATAATGAAGGTCTGACGATTTCTGAAGACGTTGCTCCTTCAAAACGTGCAAAGCGATGGAAGGTTGGCCGGGGCGGCAACGTTTTTGTGCTCGGCACGGGCGAGGGAAGCATTGTACTGAAAGCCCGCTGATGGCGGATGTCTGATAAAGATTCGGGAACGTTTTGTTAACTACTTCGTCTTTATACGAAACCCGTGCGCGGAGCTTTGGTTCCAGTCACAGCAAATGTTTACTGAAATGGTCTAAATAGCCATA
>DIYZ01000070.1:0-1651 GCA_002427845.1 Chloracidobacterium sp. UBA6041 | reverse complement strand
TTTTATGCCTGGGTCAGACGTATTCCCAAACTGCAGCATCGACACCATCAACCTCAGCTTCTCCGGCACTTACGTCTGCGAGCCCGGTGGAGACGCCGGCAGATGCCCGGCCAGGTGCCACCCCACTCGAGAGCCCGGCGACAACGAAAGTTAGCAAAGGCGCTCCGGTTCTACCTCCGGAGAAAGCGCAACCCGTGAGACTGCCGCGCTTCGCGAAGCCTCCATTAATTGATGGAAAGCTTGATGATGAAATTTGGAAGAATGCGGTTGTGCTCAAGGATTTCTATCAAGTGCAGCCGGGCGACAACATCGCGCCATCGAAGCCGACCGAGGTGATGCTTGGCTACGATCCACAGTTTCTCTATGTAGCCTTCCATTGCTATGACGAACCCGACAAGGTTCGCGCGACCATTCCGAAGCGAGACGATATCTTCAACGACGACTACGTGGGAATTCTTTTTGACACCTTCAACGATAAACGAAAAGCCTACGAGTTTGATTTTAATCCGCTCGGCGTGCAGGCAGATGGGATCTGGACTGACGGACAGGGCGAAGACTTTAGTCTTGATGTCGTGATCGAGTCGAAAGGCATGGTGACCAGCGACGGTTATACGATCGAAGTGGCGATTCCCTTTAAATCTATTCGCTACGTTGCCGGGAAGGACACGCTTTGGGGCGTGCATTTCTGGCGTCGCATCAAGCGTTTTAATAATGAGCTTGATATGTGGATGCCGATATCGCGCGATATCTCGAGTTGGCTTTCTCAGGCCGGACATCTCACCGGGTTTGAAGGACTGTCAGCAGAACGAACTCTGGAGTTAATTCCCAGTCTTACGCTTTCTGAGACCGGCAAACGCAAGGCCCCGATTACGTTGGCGCAGATTGCCCAGGGCGGCAGGTTTGTAAATGAGCCAATCAAGTTTGATCCCGGCCTCACCGGAAAATACAGTCTCACGCCGACAGTCACACTCGACTTCGCGATCAATCCCGACTTTGCGCAGATAGAATCAGATCAGTTGGTGGTGCAAGCCAATCAACGCTTTCCCATTTTCTTTCCGGAGAAGCGGCCGTTCTTCCTTGAAGGTATCGATATCTTCAACACGCAAATCGCCGCCGTTCACACACGCGCGATCATCGATCCCGACTTTGCGGTGAAGTTAACGGGAAAGCTTGATCGCAATACGTTTGGCTTGCTGCTCGCCTCGGATAACGGCCCGGGCAACTTCAGTGAAGACGAGCGCCCAACCGCCAATCCAAGGTTACTGGACAAGAATGCTTCGATCGGAATACTGCGGTTGAAGCGCGACATCGGCAAGTCAGACTCCTTCATCGGGTTTCTGGGAACTTACAGGCGCTTCGTAGATACCTATAACGAGCTGGGCGGGTTTGACGGCCGCTTTCGTATAGATAAGCAAACAACCTTTGGCTGGCAAGTGCTGGGCACGCATTCCCGCCGTAACTTTTTCTTTCCCGAACAGGGGCAAAGTCTCGACCGCAGAGAAAATGGCTTCATCTATGCCGTCGATTACAACAAAGACGGACGCCATTTTGGTCACGAGTTCTCGGCCGTCGGCCGCACTCGCTACTATAGCGCTGATGTCGGTTTCAATCGTCGCGCTAATACCAACAACCCCAATTGGTTTATTCGCTA
>DIYZ01000028.1:4928-14572 GCA_002427845.1 Chloracidobacterium sp. UBA6041 | reverse complement strand
TTGGGACAGTACTGATGAGAAATCTTAAATGACATGCGGAAAATCCTTCTCGAAGACAGGCAGGAATGCCTGTCCTACGTTAAGCAGATGTCTGAACTGCAACTACAAGAGATCAATCGCATCGTGGTGCGCGGAACCAACTGGGTCGGCGATGCGGTGATGACTGTTCCAGCGTTGCGTGAACTTCGGCGCCTGTTTCCCAAAGCTCAGATTACTCTGTCTACTCGTGCATGGGCCGAGGGCCTATTCGACGATGCGGATTTTATCGACGACTTGCAGGTTCACCAGGGCAACGGGTTGCTTTCAGTTATTGGGCAAGTGCGCGAGTGGCGAAAACGCCGCTTCGATCTTGCCGTTCTTTTTCCCAACTCTTTCGCCTCCGCGCTGGTCGCGTTTCTATCTCGCGTTCCGATTCGCATTGGTTATGCAACTGATCGCCGGCAGCAGCTGCTCACTCACTCGCTGAATTTGCCCGATTGGCGCGGCTCGAAGCACGAGGTGTTTTATTACCTGCAGATCATTGCTGAACTCGAGTGGCGAGTTAAGGGTGAACAGACTTTTCTCGAAACACAACCTGACGGTTCCCTCGCGGTCACGGATACTCGTAAAGCAGCGGCGCTGGATTTACTTCGCGCAAACGGAGTAAGGAATTTATCGGATGACTGCAAACTGGTTGCCTTGTGTCCCGGGTCTATTAATAGTCGAGCCAAGCGCTGGCCTGCCGAGCGCTACGCTGCGCTTGGCGACAGGCTAATAAACGAATTGGGTGCGGACGTCTTACTGATTGGTTCGGCGGCAGAGTTGGAAGTCTCGCGCGAAGTTGCCCGCGTCATGAAAAACAAGCCCGTCATGCTGACAGGCAAAACTAACCTGGCCCAACTGAGTGCGATTCTTAGTCTTGTCGATCTGCTGGTGACCAATGACACCGGACCAGCGCACATTGCTTCCGCTCTTAGTCGTCCAACACTGGTAATCTTTGGCCCGACGAATCCGTTGACAACGCGGCCCTTTTCGCCCTATGGCGAGATTATGCGGAAACCGCCCGACTGCGCGCCGTGTATGCTGCGCGATTGCCCCATCGATCATCGCTGCATGACCGCCATTAGCCCTGATGAGGTTTTCGAAAGAGCGCGCGCGATGTTGGCAAGGCGAAAAATGTCCGACAAACTTCAGTTTGTCGTCTGACTAGCACGGACCTTAATCTGTGACATTGCCGCAGACAAACTGAAATCTGTGTTATCAAGACAAGCGACAAGCTGAAGCTTATCGGACAAGTAAAATGAAGCGTGCAGTTTTCATTGATCGCGACGGCACGATTTCCGAGGAGGTTGGTTACATTAACCACGCTTCGCGTTTTCGTCTGTTTCCATATGCGGCGGCGGCCATCAAACACCTAAACGAAAACGGCTGGCTGGCAATCGTTACTACAAACCAGGCCGGGGTAGCGCGTGGGTATTTTTCCGAAGAGATAATCGCGGCGGTCCACGAGCGAATGACGACAGAGCTCGCGAGCGGCGGCGCCAAGCTTGATGCCGTTTATTACTGTGCCCATCATCCTTCTGTCGGAGATCCGCCCTATCGCGTCGATTGCGATTGCCGCAAGCCCAAGCCTGGACTGATCACGCGTGCAGGTCGTGATTTTGATATTGACCTTACGGGAAGTTGGATGATTGGAGATCGTTACAGCGACGTCGAAGTGGCGCGAAACGCCGGTGTGAAATCAATGTTCGTGCTGAGTGGTTACGGGCGCGGCGAGTGGGAACATCAACGCGCGGCCTGGACGCAGCAACCAGATCTCGTGGCCGAGAATTTATTGGAAGCTGTGCGTCTCATCGCTGCTAAAGACTAGCGGCGTTCTTTGGAGTGGGTTGACACCAGCGCCACGCGTGGGCTGCCCGCGCAGGGACGACGCCAGTTAGTGCTTTCCAAAGCGGCGACCAGGTCGCCGCATTCCAGAAATTGGGAGGAACAGTTTGACCGTTGAGCGAACGTTGTTACAGGAGCGCTTGATAAGTATCGTCAGGCGCTTTTCGCAGCGCAAAATTCTGGTTATTGGTGACTCGATTGCCGATCAGTTTGTCTACGGTGCTATCAGCCGCGTGTCGCGTGAAGCGCCGGTGTTTATCCTCCATCACGAACATACGGAAACCGTTCCTGGGGGTGCCGCAAACTGCGCCGTCAATCTCGCCTCGCTTGGCGCCAGTGTTTCGTTAATCAGTGTTGCCGGCAATGACGAAGCAGGACGGGCTTTGGTGAACAAGTTGGAGACCGCAGGAGTGGACTGTAGTGACTTAATAACCTCCGACCAGTTACGAACCACCACCAAGGTACGAATACTTGCCGGGCAGTTACATTCCACGCGTCAACAGGTGATCAGAATCGATTACGAAAGTGAGCCACTCAACGATCCTGAGTTACGCCAGCGGCTCCGCGAACGTGTGCTTGAGCGAGCGCAGCGTTCGGATGCGGTAATCATTTCAGACTATAACTACGGTGTTGCCGATGCTGAGATGGCTTCATTCACCCGTGATGCGGCAACCGCTGGGAAGGTTCCGGTATTGGCGGATTCGCGCTTTCGTCTTTCGAGCTTCATGGGTTTTACTTCGGCCACACCGAACCAGGATGAAGTCGAGCAACTGCTGGGCAAGCAACTTGCGACGCGTGGTGAATTGGAATCTTCTGCTGAAGAATTGCGGGAGCGCCTGAAATACCGCGCTTTACTCGTAACCCGCGGCAGCCAGGGAATGACGTTGCTTGAAGACGGCGTACCGCCGGTGCACCTAGATGCCGTCGGGGCGCGCGAGCCAGTGGACGTCACCGGCGCCGGCGATACGGTAATGGCTGCTTACTCACTGGCGCTTGCTTCGGACTCCTCTTTTCCCGACGCAGCGAGACTCGCTAATTATGCCGGCGGATTGGTCGTCATGAAACGCGGTACCGCGTCGGTCACTCGCGAGGAACTCGAGAATTCACTGCGGCATTCGGAGTTCTCCTCATGACTCCCACGCCGATCATCGAAGCAACGTCCCTAATCCTCGACCGGGAAGCGCTGTTCGCGCGCGTACTGGCCGAAAAAGCAAAGGGTTCGACAATTGTCCTGGCCAACGGATGTTTTGATGTCTTACACGCCGGCCACGTCCGCTATCTGGCCGGCGCGCGCGCTCTCGGCGACATTTTGGTCGTTGCAATCAATGCGGACGCACAGGTCGCGCGGCTGAAAGGCGAGGGCCGCCCTATTCTGCCGGAATCAGAGCGCGCTGAGATCGTCGCGTCGCTCGTGTCCGTCGATCTGGTTACAATATTCGACGAACACACTGTCACGCAGTTACTACTCGCGATAAAGCCCGACATTCATGCGAAGGGCACGGATTACACGGAAGAAACGGTTCCCGAGCGCGATGTGGTACGATCTTATGGTGGTCGGGTGGCCATTGTCGGCGATCCAAAGGATCATTCAACTTCGGAAATGATCCGCCGTTTTCAGTAGGACAGGCATTCTCGCCTGTCGTTTTTGGGTCAAATAAGAATGACAGACACGAATGGCTGTCCCACTAATGCGCATTCTTATCGTAAAACTAGGTAGCATCGGCGACATCGTGCACACTTTGCCGGCCCTGGCAGCGATTCGGAAGGCGCTGCCTCAAGCCGAAATCTCCTGGGTCGTCGAACAGCGCGCGGCAGAAATTTTAAGAGACAACCCGTTTCTTAATCGCCTCATCGAAGTCGACACGAAGGCCCTGAGGCGCGGGTCGATGTCTGGGGAGACGCTGCGGGCACCGCGCCAGCAGTTACGTCGGCTTCGCGCCTCGGCCTTCGATTTAGCTCTGGATTTCCAGGGCCTACTCAAATCCGCAACAATTGCGCGCCTTTCGGGCGCGCGTCGTGTTTATGGCTTCTCACGGGATTCATTACGAGAGCCGGCCAGCTGTATTTTGCTTTCCCACTCGGTCGCAATTCCAAAAAATCGTCACGTTATCCGAAAAAACTTGGATCTGGTGAGCGGCGCATTGGGGATTTCCGTTCCCGAAGAGGCAGTCGACCTGGAGTTTCCGATCGCCACGAGTCCATCCCATCAACGCGAGGCACGTGAGGCGGCAATGGATGGAGTCCGCTACGCCTTACTAAATCCGGGTGGCGGATGGCCAACAAAACTCTGGAGCGTTGCGCGCTTTGGCCGCTTGGCCGACGAGCTTTGGTCACATTTTGGTTTGCATTCTTTGATAACTTACGGACCCGGTGAGCTGGAGTTGGCGGAAAAGGTTTTGCAAGCGAGTCAGTCGGGAGAAGCCCGAGCGGTTAGTCTCACCCTAAAAGGTTTTTATGAACTGGCCAGGGGAGCAGAGGTTTACGTGGGTGGGGACACGGGACCCACGCATCTTGCGATCGCTGCAGGCACGCCCATTGTGGGTCTGTTTGGGCCGACCGAATGGTGGCGCAACGGCAGTTTGCGTGATGCTGACATTTGTGTGGAACGAAACGATATTGACTGCCGCGCCGATTGCCATCGCCGCGCTTGCTCGAAGTGGATTTGCATGGACATTGAGGTCGAGCGCGTATTTCAAGCGGTCGGCGAGAGACTAAAACGCGCTGGCAGCTTTCCGGAAAATGTAGGACACGCGTTCCTGCCAGTCACCGCCCTGGGGTCGCGCCGCTAAAACTTTTGCAGCTTGGCGCACGCACGCGACAGGCGTATCCCAGTCGCTCTTCAATTAACGGAAGTAACAGGACACACGGACAAGAATGTCTGTCCTGCTTGGAGTTCAACCAATATTGCCTAGAGGCGGAACCTGGATTCAACGTTGGCGCGTGCCGTTGGGATTTTTGTGCGCGGCTCTTTTCCTTTTGTTCGCGCGCCCGCGCCCAGCAACATTGATTGCAGGCGCCGCTGTTTCTGTGTTGGGCCTTCTGATTCGCGCCTGGGCGTCCGGCCACATAAGAAAAAATGACACCCTGGCCACGACGGGACCCTACGCCTACACACGCAATCCCCTCTACCTGGGCAGCTTCCTTCTGGGACTCGGATTTACAATCGGCTCAGGCCGCTGGGTGCTGGGTCTGCTTTTTGCAGCGCTATTCCTGGGCATCTATTTACCCGTGATGCGCGTCGAATCCGCGACACTGGCGCAGCTTTTTGGGGAAAGTTTTCAGGATTATGCGCGCGCCGTGCCGCTTTTTGTGCCCCGGATGACTGCTTATCGTGCCAACGAGCCGAAGACAGGATTCGACGGCAGTCTCTACATGAGGTATCGAGAGTATCGCGCCGCTCTTGGTCTTTTGATCGCGTGGGGGTTGTTAGTTTTCAAAGCTTATTATCTTAGATGAAATTTCAAACGCCAAAACTTCTTCTTCTAACTCTTGCTCTGGTCTTCGCGAACGCAGCGGCGCGCGGCGCTTATGCACAGAGAGCCGGCGGGTCAACTACTCGCCCCGTTCACGCACATTCCTTTGAGCGTGGCGAAGAACTCGTCTATGTCGCCGAGTTCTCACGCGCCCTCTTGAAGAAGCTGGACGTCGCCGACTTTCGTTTTATTGCCGGCAAGGATGAGCGGATGGAGAAAGCAAACCGCGCGGACACAAACGTGGATGCGGGTGCCGCCGACTACTCTTTGAAATTGACCGGCGACGTTTCCAGCAGAGGTTTTTTCAGCAAACTTTTCAATCTGCATTTTCGGGAGCGCATCGAATCTATAGTTGAGCCCAATACTTTTACGGTGCAAAAAACGAAAAGAGTGGATGAGCAGGGAAAACGCTCGCGCACCAGCGAATCCACCTATTCCAATGGCAAAGTATTTTGGATCGAGCGCGATCCTAACAATCCTGCGCGTACGCCACGAACAGCCAGCGCTGCGTTTACGGGCCAGGTGCAAGACATTTTGTCCGCAATTTATTTTTTGAGAACGCAGCCGCTCGAGTTGGGACGGTCATTCGAAGTTGCGATTAGCGACTCTGGCCGCGTTTACCAGATCCCGGTGCGGGTGGTCGAAAAGAAACGTTTGAAGACAGTTCTGGGGCGTGTGGAAACGGTCAGGGTCGACCCGGAGGTTTATGGCCCGAATCGTATGATTGCCGGTGACGGTCAATTTTCAATTTGGTTGACTAATGATAATAGAAAGATTCCGGTGAGCGCCCGGATCAAAACCAACTATGGCACCTTCGACATCACCCTGCGAAGTTATTCAGAGTCCCGCTCCGCCAAGAGCATTTGACGAAAACACGAATGGTAATTGGAAAATGATGAATGGAAAATCGAAGAGTGTTCCATTTGTCTTTTAAGAATTATTCATTTGGTCCGTAGCGTCGCCACCATAGCTACTGTTTGACCTCCTTCTTCCCTTCCCTTCATCAAGCTATCCTGCGATGCTTGTCACAGCACAAGGATCATGAGTTCACTGCCGCTTATTCTCGGCCATCGCGGAGCTTCCGCCGTGGCGCCTGAAAACACGCTGGTTGCATTTTCGCGCGCCATCCAGGACGGCGCCGACGGAATCGAGTTTGACGTAAGGCTCGCGCGCGACGAGGTTCCTGTAGTTATCCATGACGCCACACTGAAGCGAACTGGATTGGTCGACGACGTCGTTGGCGAACTGACTTCCGCAAAACTGCAAACGGTCGACGTCGGCAGTTGGTTTGGCAAGACTTTACCCGCCGGAAGTTTGCCCCGGAGCCTAACGCCACTGGCCGACGTCTCATACGCCGGCGAGAAGCTGCCTACGCTTGGACAAGTTTTTGAACTCTTCAAATCCCGACGCGGTGTGCTTTACCTGGAAATGAAATGCAGCGCGCGTGAAGGGGGCGCTTTGGCAGCCGCCGTCGTCAAATCGATTCTTGAATTTGAAATGGCAGATCGAGTCGTGGTGGAGAGTTTTGATCTTTCAGCGATTACTCAGATAAAAAGAAATGACGCGTGCCTGCGCACGGCGGCGCTCTTCGAACCAAAACTTTCTCGACCGCTGTCAATCGTGCGGCGGCTCCGAATGATCGATCTCGCTCGCCGGCATGCAGCCGATGAAATTGCGCTTCATCACACGCTCGCGAGTGCTGGAGTCATAGAGAAAGCAAAACAACAGGGCTTAGAGGTCGTCGTTTGGACCGTCGACGATCCCGAATGGATCAGTCGCGCGCGCTCGCTCGGCGTCAAAGCGCTAATCGCAAATGACCCCGCGCCGCTGGTGCGCTATCGTGACGGTTCGGAATTCAATTCCTGAGTTGCTGCCATCCCGCAGGCGGTTTGCACCGCAACTTCTCCCCGAAAATGGAGGCAGATGACAGCAACGGCGCACATCTGTATCATTCGCAGCACAAACTTGTTGGATAGGAGACTAGATAATGCCAGTTAGAAAAGACGCTGAGATCATTGAGCCCAAGGGCAGACTGGGAGTATTGCTGGTTGGTCTCGGCGCGGTTAGCACAACTTTCATCGCGGGCGTTGAAGCTGTAAAGAAAGGAATAGGACAGCCGGTCGGTAGTTTGACCCAAATGGGCACGATTCGCCTCGGGAAGCGCACTGACAATCGTGTCCCACTAATCAAGGACTTCGTGCGTCTGGCAAAACTTGAGGACCTCGTGTTTGGCGCCTGGGACATTTTTGAAGACTCAGCTTACGAAGCCGCCATGCACGCGGGCGTCCTCGAGAAAGAGTTGTTGGCTCAATTAAAATCTCCGCTCCAGAAGATCAAGCCAATGAAGGCCGTCTTTAATCAATCTTACGTAAAACGCCTCAGTGGAACTAACGTTAAGACTGGCGCCAACAAGTTCAAGCTCGCCGAACAGCTCATCGATGAGATAGCGGAATGGAGACGTAAAAACCGCTGTTCGCGTGTGGTGATGATTTGGGCGGCTTCCACGGAAATCTTTCTCAAGACTCATCCGGTTCACAAGACCCTCCAATCTTTTGAAAAGGCGATGCGCGAGAATCACAAGGCAATCGCGCCTTCGATGATCTATGCCTACGCTGCGTTGAAGTCGGGCATCCCTTTCGCCAATGGCGCGCCGAATCTCACCGTCGACATTCCTGCTCTCAGAACGCTTGCCGAGGAAAACAATCTCGCAGTTTGCGGAAAAGATTTCAAAACGGGTCAGACATTGATGAAAACCATCATCGCTCCCGGGCTGAAGGCGAGGATGCTCGGGTTGAACGGCTGGTACTCGACTAACATCCTCGGCAATCGCGACGGCGAAGTGTTGGACGATCCGGAATCGTTCAAGACGAAGGAAGAGTCGAAATTGTCGGTTCTCGAATACATTCTTCAGCCGGAAGTTTACCCTCAGCTTTACAAAGATTTTTCCCACGTTGTCCGCATTAACTACTATCCGCCGCGGGGCGATAACAAGGAGGGTTGGGACAACATTGATATTTTTGGCTGGCTCGGCTATCCAATGCAGATCAAAATCGATTTTCTCTGTCGCGACTCAATTCTTGCGGCGCCAATCGTTCTCGACCTGGCACTGTTTCTGGATTTAGCCCAACGAGCAGGTATGAAAGGTATACAGGAATGGTTGTCCTTCTACTTCAAGTCGCCGCAAACCGCGCCGGGTCTTTATCCTGAGCATGACGTTTTCATCCAACTGATGAAACTCAAAAACACGCTGCGTTATCTTCAGGGCGAGGATTTGATTACTCATCTAGGCTTGGAATACTACGACTGAGCTGACGGCAATTTAGAGAAATCAATAAATCAATCAGCATCGACGAAGATGAGTTTCAGTGAGACCTTTTGGTGGGTGTGCGCGCTAAAAGGTGCATGTAAACGACCTGTCACTCCTTAATCTTTATCCCGACAAACATTTATTGGCAGCGGGTTTCTGACACGAATTGTCAGGATCGAGGGCACGATTATCTTTTCGCAGTAGCTTCAATTTCACCCCGTCCGCAATATTTTGTGATGACATTTGAACCGGTGTCGTATATATAGCATCGGTCAACCTTGCGGTGCCTGCGTGGCGCATTTTCGGCAAGAGCAAAAGAAGATCGTCACCGGGGCATCAATGGAGTTAACGGATCGTTCCTTGCATTAGAAGGGTTGGGCCAATTAGGGCCGAACTTGAATAGAGCGCCACGAAGGCAACGCAAACGCGCTCACGCATGCAAGGAGGACGAGCATGATTTCCGAAATGGAGATAAACAAACTAAACAAGACCATGGGCACAGTCTTCCTGGATCCTGATCAAAAGAGTGCTCCTGCCCAGGACTTCGAGGAGCGGCTTTCCGCTCGCATCGTCGGACAGGAGCGCGCCGTGAGGCGTATGAGCGGCCTTTACCAGATTTTTCTGGCTGGTATGAATCCGCCAAACCGTCCAATTGGAACCATGATTTTTCTGGGCCCAACCGGCTCGGGAAAAACTCGCGTGATTGAGGCCGCGGCGGAAGTTTTGTATGGCGACTCTAATGCGATCGTTAAGATCGATTGCGCAGAGTTTCAGCATTCGCATGAAATTGCGAAGCTGATTGGCTCGCCCCCGGGATATTTGGGACACCGCGAAACTTCTCCAATGCTGACGCAGGAGAACCTCGATCGCATGCATACCGACGATCTGAAACTCTCGCTAATACTTTTTGACGAGATTGAGAAAGCGTCGGATAGCCTGTGGCAGTTGCTCTTGGGCATTCTCGATAAAGCAACCTTGACGCTTGGGGATAACCGGCG
>DIYZ01000028.1:0-4755 GCA_002427845.1 Chloracidobacterium sp. UBA6041 | reverse complement strand
GCTGTCGAATCTGCGCGGCGAAAGTTTTCACCTGAATTCATGAACCGCATCGACAAGGTCGTCGTGTTCCGTTCGTTGAAGGAACACCACCTGCGGCAGATTCTCGACCTCGAGCTTCAAGCCGTACAGGATCGCATTATGCAGTCAGCCGGAACCAAGTTTGTGTTTCAGTGTTCCGATACGGCCAAAGACACGCTTTTGAAGGAAGGTCTGGACTTTAAATACGGTGCGCGCCATTTGAAGCGTTCAGTGGAGCGTTTCCTGGTCTATCCTCTCTCAAATTTGGTGGCGACCGGGCAGATAGGGCTTGGTGATCTAGTCCATATCGATCTGGACCGGTACACCCACAAGCTTATCTTCTCGAAGAGTTCTGGCGGGGCGCTAATTCACGACTTGCCGGCGCCTAAGGAAGAGCCGGAGATTCAAGAATCGCTTTCGGGAGGCGTTGGCCTGCCAATCCCTACAGCCACGAAAGCCGCGAAGAAGAGTCAGAGTCGAGGAGAAAAGACAGAAAGTTAACTTGCTTAACTTGCCTGATCGACGAAAGCGCCGTCCACTTGAAAGTGTTCGGCGCTTTTAGTTTTCAGCCGGCCATTCTTCATCTTACGGTCGCAGCGCGGGAACGCGAGATGTTACGTATCGCATTGTTAGCGGCTTCAACAAGATAGGGATCACTCGCGGTCAATGCTCCCTGAAGCGCTGGAATCGCAGCCGGGTCCCCAATCAAACCAAGCGCCGATGCTGCTTCTCGTCTAACGTCGGTTTCGGCCTTTTCATCTTGAAGCACTCTGACCAGCGCCGGCAAGGCAGCGCTGCTACCAATTTGCCCGAGCGATCGCGCGGCAGCTCGCAACACAAAAACGTCTTGCTCCTTCTTCCGCTTTTCTTTTTTTTTCGATGACTTTACTGCCAATTGCGCATCCAGAACCGAGGATAACGAAGAAATCGCTGCCGCATCTTTGATTTGGCCAAGCGCAACGGCCGCAGCGCCCCGTACTTCATCTTTTTTGTCAGTTAACAGCCGCTCGATGAGTGCAGAGCTTGCGCTGGCGCTTCCCGTTTTTCCCAAAGCGTATGCCGCTTCCCTGCGAACGAACTCGTCCTTGTCACTCAGTAGCGGGATTAGGTTTGGAGCGCTTTCTTCGGCAGGCAGCGACAAGATTGACGCGGCGGCCGTGGCCCTGACAATAGCTACCGGATCTCGCAACGCTGAAGCCGCCAAGCGCGCAGCCTCCGGATGATGCATCGAACCCAACTGCATGATAGCGTCGCGCCTTTCTTCCACGTCGCCGGAACCTAACCGCGTGCGTTGCTTTTCAATTTCCCACTGGAGGGGCGTCAAGGAGTTTTGAGACGACTGGCTCTGCGTGTTCCTGGTTTTCGCCAGAACGTCTATTCCGCCAATCGGCAGAAGCGTGCCGAGTACTACGGCGGCGGCATAAAAGCATATCGAATGACTTCTGAAAGTTAGCATATCCTTTCCTACTTAATAGCTGATGGCAGGGTTGGCTGGCCCTTAATCGATCCGCGCAGCTAGGGCCTGCATCGTATCCACAATTAGTACTGCGATGGGTGGGTACAGTACCAGGTCGGGAATCAGCAGCGCCGTCGATGAATAAAAGAGCACATTCGTCTGAACCGTCTCGACTCGTTGATGAAAAAGCATTGTCAACCCACTGAAGAAATCCTGGGCGTGCCAACCAGCAATTAGTCCCATTCCAATACTCAGCGCGTACCCAACGAGCAGAAACGTGTAGGCCGAGAAGCGCGTAAACGGCTGCTCGGGTTGCTCCTCATCCCGCATAATGGAATCTTGAATAGATTTCGGCTTGTAAGTGTAATGGTTAAAGTATTCACGCAAGCGCGTCGCAAGATGCCACACGCCTATCAAGAAAAGCGTAAGCAGGATCGCCCGCCCCGCATAATCAAAGGTCTCCCACAAATGCGGTCGCAACATCGCTACAAAAAACGTCGAGAGAAACAACGAGACGGTAGTAAAGACAGCGCGCTGCCGCTCCCGATTTTCCCGTCGATCTCTTTCCAGAACTTCATCGACAATTCGATCCCACCTTGCCTGCATTGCGAGATTTCGCGCCCTGCGTGCGTGCGGGTTAGTTGAATGAAGAAAAGAAAAGTCGCTGTCGGAAGCCGTAGAAAGCTTGTCGTCGTAATAGGCTCGTTCCTGCGGATCGTTGAGCACTCGATAGGCTTTTGAAAGAAGCGCGAATTCACGGGCAGCTTGTTCGGAACCGCCGTTGACATCCGGGTGGCGCACCCTCGCAAGTTTGCGGTAGGCCGATTTGACTTCGGATTTCGACGCCGTTCGCTTAATGCCGAGAACTTTGTAGTAATCAGTCACCGCGTCTTTTCGACTCCCTTACAAGCAAGCTTGGATGACGACGCGCAAGCTGCGCTAAAACGGCCAAATTATAGCATCTTCTGATTGAGCTATCGGCAGCAGGTTAAGAGTTGAAAGGATTTCTGTGAGTTGGGGGGCCAAAGGAGCGGGTCTTATGATTCCTCGAGCGGCCGTCGAGGGGGGCGAGGACGTTTTTTTATGTGAGTGGCGTCCGCTCCTTTGGCTTTGCAATCCCATTAACAACTCTGATGCCACGATGACCCGCCAGAAAAACCCTAAGAAAATGCAAATGTTCTTGCGTACGATTGTGCGGCAGTGTTCACGAATGGAGACAGCGAATGTCCACGATCGGCCACAGGTAGCACAATTATTGCCCACAAGGCCTAACTTGCTCGACTAACGATTCTTAGGAGTGTGCGCACCGCAATGCCGGTGGGTCCCTTGGATCGATAAGGTTTCGCTTCGTCACCCCATGCTGTTCCCGCGATATCCAGATGTGCCCAGGAAACGCCGTCAGCAAATTCCTTCAAGAAAGCCGCGGCGGTTATCGTCCCTGCCTTTCGTCCACCAACGTTCTTGATATCTGCAATATCTGACTTGATCTGTTTCGAATATTCTTTGTCGAGGGGTAACTGCCAAAACTTTTCGCCGGCTTCTTTTCCCGCTGCGATTATTTCATCAATCAGTTCCTGATCCGTTCCCAGGACCGCGGCGTGGACATCACCAAGGGCGATCGAGACTGCGCCCGTAAGCGTAGCCATGTCGATGATTTTTGTGGCTCCCAGTTTTTTTGCGTAAGCGATCGCGTCGGCAAGAATCAGCCTGCCTTCAGCGTCGGTGTTGATGACCTCGATGGTCTTACCTGTCATCGCTCGTACTACGTCTCCCGGCTTCGTAGCCTTACCGGATGGAAGGTTCTCAGCGCAGGGGATGACTCCAAGCACGGGGATCGGAGGCTTCAACTGCCCAATAGCCCGCATCGCACCAATGACAGTCGCGCCGCCGGTCATGTCATACTTCATCAACTCCATGTTCTCCCCAGGCTTGAGCGAAATTCCTCCGGAGTCAAAAGTTACTCCCTTTCCGACAAACGCGAGCAAGCCGGCGCTCTCTTCAGCGCCGTTTGACGGTGTGTACTTAAGCACGATTAGCTTGCCAGGCTCATCTGACCCTCGCGCCACGCTAAGCAAAGATCCCATTCCCTCCTGTTCCATGCGCGCTTCATCAAGCACATCAACACTCAGGCCAAACTCTCCCGCCACCTCACGAGCTCGCTCAGACATGATCGTCGGCGTCATATTGGCACCGGGCTCATTTGCAAGATCTCTCGTGAAGTTAACCGACTCTCCGATAATTCTGCCGCGTTCGACGCCGCGTTTGAGGCCGGTTTCATCTGCCCCAGCCATTACTACCACCAGCCGTTCGATCTGCCTTTCTTCCTTGTCCACCGTACGATATTTATCAGGGTCAAACAGCGACATAAACGCGCCTTCAATTACAACCGACGCAATTTCTTCCGGATTTCCTTCCAGCCGCGGAACAATGGCGATCGACTTCACACTCTTGCCGCGGAGCGCACGCACAGCCGTCCCCGCAAATTGAGATGCTTGCGTGGTTGAGTACTCACCGCGCTCGCCTACGCCAATCAGCAACAGTCGTTGTGCACGGATTTCACTATTGCCGATCAGGTGAAGGTAAACCGTTTCTGCCTCTTTTCCCTTCAACTCTTCCGAATCAATGACAGATTTGATTGCGCCGCCAGTCAGCGCGTCGAGGTCTCTGAGGAATCCTTCATCGGCCCGCTCATCTTTGAAGACGGCGATTGCGAGACCTTGAACATCAAGTTCGTGATATGGTCCATTGGTACTTTCAATTTGCATGCCTGGTACTTACTCCTGCGTCGTGTTTCGAAATATACATTTACCGGTTGCGCTCCTTGAGTTGCGCGCGCGTTTCTCTTTCCACGGTGCGCCGCAGTTCAGTTTCGCGCTTGTCGTACAGCTTTTTACCCCGGGCAATCGCAACCTCGACTTTGATTCGCCGGTGTTTCAAATAAATGCGCGTCGCTACGAGCGTCATTCCCTGCTTGACGCTTGCCTGGTCCAACTGCTCGATCTCTCGCCGGTGCAATAATAACTTGCGGGTGCGAAGCGGCTCGTGATTTTCGCGGTTGCCATGAGCATAAGGCGAAATGTGGGCATTAAACAACCACGCTTCCCCGTCGCGAATGGCGATATAGCCCTCTTTCAATTGGACTCGACCGGCCAGCACGCTTTTGACCTCGGTTCCCGTCAACGTAATTCCCGCTTCATACTTGTCGAGGATGTGATATTCGTGAAATGCGGCCCGATTAGATGCCAGCAGTTTTTCTTCAGTTGCGACCGCCATATTTTTTT
>DIYZ01000235.1:3147-11068 GCA_002427845.1 Chloracidobacterium sp. UBA6041 | reverse complement strand
CCGCACTCCAAAGAGAGGCCCGTCTTTGAAAGTGAACCAGTACCCACGTTACGCGTGGCATCCGTCTTGCCGAGAGTATAGAGTAAAGCAAGTGGTTTCATTTTTTGTTGCGCGCGAAGGAGTGCAAAGATTTTTCCGGAAGCGCCGGGAAAATTCAGCGAGACAAGGGTGGTCGCTGATAGCGGCCGAAGGAGTTGCCGATGAACACAAGCGTTTTCAAGATTCTGTTGACCGTAATGCTCGTCTGCGGAGTTTTCCTGTTAACTTCAGCCGGTCGCGTGCAAGAGGCCCGTGGACAGGTGAAGCGCTCGTCGCGTCTGCTCGCCCAGGCGCAATCAATAACGGGCGACAGCTTTAGCTACATCACAACTACGCCACTCGGCGTCCAGGTCTACTCGGTTAGAAAGCCGCGCGTTGAAATGCTGCGCGCTATCGATAGTGGTCTAACAGAACTCTTCGCCGTTGCACGCCGTCATGGCTATCGCGCGCATCTGAATTTCGCCGATTACGTCGTCTTCATTGCACGCCCCGACCGGACACAAAACCGCGACGGTGTTTACTCACCTGACATCGCCGTCGGCTCAGCGCAGTACGCCGGGAGCGTCTACGATCAAGGCGGCTACGTTTACGCCGCCGGGATGGTGCTGGCATTTGAGCCCAGCGCATTCATCATCGCCGACCACGACCGCGACTTTCAGCGCGTCGCCAACGTCGCTCGCTACGAAGGCGAACACATAATTCTCTACTACAACGATCCGGCCCTCTACCAAAAGACGTTAGACCACAGCAAGGGCGGCAGCCACCCCATCCTGCAGTAAAACGCAAACCGCCAGCAGTAGCTGCACGACGTCAGTCGAACACGCCAAATTAAATTAGCGATAGCCGGCGCGATGGGTTACCAATCGCGCCGAAGCTGCGCGTATACACCCATGGTTAGGCACAGCAAGTGCCAATAACCCTCGTGTGTAGCGCGCTGGCTGCATATGTGCTCCTGGTGGGGCGAGAGAGCATGGCATTCCGCCTTCCCACCTTCTCTTTCGCCCCGCGTCTTCTTACCAGAGTTCTTTCGGTCTCACCGCAAGAACCCATTCCACAAAATTTTTTGCCTGCACACTTCGATCGGAAGCTCAGTATGTCAAAAGCGCTTTTCAGTCTGGTCAGATTCCTCGGCTTCTCGTTGCTATTAGTTTTTGCCGCTCGTCTGGCGATGGCCCAGCAAAGCTCCGAAGCCTCATTGCGGGTCCCGGAAGCCGCTGCAGAAGTCACGCGAGTAATAGTCGACACAGAGCCACCACCAATGCTGCCGAGTCCCGCCAGAGTCATCGCCGGGTTTGTCCGCTCGGAGAGCCACGTGCGCGAAGCGCTGAATGATCACACTTTCAAACGCGACGCGACGCTCCAGACAATCGGGCCAGATGGACTTGTGACTGGCGAGTATGTCCGCAAGTCGCAGTTTCTCTTCGACGACAAGGGCAACCGGATTGAGCGCGTTTTTTATCATCCACCATCAACAATTCGCGAAATGCGGATTACGAAAGAAGACATTCAGGATTTAGCGGGCGCGCAACTGCTCGGCGTCGATATCGCTGAAATGGGGAGATACAGACTGTCCTATGTGGGCAGCGAGAAACTGGATTCGCGCGACGTGTTCGCGATTGATGTCACGCCAGCACAGTCCCCCGATCCGCAGCACATGAAACAACGCTTTTTTGTGGGCCGTGTCTGGGTAGATGCCGGCAATTTCCAGGTAGTTAAGGTCAGGGGCATCGTCGAGCCACACGGCAAGCAGCGCTTCCCGCTCTTCGAAACGACACGTGAGCCGGTAACGGCAACGCTTCTTTTTCCTACCCGTACCAGCGCCGACGACACGCTGCACTTTACCGGCCGCGACGTGCATTACCGAATCATCGTCAGGTATTACGACTACAAACGGTTTGCCAGCAAAGTGACTATCACTGAAATAGACGAACCGCCATCCACTCAATCCGCCAACCACCGCACCAGGAAATAATCCTGCCCGCTCGAAAGACGGGAATCACCAAATTTACAATAATGAAAACTGCTCTGCTAACTCTCCTTATCGTCTTGCTTCTCCCTGTTGCAGTCTACTCACAAACCATAGGGTGCAACCCTAACCACAACGCGCCCCCGACCGGTGCTTACATTTGGCCGTCGGACAGCGAAGTAAAAGTTTACTTCTACCGCAACATGTTTACGCCGGCGCAAAAAGAAACATTGCTGGAGGCTATGAAACTGTGGACACAAGCGGCCAGGCAGGCCGCCGCGGGAGTGAGCTTTACGTATGGTGGCGAAATTGAAGGGCTGATTGATTGCCGTTCCTGCCTGACCGTTACGAGGCAGGAGATATTCAAAAACGACCACAAGCACTACGCATTTTTTCATCCACTGCAACGGAGGTCAGACGGCCTGCTTATTTCAGCTTGGATCGATTTCGACTTTGCCACGGTCAACGCGGAGGCGCTACAGGGGTTCATGACCCATGAGCTCGGTCATGGAATGGGATTGGGCGACTGCACGAGCTGCAAAAAGAAACAAACGATCATGAATGGCTTTCCGGGAATCAACCGAGACAATGGGCTGATTGAGCCGTCAGCTTGCGATTTGGAAGTTGTGCGTCAGGTTTACCAACTGCAAAGGCAGGTTGCTCGTAACAGTAACGAAGCCGGCCGCGATTAGTAAAACCTGAACCGCGGAACATAAAAATGAAAACAAGATCACTTCAGCCCCCTGCGCTTAAGACGGACCTTACGGTTCTCTGCGTTTCACTCATTCTTCTTGCCGCAGTTTGCAACCCGCCCGTCTTCTCACAGACTCGCGAGCCGACAGTATCTCCCTGCAAGGTCGGCGTGCGCGCTCCCGCATTTGGTTTTTGGACCTGGGCAGCAAACAGTCAGGTAAAAGTTTTTATTCTGGCGGCGCATTTTAAGACTGAAGAGATTCCTGTCCTGCTTGCGCCGCTAGAGAGCTGGAATGCTGTTGCTGAGGCAAGCTCGTCGGGAGTGAAATTCACTTACGCGGGAAGCGTGTCAGAACCGCAATATTGTGAGAATTGTTTGACTATCATGCGCGGCAAAGTCTATGAAAAGAAAACGCGGCACGCCACTAAGTTGCAAGCTTACAGTGTCCACGCCGATCAGATTATTTCTTACGCTGAGGTCGTGATTGATCCGATTATCACCAATCCGGAGGCACTAAAAAACGCAATGGTACATGAGCTGGGACACAACTTCGGACTGCTCGATTGCTTTTCCTGCAAAGACCGCAGCACGGTGATGAACCAGTTCAAAGTAATCAACTTCTCCAACGGTATGGAGGCGCCCACGGCCTGCGACATCTCCCAGGTCAAAGCAGCTTACGAAGAATTAAAGACCCATGTCCGGCCCTCGCCGATGGTTGCCAAAGTTATGGTCGATGAGGGAGAAGAACCGGTTGACGACGACACGCCTACAGTTATCCCCTTACCTTAGCTACCATAATGCGGTGTTTGTGATTCGAGGGATGACTTAGTTCCTACGGGCCTTAGTTCCTACGGGCCAAACCTCTGCCGATACTCGGAGGAGACAAGGAAGGCTTTAACCATCTCCGCCTGGACAAAGTTCCCGTTGAACTGGTCCAGCTTGTCGAGCCAGAATTTCCAACCACGGAAGTCAGTATCCTGTGGATCATCAGGGTTGCGCCGTAAGTAGCACATTTTAGATTATATGCCACCCTCACCGACAATGCCGTAGAGACGCTCGACAAGTCACGCGAGTTTGGACATAGCTCCGACATCCTCGGATTTCACGGCGAATACTCGGAAAGCTATCGCCTGAAAGGTGGTCCAAGCATCCAAGTATCCTATAACCCGGATGCGAAAACGCGGGGTGACATTGATATAGACTATCGCTCTGAGAATCCGCTGAAAGGTGAAGGGCATACCAAGCACTACAACTCCGACGTTCGGCAGGTAGGCCCCGAGACCGATAAGCACGGACCCATCAGCAACTATCAGAGATACATTGATCGCTGGCCCGGTCTGCGTCAATGGTGGGAGCCAAAGACCCATTCAAACGACTATTTTTCGGGAAAGAAAAAGAATTAGGAAGGCGAGAACCTATGAAGCGACACACTCTAGCGGTTTGGTTTGTCCTCTTCGGTAGTATTCTAATCGGGCATGCGGATGCGCCTCTGTCGAAAGCACACCAAGATCGATCCGAAGCTGCAGGAAGCGCACGAGTCAGCGAACAATGTTCCCTAATGGACGAACAAAGGAAAACACGTGGTGAGGTTGAGCAAACGGCCCGGGGGCTGATTGGGAAGATATTCAGAGAAAGAAAAGGTGCGGAAGCGTTCGAGCGCTATTTTCAGTTCGCCCCCGCCCCTGAAGAAATAGCGGCGCTTAAAGAAATGGGCTACGACCCGATCGAGGATCTCAGTAAGTACCGCGACACTAAGCTTGCAGCACGGGTGCTTGCCGTAGGTTGGTACTATGAATATCAGCCCGCACTTCTTACTTTGGCTACCACACCTCTCTCCAGTGCTGAGCGTTTTAAGGAGAACCTTGAGCGAGCGCAAGCCGAGATTGAGAAAGAACGGAGGGTAGTTCTGAACAAGCGCGGCGTCAGCGACGAGGCAGCGGAGAGTCGCTGTCTCGACACGAGTTGGTTTCGACGGGCTTACCGCCAATCGCCGACCAGAACAAACGGCGCCCAGTAGAATGGCGCGCTGTATTTTCTGCCGCTGATCATTGCGAGCTGAGCGTCGCGCATAGCTGCCGAGGCTGAGACGCCCGGAGAAGAATTCGCCGGCGACGCGAGCAGGCGTTTGTAAAAGTCGGTCATCAATTCCGCAGTCGATTTATCAGCGACGGACCATAGGCTAACGCCAACTGTGGGCGCGCCTGCATACATGAACGCGCGCGTGAGGCCCATTACGCCCTCGCCGCGTTTTTCTTTTCCCAAACCTGTTTCACAAGCGGAAAGCATTACCAGCGGCGAGCCCAACCGCAGATTAAAAACCTCATCAGTCCGCAGGAAACCGTCTTCGCTCTTGTTACCAATCAGCGAAAGCACCAGACCTGTAAATTGCGGGCGCTCGGCATTCAACAGTCCATGCGTGGCAATGTGGAGGACGCGATACTTGCTGATATCGCGTGTTTCCAGATTTTCCTCGCTGGCGTCGAGGTCCAGCCAAACGTCTGCCTGCATGCCGGAGGTCTTTGCCAGTTTGACGATCTGGTCGGCTTCTGTTCGCGTTCCTGCAAGACGCACCAGCGGCAAGCCCTGCATCTTCGCAGACTCGGCGCCGGCCGAAGCATCCTGCCCGGCAACGTCGCTTAAGGCGCTTTGTATTCCCAGGCCGCGCGTCTCGCCGTTGCTCGAAGCAGTTGCGCCGCGGGCGCGCGTGTCGTTTGAATTGAACACCGGATCCGCCACTATCAGCAGCGCCCGGCCGGAGCGATTGTTTTCCTGCTGTCTGATTGCGCCAACCACCGATGCCGATGGGGCATAGATAATCTCGTTCGACCTGATCAGATACGGAAGTGAACTGTAATCCGCACTGGCCGGCGATTTTACCAGCGCTTCAAAGGGAACATAATTCAGCGCGCCGTCTGCAACCACCAGGAGGCGCTTCTCGCCAATCATGGAGGCCGCCGGCTCGATCACTGCTTTGTAAAGCGCGCTTGAGGCAGCCGCAAAAGGCTCTGCGTCTTCCGCGAAAGGCGTCGCACTAATGCCGAGTCCCCGCTGAGAGTCAGCCATCACATCGATGCCGACGATCCGGCGCTGAAGTTTTGACGGAATCAATTGTGCGCGAAGGTCTATGGCCAGTTTGTCGAGGGTGGTCCGCGGCGGCAATTTATAAATCGCCGCGCCGGTCGCACTGACCGCCCACAGATACGAAGCGTCAGTTCCCAGGCTGTATTCAAGCAACACCGTCTTATCATCGAGCACTTGCTGCTGCACTTCAGCAAGCGAAAGCGGTTTGCCGGCCGTGAGGCTGGCGTAACGCGGACTTGCCGTTCGTATCTGGTTTTCGATGTCATCAAATTCTGTCTGGAGCTTTTCCAGTTCTGCTTCCGACTCGGACGGCTTCTTCTTTTGCTGATCGGTGGACAAACTAATTCCCATCAGCTCTTCCGCAATTTCCTGTTGCCGATCGAGATTGTCCTGTTTGCGCTTGAGCAACTCCGCCGGGATGCCTTCGGTGATCGAAGCGCCCGTTTCGCTCAGCAGATCCAGCAGCGAGCGTGCGCGTGACTGCTCGGTAACTTTGAAGGCTTCGGCGGCGTAATCCAGGGCTTTGCCGGAGAGTTCGCCATTAGCAGCCGGTGCAGACAAGAGCGCCATCTCGGCGAGAGCGGTGGCCGTTTCATCAAATACATCCTTTGTCGTCGCCAGAAACGTCGTGCGCGCTTCGTCAGCTCGCAAACTTCCAGACCGCAAGGTCTCGATAGTCTGCAATGCGTCGCGATAATTCTTTAACGCCGATTCTCGCAGCGGTGTTGATTTTTTCGGATCACTTTCCTGTAACGCCTGTAACCAAAGGCTTCTGCCAAGACCGCGTTGGGCCGGCCAGATAAGATCGATACGCTTGTCTTCCTGCGCTCCCTTGATAGCTTCTCCATACGACTTGGACGCGTCTTTATAGCGCGCCTGGCGCAAGGCAACGTCTCCCAAACTTGTTCGAGCGGCCGCGCGGAAGCGGCGTGTCTGGCCCAGTTTGGCGATTGCTCCCAGACTGCTGCCCGCCGCGGCTAGCGCATTCTCAAAATGTTTCCTGGCCGATTCGAAATCATTTTGCGCGTAAGCTATGCGTCCCATGCCGAGCTCATAACTCGAATAGACAATTGAAACGCGATATTCATCGAGTTCTTTCTTTGCTTCCAGCGCTACCGTGACGGCACTGACCGGCGCTTCAACACCAACTCTACCGGTAGAAATGCCGCCCATTATCCCTCCCAGCCCGCCAAACCTGCGACCCACTTTTGCGGCGCTGCTTTCGGGTTTCTTCACTTCCATCAGACTGTAAGCGGAACTCGCATCGGCCAATCGTCCCAGCCGAAAATTAACATCGCCGATCTTTGCCAACATCAGGTTTGCATTGAACTTGTCATCGGCAATATTGGCATTTGCTAACCTGCTGTCCACGAGGCTTGCCGCGGCGGTAGCTTGAGCCTCCTTCTTATCCGCGTTCACGAAGCCTTCAAGTGCGCTCTTGTAGTGATCGATAGCCACATTAAACTGGCCCTGCCGGAGGTAAAGATCGCCCAATTCATTATTCGTTGCGGCGATGCCATGATTGTCTTTGGCGGCAGTGTAAAGTTTGAGGGCAGTTTGCAGTTGCCCGAGGGCCTGGTCGGCTTTGCCCCGTTGCAGCAAGCGCCTGCCCTCGTGTAACGCCGTGGCCGCCTGGTCCGTTTGCACGGGTGCAGCTAATGCCGGCGCTGCTTCGCGGGAAAACGCCAACGAACCCAGGACAAGCAGGAGACTCGCACTGGCGACTAAAGTAATTAATTTCATAGGTGTTGCTTTCATTCTCTAGTTTGCGATTACTGCGGTTCCTCAGGGTTTGATTCAAGCAGCAAACTTACAGCTTTGTGGCTCAACTCCAACGTGGTGACAAGCATGTTCCTGCTCGTCGAGGCCGTCAACATGATCAACGATGGCTCGGGGTCATCTCTGTTGAGACCAATGCCGCGAGTGGCCGCCCGATGTTCAACTGATGTCTGCGCCGTTCCAAGGCTTCCGGCTTGAGCGATTTTGACCGGCTCTCCTGCTTCTTTTCTAATCCGCGCCCAGACATCGGTGGCGGGATGCCAGGGACAGCTGGATGCGTTATCACGGCAAAAAGTTATCAGATCGTCTTCAATCGGAACCGTGGCGAGCGGCTCACGCGTGAAAACGAAGTAGAGCTTTTC
>DIYZ01000235.1:0-2926 GCA_002427845.1 Chloracidobacterium sp. UBA6041 | reverse complement strand
CGGGTAAATCATTACCGGCTTTCCGTCATCGGTCGTATTGAAAATGTAGAGATAGCCGTCGGCGTTTGTTTCCAGCAAAACTCTTACGCGATCGCCTTTGCGAAAGTCGTGTGATGGATCCGTGCGCACTGCAAGCCCATTCGCGTCGCGCCTGAAGAGTGTCAATCCCAACCCCAGGCGTTGCGCGGTTGCTTTACCGGGCGCCGGGGTGGAACCACCTTTCGGCTTGGAATTGTTTGGGCCCGGAGAATCAGGGGCAGGTTTCGGGCGTCGCCGGCTTGGTTTGGCATTGCCCGTGGTTTTCTCTCCCTTATCCGAGGCTTTGGGCCGCGTCGTCAGAAACGCACCGCGCACGTCGTCGTCCTGCTGCGCAAATACCTCCACTGGTACAGCGCAGGCAAGCGCGATCAGGAAAGTAAAAAAGATAGTTCTTATTCTCATTACAAAACTTCTCCTTCAAACTTAATACAACTCGGCAATGGACCAGACTATTTGTGTTGGATGCGCACCTGGAAAATAAGCGGCGCGCCGGAATCACTGGACGAGGGTACCTTCACCGTAACGTATGGCGCGGCTGCATCTTTGTCATTGAGCTCAGTGACGGGCTCGCTCGTCTTATGAGTTGCCAGGAAGTCGTTTAGCTCACTTTGTTCTGTATCGCTTAGAGGTTTTCCTGTTGCCTGCGAGCTCAAAAAAGCAGGCGACGATAATGCCTCGGGGGAAAAAATGATCGTGTAATTTTCGGTGCCCGGCTTCTTATCGAGTTCCAGCCAGTGTTCCAATCCGGAGGGAAAGCTGAAGTCGCTGCCTTTCGCTGCCCGGTTCGTTTCCACACCCGAGATTGCTGCCGGCTTATCCGTAAGAAACGCAGTCGGCTGATTTCGCTCTCCCGGTCCGATGATATAAAGATAGCCGTCCTGATCAAACTCGAAATGAAACTTAAACGCCTGCCCGGAGGCGAGCGGAACCGCGCCCGCAACCCGCATCGGCTCCGCAGCCAAAGCGTTTGGCAGGACCTCGAGCCAATAACGTCCAAACGCCTTATTCGCGGCTGCCGGTTCCGTCGCCAATGGACCATTGTTCCCTTTATTGCCAGGCTTACTCTTTTCCGACGCTGTTGTGTGGTTATCTGGTTTCGTCTTTAACCAACTGACCGCGAAGAATCCGCCAACCCCAACAACGGCCAGAACCAGAAGCAGCAAGGCCGCGCCAACAAACATCAGCGACTTGCCTTTCGACTTTTTCGGAGCGGCCAAACCAACGACGGCTTTTGGCGCCTGTTGAATCGTCACGCTGGAAGACAGGTCAACGCCTCCGCCAGACGCTTGCGGCGCCGGCGTTGAAGGCCCCATGGGTCGCGGAACGTTTGGGGGTGACGTAGGCACGGCATCGACCGTGATGATAGTCGGCGCGTTTACATCGGAGTTTGTATCCAGGACATCGGACATTCCCTGTGTCTGCGCGTAGGAACTTTCCGGATGCGGCATCTCGGGCAACGTCCGGCCGACATGGGCAAGAATGGTTGTTTCATCCAGCCCGGCTCGCAACTGCGCGGCCAACTCGCCGGCGGTCGGCTGCCGATCGCCGCGGTCCTTCGAGATGGCGCGGTCAATGGCTGCGCTGAAGGCCCTGGGCACGTCTGGGACCGTTTCAATTAACGAAGGCGGCTTAATCGATAGGTGTTCGCGTCTCAACTCGTGCAGCGTCACGCCCGAATACGGGCGCTTGCCGTTGATCATCTGATAAGCAACCAGTCCCAAACTGTAAATGTCGGTACGTCCGTCAATCTCCGGATTGCCATCGCGCGATAATTCGCCCCACTGTTCCGGCGACATGTAATACGGAGTGCCCAGAACCTGCCCGGCCATCGTCAACTCCGTAGTGCCGCTACTCTCCACTCCGGCAATCTCCCGCATCTTGGCAATGCCCAGATCCAACAGCTTGATTGACGACTCTCCGCCCGTAGTGGCCTTTCCGATCATGATGTTTTCGGGTTTCAGATCACGATGGACGACGCCCATTGCGTGTGCCGTATTCAACACGCTCATGATGGGCTCGAGAATTTCAAAAGTCTCGGCCGCGTTGAAACGTCCGCGTCTCTTCAGCTCGGCATCAAGGGTGTGGCCTTCGACATATTCCATCACCATGTAGATCATGCCGTCCGCGGCGGTCCGCAGATCGTAAACCGTGACAGCGTTGGCGTGTCGAAAGCGGCGCGCAGCCTGGCCCTCGCGACGGAAGCGCCGTAGCCACTCAGCGTTGTTGCGAACTTCCGCCGGCAGAATTTTTATGGCGACGCGATCACCCAGCAGTATGTGACGCGCGAGATAAACCGCTCCCATGCCACCCTTGCCGAGCAGGGATTCGATTTTGTACTGGCCATCGAGCACTGTCCCGACAATTGAAGACGGATCGTCTTCCAGAACTTCCCCATCAGTGGGGCAGAAGCTCACGCTATCCTCATATTTTGTTTTGCAGACGGTGCAGTATTTCATGCAGGCTTAACGCGGGCGATACCCCCAAATCGAAGTTTCCGCGAGGCTACGGCCATGTGCAAATCGTCCGTACGTCCGGTTACTGGGAGTGTCGGGGGTAGGTAGTCTAACACACGGTGACGGGCAATCATTATTCTCCGTCCGGGGCTTTGTATCGAGTCAGTGTGAACTCTTGGATTTGAATCGTACATCAGCTACCAAACAACCGTCGCAACATCAACCATGCGGCCGATAGTCGATAAACGTTTGCCGGCGCAATTGAGTGATGATTGGTCCTTATAAAGGAACCATTCAACAAGCCGCGTGAGCGGCGGCAGGCGGGGTCCCCAGCACGGCAGCGAGACGTTTCTGCCGTCCTCTTCGAGGGCTTTTACTATGCGTATTACTTAATCCCCGGGCTCACGAGCCTGTGTCAAAACTCGTCTGAGCAT
>DIYZ01000029.1 GCA_002427845.1 Chloracidobacterium sp. UBA6041 | reverse complement strand
TCAGTGCCGATTTTAGAGTGACTTCTTTCATCAACCGAGTTTTGACACAGTCTCAACGCCCCGGGGCTATTAAATTCCGCGCCTTCGACGCTTGTTATCCTTCCCTCGCGACTTGAGTTGGCGCATCTACGAGACCTTCACCGCATAACCCAACCCATCACCGACCGAAAGAATCTCCGCTCGCAACTTGGGGTGGTTAACGAAGTACTTGTTGAATTCTCGCAACGCGTTCGTGGAGCTCTCCTGATCGGCCGACCGTATTTCGCCGGCTACTTGTCCGCCCCAAAGAAGATTGTCAACAATCACCACGCCGCCGCCACGCAACTTCGGCAAGGCCAACTTTAGATAGTCGGCATACTCTTCCTTTAGCGCGTCGATAAAAAGTAGATCAAAAGTTTCTTTCAACCGTGGTATTACATCCAGCGCTTTGCCGCGCTCGATGCGCACGCGATCGCGCAAGCCGGCGCGTTTCATATAACCATCAGCAGCCTTGATCATCTCGTCGCTCGGATCAATGGTCACGACCAATCCGTCATCGCCGACAGCGCGAGCAAGATGAATGCTCGTGTAACCAATCGCCATGCCGATCTCCAGTGCCCGCTTCGCTTTTATTGCTCGAGCAGTAATCTCGACAAAGAGCGCCACTTCGCGATCGGCGCTCGGCACACCGTGCTGCGCTCCATACTCCTCCAGCTCGCGCAGCAGCGGATCAGTTTGTGGCATTAGTTGTTCAAGATACTCAGCCTGGTCACGCTGAATGATTGCGTCGATGCGTGCTTTCATGATTTCCTTTCCAAAAGAGATTTATTTGATGACTGCGTCACCGCGCGGAAACTGTCCTACAGAACCGTGAGCGGTAGCGACCGGATGCCTAAACTCAACCGGACTCTCCCGGAGGCCTGTCATGTATCCATCGGTTCATTCACGATTCTAACCTGTCCGCGAAGTTGCATCTTTACCGAACCGTGAGCGGTAGCGACCGGATGCTAAACTCAACTTCACCGCGCTCCATTACAGCACAGAAAACCCACGCTTATACAGAACCGTGAGCGGTAGCGACCGGATGCTGTCACTCAACTTCATCGCTCTTCACCCGGATTAGTAGCTTACAAGTAATTTGGTATGTGGCTGGCACCTTCCGCTCCGCTCACCACGTCGAAGCCGCTGCAATTCCGAATTACTATTTCCATATGACACACCCTCACCGCGAGTTTCGAAATGAACATATTCCTTTTGGTTACTTGATTACGTTTCGCGCCTATGGAACCTGGCTTCACGGCAAAGGCGGATCTGTGGATCGCTTTCATAACGTATATGGTGAACCGAAGTTGCCGGCCAGCGAGCAGCGACGAAAGTACAATGAGCGTTTACTCGCCCGCCAACCCGTCAAGCTAAGTAGTAATGGGAGAAAGACAGTTGAACTTGCGATTCGGGAGACATGCGAAATTCGTAAGTGGTCGCTGTGGGCTTTCAATGTTCGCACAAATCATGTTCATACGGTGGTTTCGGCAAACACTCGCCCGAGACATGTTCTGAGCGCATTCAAGGCTAACGCTACCCGGATGATGCGGGAAGCCGGCCAGTGGCGAAACGAAAGAAGTCCATGGGCTCGTAAGGGTAGTAAGCGTTATCTATGGACTGAGCAGGACCTAATCAATGCCATCGCTTATGTTATGTACGATCAAGGCGAGCCTCTACCTTGAGTTATTGTGCGTGAGGTTGAGTTTTCTACCATGGCCAGTTGGAGGACGCCGGGAATACACTTTACAGAACCGTGAGCGGTAGCGACCTTATGCTAAACTCAACAGTAGCTCTTGCCCCGAACTCGTAAACACCAATGGTTCAATTACGATTGTAACCTGTCAACGACGTTGCCTCTAGCATCCGGTCGCTACCGCTCACGGTTCTGTAAAGCAGCAACGATTCTGCTCCGTTAGGAACCAAATGTTTATAGCATTTTTTGGCTATGAACATCTCGTGCCAACGCCGCGAAGAAGAGGCTCACTGCGCGCAAGAAGCAGTCTTTACAGAACCGTGAGCGGTAGCGACCGGATGCTACACTCAACGGCACGACCTTGCAGAGGTCAGTTAAATAGCAAGCGCTTCAATTGCGATTCTAGTCTCTCACCGACGTTGCGTCTTTGCAGAACCGTGAGCCGTAGCGACCGGATGCTACACTCAACGGCGCGCATCGCAGACGCCTAGTTTACGCTGCGCGTAAGTTCACGATTCTAACCTCTCAGCGATAGTTGTCTCTAGCATCCGGTCGCTACCGCTCACGGTTCTGTATGCAGCTCTGGGTCAGGAAGGCGGGCTCGCCCCCGCTCTTAGTTCGGCAAGCAGGGTTGTGTTAACTACTGATCGCTCTTTCACTCGTCGGAATTATCCGGCGCATCAGTAGCAACAGAAACATACCGGCGTCCCAGTCCGAGCTGCCGGAGTTTGTGCTGGAGCGATTGTCGGTGCATACCCAAAATCTCCGCCGCCTTAGTCACATTTCCCTGCGTATGCTCGAGGCAGCGGGAGATGTAGCGACGCTCAAACTCGCGACGGTCCTCACGAAAGTCGGCCGTGAACGGAACCGCGAGACCGTCTTCAGTCGCACCCGCCTGGTCCCCAATTTCTTTTTCCTGCCCAGAGATAATCTCGTCAGGCAGATCCTGTGAACGCAACTCTTTGCCTTCAGCCATGATCGCGGCGCGCTCGATCGTGTTCTTCAGTTCGCGAACATTACCCGGCCAGTCATACTCGACCAGCCGGCGCAAAGCTCCCGGCGCAACCTGCCGCAACGGTAGGCCGTAGCGTTCAGCGGCGGCACGCGTAAATGTTTCGGCCAGCAAAGGGATGTCCTCGCGTCGTTCGCGCAGCGGTGGAATATCTATCGTCACAACGCGCAGACGATAAAAAAGATCGGCGCGAAAATTACCCGCGGCTATTTCCTGTTCGAGCGGACGATGTGTGGCGCTGACGATCCGCACGTCGACGGGGATCGATTCGTTTCCGCCTAGTCTTTCAATTCGTCTTTCTTCGAGCGCGCGCAAAAGTTTCGCCTGCACGTTGGCGCTCATATCACCTATCTCGTCCAGGAAAAGCGTGCCGCTATCAGCCTGTTCAAACTTACCCTGCCGGCGCGCCGCTGCCCCTGTAAACGCGCCCTTTTCGTGGCCAAAAAGCTCCGACTCAACAAGCTCCGCAGGAAGCGCCGCGCAGTTGACGGCGACAAACGGCCCCTGGCTGCGAACACTGTTTCGCTCGTGGACTTCGCGCGCGACTAACTCTTTGCCCGTGCCCGATTCGCCTCTCACTAACACCGTCGCATCCGTCTCCGCGACTTTCTCAATCATCGCGCGCACGCGCTGCATCCCTTCGGAGTTTCCGATGAAAGCGCCGCGTTGAGATCGCTCTACTTCGATCCTTCGCCGCAGCGAAAGATTTTCGCGCCTGAGCGCGATCGTCTCCGCCGCATTCTTTATGACCAGGCGAAGATCGTCGAGCTCGAAAGGCTTGGAGAGGTAGTCGTAAGCACCCGACTTAACAGCTTCCACAGCCATCCGCTCAGAGCCGTGTGCGGTGATGATAATGACCAACGGCGCAGGCCCGTTTGAAGTTGTTGCGCCTTGCAGCTCGCGCAGGAAATCGAGTCCGCTGATTCCCGGAAGGTTCACATCGAGCAGCATCAGGTCAGGCTCTTGCTGCTTTACTAGTAATCTCGCCGCCTCGGCCGACTCTGCTTCAGAAACGTTATAGCCAAAGGTCGTCAGGGCCCGCCGCATGCCGTAGCGCGAAGCCTCTTCGTCGTCCACAATCAATAGTCGCAACTTTTCTTGTTTCACCCTTCCGGTTAGTTTAGAACCTTACGAACGGATTTCCCTAGCGCGTGGCGTGCCAGAGAATAATGAACCAGCAGTTCCGACGAGCGCCTGAATAAGGTCATCCGATTTAGCGTCGTATTAGGCCCGCTCGCTCACTCCGGTAATTATTGCCTCGGCTTACTGAACCGGGAATCATCGATCCATATTGTGTTTGACAACGAAGAGTTTTAGGATGATGCGCAAGATGGCTAAGGCAATACACCGCACCATTGGGAGTTTGAACCTTCATCCTCAAGCTGAAATAGGATGAAGGCATCTTAATGCGGGGTCCCCACGCGGGCAGCCCGCGTGGGGTGCTGGTTCGTCGACGACTTCGCAGCCAGGCGAGCGATTGATCGCGCTTGAATCCCAGCGACGGATCAGTGGACCGCCTTCAATCGCCTGCCATTCGCGCGTCATCAGATCAGCATCTGGGTTCTCCGCCTTAATCTAAACTCGCTACGAACCAGGAGGAGGTACTTGACCCAGGATTCCGCAAATAAAGATCTTTCATGGGCGCTTCCGGTGTCGGAGCGCTGGATTGACTTGCGAATGATCTCTGTGATGCGGGTA
>DIYZ01000241.1:20239-23445 GCA_002427845.1 Chloracidobacterium sp. UBA6041 | reverse complement strand
ATCACTCATCACTTATGGTTAGCCCATCGTAGGCCCATTCAATTCCGTCAGGCAGACGTGCCGAATCACGAGCGTGCTTCACGTCGTGGGCGATGTGTGTAAAGTACGCGCGCCGTGGTTTTAGCTTTTCGACGTATTCCAGCGCTCTATCAACCCAAAGGTGCGTCGGATGTTCCTTGAAGCGCAGACAATCGAGTACCAGCACATCCAGTCCACGCATCAACTCCATTGTTCGTTCGGGAATCTCACTGAGGTCAGTTGCATAGGCAAAATCATTGAAGCGGTAAGCCATCACCGGCAGCCGGCCATGGATTACCTCCAGCGGCGTAATCAAAAAATCTTTCTCTAAACAAAACTGTGCGCCCGGAACAACCGTGTGCGGAATCACCTGGGGCAAGCCACCACCAAAGTGCGAAGGCTCGAAGATGTATTTGAAGATACGCCGAATGTCGACCCAGGCGCGCTCATTTGCATACAGACCCAGGGCGCCGAAGCGGAAGTTCAAAGGCCGGATATCATCGAGACCAAAAATGTGATCGGCATGGCAATGCGTGATCAAGACTGCGTCAAGCTGCTTCAAACCGTAGCGCAATGCCTGCTGGCGAAAGTCTGAAGAGGTATCTATCAGAACAGACTGGCCGGCGTGTTCAATAAGAATTGAGACGCGTAAACGTTTATCGCGGGGATCGTCTGAAGTACACGTTTCGCATTCGCAGCCGATGGAGGGAACGCCAGTGGAAGTGCCTGTGCCGAGAAACGTAAGCTTCATGATCGAGTCCAATGTCCAACGTCCAATGTCCAAAGTCAAATCCGACGGCCGCCAACTCTGAACACGTCGAGCCCCCACCCGGAGCAACCGGGCGCTGACTTCCGACGTTGGACGTTGGACGTTGGACTTTTAGACTACCGCTCAGCCGCCGGTGATGTCGCGGCTGGTGTATGTGCGGGCCTTGGGCGGCGCTGCGTTGGTCAAAGACACAAACTGCATGCGCAGGTCGGCGAGCAGGCCTTCGAGAATTTGTTGTTCCTGGGGCAATAAGTTGCCGCGCGTCTTTTGTTGGAGCATTCCCACCACATCGATCCAGTGCTTGCCTAATTCGAGGTCCACCTCGCGTTTCCCAGTTACCGGGTGTTCCATCATGCCGAGTGAAGAGGCCGCGTTGGATGCAATGGACATCAGGAAGCTAGCGAAACTTGCCGGATCGTCCGCACCGGGCAACTCAACCTCTTCAGCCGAAGCGGGCTCCTCTGATCGAGCCTCTGCGATCTGCGGGCCAGCCGAGCTGGAGGTGTCGCTGGTGGCAGGCGATTCAGGCGATGAGTCAATGTCGATACCAGCACTGGACGCAGCAGGTATCGGTTTTACTTCCGGCCTCTCGTCCGCAGGCACCTCACGCGGGCTGCCGTCGGGATTAAACAGTCGGCGATCCGTTACTTTATAGCTGGTTTGTTCCTCACTCATTTCCTTTGCCTATTCGAAGTGACAGGCGGTGATGGCCACTCGCGCGTCAAAACTTTCCGTGCAACTTTTTGATATGCGCGATGGTAGCATCCTCATCTCGCGCTCGCAAGAAAGCCGAAAACCGGGTAGTGGGGTGAATGCGATGAGATTCTCTGCCAGGACTCATCGTCCTCTGTGTTATTGCCCCTGTACGAATGTCAGAGTTCACCTACAGTAAACGTCAGAGACTACATTCTCTCAGGAACTACCCGATAGACTTGCGCTTCAGCTCTATCTAGACTCATCCTCATGCCACGCGATCCGCTCACAGTGGAAGCAGAAGCTCAACAAGTGCTTGACGAACTTTGGAGCGAAAAGCTGATCCCTTTTGCGCTGAATGTCGGGAAGATCACCAAAGCCTCCGCCGAGTACACCATCCATTTTCACGATAGCCGGATACGCACCGCCCGCGTTCCCCTGACCAAGGGTCATTCGTTTAGAGACATCGTTCGATCCGCTGTCCTGGCTCGCGTGTCAAAGATGAGTGGCCCCTTGAAGCGCTTACCCAAGAAACATTCAGACTGAGCACGGTGTATCAAACCCACAAATTCACCCCACTACCGAAAACCGGGTGCTGGTTCAGCTCTCCGCTTTGGACTTTAGACTCTGGACTTTAGACTGTTCGCATGCCGGCTAACTTTGAAGACCTCGTCACACTGATGCAGAAGCTGCGTTCTGCCGATGGTTGTCCCTGGGATCGCGAACAAACGTATGCGACGCTCGCGCCAATGCTTTTGGAAGAAGCATACGAAGCATTCGAAGCCGTCGAAAAAGCACGCGAGGGCCGGCCCGGTGAACTGCGCGACGAGCTCGGCGATCTCCTCTTCCAGATTGTTTTCTACGCACAGGTCGCACGTGAGCGAGGCGACTTCTCGATTGGGGACGTAACTACGGCAATTCACGAAAAGATGGTGCGCCGCCATCCGCACGTCTTCGGCGATACCAACGCAAACGATACGGCTACCGTATTGCGCAACTGGGAGGCAATGAAGCAGGAAGAACGGCGCGCTGCGGGAAAGGGCGACCGCGAAGACTCCCTGCTTGACGGCGTCTCGTCAAAGGCGCCGGCGCTGATGGAAGCGCATCAACTTTCGACCAAGGCCGCGCGCGTCGGCTTTGATTGGGAAAAGATTGAAGACATCTTCGATAAACTGGAAGAAGAGATCCGCGAGTTGCGAGCCGCCATCCAAACGCATGCAACTTCAAACGACGAAGCCGATCATGCGCGCGTCAGAGAAGAGATTGGCGATCTGATTTTCGCGGCGACAAACATCGCGCGTCACCTCAAGGTTGAACCGGAAGCGGCTTTGAAGTTAACCAATCGCAAATTTCGCCGCCGCTTTGGCTACATCGAAAGTGAGCTACGAAAGCGGGGTCAGACGTTTGAGGCGACAACGCTGGCCGAGATGGAAGCGCTATGGCAGGAAGCGAAAAAACAGTGATGAGTCATGAGTGATGAGTCAGCGATCTGATAGTCAGTGGTCAGTTGTCAGTGGGCAATAGGCGTGGGCCGTCACTGCTGCACAATGGTTTCATTTTCCATTTATCAATTGTCATTTCTCATTTTGTCATTTCCAACAAGAAGAGGCGAGGTCATTCCCTACACATTATTCTGGCGTGCAGCTCAACAATGGAAACTGACAAATTGGAAAATGAGAAATGGAAATGGAAATGGCAAGCTGCTTACTACTTACTACTTACTACT
>DIYZ01000241.1:0-20101 GCA_002427845.1 Chloracidobacterium sp. UBA6041 | reverse complement strand
TTACTACTTACTACTTACTACTTTACTACTTAAAAAAAAGGCCCGCTCGGAAGCGGGCCTCGGAAAATGCAACGCTCTCACGAACTAATCATTTAGTTGGAGTGAACGAAGAATGTTGCGAAACGCGTTTTGATAACTACCGAATTCGTTTTCGGGAGCAACTGCAATCATGTAGAACAACTCGCCATTGCGCAGTTGCGTAGTTATGACAGTTACAACTTCCGCCTGACCTGTCGCCTCGTTGGTGTTACTTAGAGTCGTGGTCGAGCCCGTGCGTCCGGCAACTGTAGTGCGTTGATAGCCCGAGCGCTGGCGCAAGTTTCCGCCTCCCTGACCGAGACTATTCAAAAGCTCATTGGTAGCCTGTTGCAGATTGCGGCTTTGTGTTTGGGCAATACCCAAGTTAACACCGTGGGTGAAAACAGCCTGGTTCTGATACTGGCCATACGCACCTTCGGGCGCAAACCAAACAGAATTGCTGCCCCCCAGCTCACGCCAGTTGTTAGGCACACTCGCACGCACAATGCCGCCCAGCTCTGAATAGCTCTGATAGCGCGACGACGGATTGGACACGCTACCGCGCGGTGGATTGTTGGGATAGTTTCCAGTGTTCTCGCTGGTCGGATAGCGCTGGCCGCCGCGCGCAATTTCCGCCATTGTAGGCGCGGGGCCCATGCCTCGCAAACGTTCCTGAATTCGGGCGAAGTCGCGCGTGTCGCGAACAGGATTTTCTACGCGTAAATACTGCGCCTCCTGATTAATGCGCTCGTAGCGATTTGCCGGACTCGGGTGGTCGCTAAGAAATCCACCGCCGCCGCCACCGCTCTGCCGTTCGATTGTCTGAAACATGCTTGCCAGATCGTGTGGATCGTAACCGGCGCGCGCCATTATCTGCGCCCCAAGAATATCTGCTTCCGTTTCATACTCACGGCTAAACTTCAGAAAGTAGACGCCGACTCCCTGGCCGGCGACCTGGGCGGCAGCGCCCGCCGGGCCGCCAAGAATCTGGCCGCCGATGCCGAGAATTCCGGCCAGCAAACCATACTTCTGAGCTTTCGATGCCTGCGCGGTTCCGTGGCGCAGCGCAACGTGGCTCAACTCGTGGGCCATGACGCCCGCCATCTCGCCTTCGTTTCGCGCTGCTTCGATCATGCCGCGGTTGACATACATTGGACCACCGGGCAGGGCGAAGGCGTTGATGTCACGCGCATTGACGATCTTGAAATAGTAACTAAATTCCGGATGTTGAAACTCCGGAGGTATTGCACTGACAAGCCGTTGCCCAACTCGAGAAACGTAGCTGGTCGCCTCAACATCATTCAGGATCGGCATCTGCTGCTCTACTTCCGCTGCCGCCTGGCGGCCGACTTTTACATCGTCAGTCGGTTTGTATTTGTTGCTGTGATAAGCAATCTTTGTCTGTGTAAAAACCGAGACGGGCATTGCCAGGAGTGTGAACACTGTTAACCACGCCATCAATCGCTGCACCTTGGGGTAATTTTTTCTAATCATTGTTTTCCTCCGTAACTACACTATCGACCGCTATCGAAACTCTTGTTTCCTAAACCAAGTGCCTGAGCGCCCCAAAGTGAAAGAGCGGCTAACTTCGAGAGGTTGCCGCTCTAACACTTACTTCACCACTTACTTCACTTCATCCTCCCCGGAAAAATCTTTCCTACCGTACTCATACCGTTTGGGGAAGAGAGCCATTGACCTGGCTCGAGTTTGATGAGTTAACGGAAGTGGGCGTTTGCCCAAACTGGATTGCCAAAATGTTGCGAATCGAAAGCTGAAGCTGAACCAAAACGCAACATCATTTGCGTCCTTTAGAACGATTTCGGTTCGAAGATTCTGCAAGATGGCTCCCGGCAAATCCTCCACGGTTTCTTACTGCAAGGTGAGTGCCAGATTGGCCCTACGACTTATTGCGGGGCTCGATATGCTCGTTAAACCACTCCGTCGGTTCAGCGAGGGGCGCGAGGTGGTGGGGTTCACCTTTCCAGACGCGAACCATCGAAATGATCAGGAATACTATGGCAGCAACCTTGAAGAGACTTCCTCCTACGGTATTACCCGTTATCAATCCAACCACGCTGAACAGCGTGTGAATCACCAGAATGGCAACTTGTAAGGCGAGTGCTTGCGCGGCATGAAAGCGAACTTTTACTTCGCTGCGGGGCACGAGAAACAGCACCAGCAGTGCCGGTACGATGCCTATATACCAGGGACAGTAAGGCAACATCGCAGCCCACTTTTCCGGCAACCCGATACCAGGGACCGACCTTGTCGATAGCTTCTGATCTAAATGACGATATGGTGCGGGCGGTGGCTGATAAGGCGCAGGAGGCGAGTAAGTGGGTGGAACAAAAACCGATGGGTAAGGTGACTCCGAAGGGACATTGTCGTAGCGCCGGGTCGGAGCTTCCGAGTAAATGTTGCTCCGAGCATTTTCGTTGCCGGAGGAACCAATTTCTCGCGTAGCCCCTTTTACTTCCTTCGTATCAGACCCGCTGCCGCCCTCGCCCCACACTTCTTCGGTGTTCTTCACGAAGTCAGGATCGAGAGGGTTCGTGTCGTATTTGCTTCTCTTCGTCTCCATCTGCAGGAGTTCCTACGTTAATTGGGTTTCTTCGGTTCAATATTACTCGGCCGCTTACTCGTCCGCAATCGCATACTCAACCTGTTCCCAACTCTTGTCGCGCTCCGAGATGCGAAAAGCGCGAATTACTGGCTGCGGACCAGCCAAACCAATGATGAAATAAACAGCTTGAGGGTAGTAGGCCAGCCGAACATCGGTCTCCGAAGGCGCGGGCTCAGAGGCACGAGGGTGAGAATGATAAATGGCAAGCAATTGTTCGTTGCGCTCGCGCATCTGACGCTGGGCCGCGAAGAGATCCTCGACCGCAGCTTCGTAAGAAACGATTTTGTCTGCGGCGGCATTCCGCATCGGATAGATATTCAGCGCCTTGCCGTCGTCTGAACCGCTGATTAGTCCACAACATTCCGCAGGGGCCGCGTCGCGCGCGTTAGCAAAGATTTCGGTGAGCTGCGACGGCTGGAGAACAATCATCGAATCAATCAGATGCTCGTATGGGTCGGCCAACTTCACTTCTTATCGACGATCTTAAGATGCAGTTCTTCCAACTGCTTTGGATCAACTTCACCCGGTGCGTCGATCATCAGGTCGGTAGCGGAAGCTGTCTTGGGAAAAGCCATGACGTCGCGAATATTTTCTGTGGAAAGCAACACCATCAACAGCCGTTCGATCCCAGGCGCAATGCCACCGTGTGGCGGAGTGCCAAACTCCAACGCATCAAGAAAGAAACCAAACCGCGAGCGCGCTTCCTCAGTAGTCATACCCAGGGCTTTGAAGACCATACGCTGCACGTCGCGCCGGTGGATACGAATCGAGCCGCTCGCCAACTCAACGCCATTAATGACGGGGTCGTAGGCCTTGGTGCGTAATCTTCCCAGCAATTCGGTTTCGCCGCCTTCGACAGCCCGTTCGAGCAGCGGCAAATCTTCATCCAACGGCGAGGTGAAGGGATGATGCATCGCGTAATAGCGATCGTCATCTTCGTGATATTCGAACATGGGAAACTCGGTCACCCACAATGGCGCATACACATTTGCCGGTATCAATTTTTCCCGGCGCGCCACTTCGTTTCGCAATGCGCCCAGACTAGCCGCGACCGGCTTCGTCTTTCCCGCCACAATCAAAACGGCATCGCCCTCTTGCGCACCGGCTGTTGAGGCGAGGCGTGCGACGCTTTCTTCGCCGAGTGCCTTCAATAGTGATGAAGTTGTTTCATCGCCAAGCTTGATCCAGGCCAGGCCAGTCACGCCATAGCGTTTGGCGAATTCCTGCAAGTCATCCAGCGCTTTTCGCGATAAGCCCGCGCCGCCGCGCACTACGATGCCCTTCACTTCACCGCCAGCGGCAAGCGCTGAAACATACGGAGCGAAATTAGTTTGCTGGAGTTCCACAGAAAGGTCTTGCAACTCCATGCCCTCAATTCGCAGATCCGGCTTATCAGAGCCCCAACGCCGCATCGCCTCCGCAAAACTGAAGCGCGGAAATGGCAAGGGCAACTCGACGCCAATCAACTTGAAGACGCGCGCAAACAACCCCTCCGTCACTGAATAGATCTGATCGAGTGTGGCAAAACTCATTTCCACGTCCAGTTGCGTGAACTCCGGTTGCCGGTCCGCGCGCAGATCTTCATCGCGAAAACAACGGGCAATTTGAAAATATTTATCCATGCCCGCAATCATGCATAACTGTTTGAACAACTGTGGCGACTGCGGCAGAGCAAAGAATTTTCCCGGCTGGACTCGTGAAGGGACGATGTAATCACGAGCGCCCTCGGGAGTTGACTTAATGAGTATGGGAGTCTCAATTTCAGTGAAGCCCTGCTCATCCATGTAGCGGCGAATCTCGCGGAGCACGCGGTGACGCAGACGCAAGTTTGCCTGGAGCTGCGGCCGGCGCAAATCGAGATAGCGATACTTCAAACGCAGATCTTCGCTGGCGAGTGCATCAGTAGTTGCACTTTCGAGTTGAAAAGGCAACGTGCGCGCATCGTTGAGAATGAGCAACTCGCGTGCATGCACTTCGACCTCGCCGGTCTCGAGCTTGGCGTTTCGTTGGCTCTCATCGCGCAAAGTGACTTCGCCGGTGACGGCGATGACGTATTCGCCGCGGACCTCCTTTGCTTTCGCGTGAGCTTCGGGCGCGTCCTCGGAATTAAGAACCACCTGCGTAATGCCGTCGCGATCGCGTAAGTCGATGAACGTGAGTTCACCAAAGTCGCGCCGGCGCGATACCCAGCCCATCAGCGTGACAGTTGTTCCGACGTCGTGCACGCGCAATGTGCCGCAGGAATGTGTGCGCTGTAAGTTACCAAGGTTGTCGAGCATGTTTTGATTCTACCGAAACAGTCCTAAAAAGGTTCAAGCGAGCTGCGATGCTGACATAACGCCGCGGCTTGCCGCAGAACAGTGCGGTAAGGCTTCGCCTTACCGTACCGCCCACCCCAAAAACTTGAGGCTACGCCTCTTATCGGCACTGAGGCGTAGCCTCACAAGCAGTTAGGAAGCTAGACCGAAAGGCCCAGCCTTTACGCACTGGGCGGCGGCAAGGCGCATCGCTGGGAATACTTCTAGCTCGAGGCCTGTGCAAGTTCGATCAGATTTCCGCCAGGGTCGCGCACATAAAACCGCGGCTTGCCGGCAATCGGCTGATCGTCGGGAATAATCTCCACACCTGCAGCGCGCAATTGCTCTTCGGCAGACCCAACATCAGTAACGGTGTAACAAACATGGCCCTTGCCTGCCTCGCCATCACCAGCGTCCGCTCTAACCGAAAGGTGAAGCTGGACGCTGCCGAGCTGATACCAGGCTCCGCCGCGACCTTGCGATGTTATCGGCTTCGGTATTTCTTTCAGGCCCAGTACCGAGCCATAGAAGTGCTTGGTGGTTTCCTCAAGAGATCTCGGCACTACCACATTCACATGATTGACTTCGATTATGCCAATGGCCATAAGAATTCCATCCCCAAGGCGCCAAGTTCGCCAGGACCACACAGCAGATCCAATAAGACCTGGGACAGTCATTTTACTTTTGTAGGCCCTTGACGCTCCTGGGGTCTTGGCGGTTTTCTATCCTCCCAATTTGAAATGCGGGTTCTCGATTACGCCAAAGACGTTTCCAAACGGATCCTTTATCGTTGCTACTTTGATATCACCGCCTAAATCCTGAACGTCTTCATGCAGGGTTGCGCCTTGCTCCAGCATTCGCTTCAGCGCCGCTTCGGCGTCCTCCACTCCCCAATAAGCCACCACTCCTTCTGTCTTATTATTCGATTCGCTCTCACTCGGTTGTAACCCAAGTTCGTATCCGCCAACATTGAAGCCGACATAGAAGGGCTCATCGAAGTAGGGTCCAAAACCGAGAATCAGGCTGTACCAATCTTTGGCCTTCTCGATGTCGGAAACGTGATAGATAGCCGTTCGTAAGCCGAGAAACATTTCGATCCCTCTAGATAGCTAACGTTGGGACTTCGTCTGGCTGGCAAAATCAACAACGGTCTCCAACTGTTTCTCCTTGTCGGCGACTCCGGGTTTCTCTGCCAGGTACGCATTGAACTCGGCCGAACGGTTGCGCGGAATGCTCAACGATTTCCACTCCGCCGAGCGAAAGTGCTTTGCCAGAAAAACGATCTGGCCAATGTGATTAGAGTAATGCATCAACTGGCGGTTAACGGCCTGAACGACTGTGTGCTCTTCGCCGCGAATCAAAACTTTCGTCATTAAGTCGTCGGCGCCGAGCGGCTCCAGGGATTCAAAGAGGCGCTGCCAACCCTTTTCCCAGTAAGCAAGAACATCTTCGCGGCTGGTCTTTGGTTCAATGACGAATTCCATATCGCGATGGCGATCGGGCTTCTCGCCGTCGGTGGTCAGAAAGTCGGTCCAACGCGAAAACATATTGCCCGCCATGTGTTTCATGATCACCGCAATGCTGTTGGCTTCCTCGTCGAGGGTGATGAAGAATTCGTCTTCGCTGAGCTGGTCAAGAGCTTTGTCCGCCAACTTCTTGTAAGCGCGCAAGCTGGCGATTGAATCTTCCAGATAATGGGTGGCGAGTGATTCGTTCATATTCTATCTCTCCTCTGGGTGCCAGCACGCGTTCTGCTCACCGAGTGACTGGTGATTTGGCGGCGCTCTGGCTCTTTCGGATGCTCCGGGTCAACTTCCGCCACTTATTAACAACGGCAATCTTCTCCTCGAACGACAGTCGAGCCAAACGCTTTCGGCGCTGCGCCTTCTGCCTGAACAACTCGGTAACATTCGGATATTTCTTCATTTCAATTTCCGACGGTAGAGTGTTTCCCACTTCTTGATGAGCCCATGACGCCCCAGAATACCAGCCAGCCGTTTCTGATCCACCGCTTCATGCTCCATGAACTGTGCGATCCGGGCGTGATCTTTAAGCCTGCCGGTTTGCAGCATGATCGCTACGAGGTGCTCCGCCTGCAGGACGCGCGTTTTCGTACGTTGAAAGCGAACTTCCCTTGCCTGCTCGACTGCTTCTTCCAACAATGCATTGAAGACCGGAAGAAACTGGACGGGCCAGCCTTCGATGTCGATTGCTTCTCTCTGTCCTTTGTAACCCAGGCCCGAGAGGTATTTATATAGCGGCGCCATAATGTCCAATCCGGCGCTTGACTCCTTCACATGAAAAAAAATATCGAGGTCGTTTGTATTGATCGGTTCGATGTAGAAAATAGCTGCGACCGCTCCCCCGATGGCGTACTGTTCGATGACCCCATCCTTCACCATTCTGTTTAGGACTCGGAGTGTTTTCTCCATTGCCTATAATAACTCTCGCAAGGTCACGGCTAGACTTTCACGCTTAACGCTGCGCTGTGTGCCTGATCGCATATCCTTGATTGAAACTTCGCCACGAGCGCGCTCGTCGTCGCCAATAACTGCAACGAAAGGAATCAGTCTTGCTGAGGCATACTTGAATTGTTTCCCTAGCTTGTCCGCTTCAGGATAAAGGTCAACACGAAAGCCCGCGCTGCGCAACTCTTGCGCGAGCGAAATCGATTCCGCGACCGATCCTTCGTTCCAGATGCTCACCATGATATCTGCCGGCGAAGAGACCAACGCTTCGGGAAACATCTCGCGCTCAGTCATGACGACAATGATTCGTTCCAAGCCAAGAGAGAAACCGCAAGCGGGAACATCCTGCCCAAGAAACATCCCAACGAGATTGTCATAGCGACCGCCACCGCCAAGCGAGCCGGCCAGACCGGGCACAGTAATCTCCATAATCGCGCCCGTGTAATAGGAGAGTCCGCGGGCTAAATTCGGAGCGAGCACAACCTTGCCGGCGGCCCCACCGGCGCTGACCAGGTCCAGGATTCTAGTCAGTTCCGTTAACGCCACTTCGCCTTCAGGATGTCCTTCCACGAACTTTCTCATTTCGCAGAGTGAATGGCCATTCCAGGTGAGATTGTCAGATTCAGATCCTTGCTCAACCCTAGCGAAGAAATCAAAAAGCTCGGTAGATACCCAAGCGGGAAAACCGAGCTCTAAGAACTCGGTCCTTACTCCTTCGATTCCAATCTTGTCCAACTTATCCAGGACCACCAGAGCACGAGTCTGATCCTCTTCATTTATTTGGACCGCATCGAGTATTGCGGTCAAGTGCTTTCGGTGGTTGATTCGAATCTTGAAATCAGCAAAGCCAAGTGCGGTCAGCGCTTCACTCGCCGCAGCGCAAATCTCAGCTTCAACTAACATGGATCGCGACCCCAGGATATCCACGTCACACTGATAAAACTCGCGGAATCTTCCGCGTGCGGGCCGGTCCGCGCGCCACACTGGTTGAATCTGATAACGCTTGAAAAACTTTGGTAGCTTGTCGCGATATTCAGCAACCACGCGGGCGAGGGGCACGGTCAGATCATAACGGAGCGCAAGGTCAGCCTCACCGCTCGATTCGTGCACGCCGCGCTTGAGAATCTTGAAGATGAGTTGATTCCCCTCTTCGCCATACTTGCCCAGCAACGTTTCGATGTTTTCCACTGCCGGCGTTTCAAGCGGCTCAAACCCATAACGCTCGTACACCTCTTTTATGACGCCGATGACGTACTCGCGTCGCCTGACGTCGGCGGGAAGAAAGTCGCGCATGCCGCGCGCTGGCTGGGTTTTAGGCATATGGGTTTCGAGTTTCAGGTTTCGGGTTTCGAGTTAACCGGCAAGTCTTGGTTTCGTAGTCACTCCAAACTCCGAACCCGAAACGCGAAACTCGAAACTTACTACCCCTTATGCAACGGAATGTATTCGACATAGTTCCGCCAGAATGCATTTAGTCCCGTCACTTCCTCTTCTGTCAGCAGACGCTTTACTCTTGCAGGAGTTCCCATTACCAACGAGCGCGGCGAAATGATCGTACCCGGCGAAATCAACGACCCGGCCGCGACCAGCGATTGAGTGCCAACGCGCACATCATCCAAAACAATCGAACCAATGCCAATCAATGAACCGCGCTCTACATAGCAACCATGCAAAGTGACGCTGTGGCCCACCGTAACTTCGTCTTCGAGAATAGTCGGGTGTGAACCTGTGCGTGTGTGGACGACACAGTTATCCTGAATATTCGTGCGATCGCCAATGCGAATGTAATACATATCACCGCGCAAAACAGCATTACACCAGATTGACGACTGCTCGCCCAGATGAACGTCACCGATCACCTGCGCGCTCACATCCACATATGCGCTCTCGGGAATCTGCGGGTGAACACCGCGAAATGGTCTAATCATATTTTTGCGCAATAGTAGCACAGACTTGGTAACACAAACCTTAGGACCACTCATCAATTGGACGCAGTTTAATTCTTCAATACTTTCAAGCTTGACTGTGACTCAACCAGCGGGGGCGAGCCCACCTTCCTGACCCCGAGTTGACTAAGGTCGAGTTCTAATCATTGCTTGAAAGTCGTTCAAGGCGACGTTAACCGAGCGAGTGAGAGCCTCTCTCAGGTTAGGAAGGTGGGCTTGCCCCCGCTGGTTGATTAGCACACACCGGCGAACCACTCATACTTTCTCATTGACAGTGTTCAGATCAGCGTGAGAGATTTCGACCAATGTTGAGCCCAAATTATTGGTCGAATATGAGGCTACGGACTGCGGTATTTGTAATAGCTGCCGCTTCGCTCACCACTTCTTGCGCGGGCGCCCTCTTCAAAGTAAAGCCGGCGATCGATTTGCCACCGCTGACAGGCGACGTGAAAAGCGCGACCGCGGGCGGAGTTACCGTTCGGGTTGCGCCACTTATGACCGACGAGGAGAGCCAGGATTTGTTCGAGGCAAATTTGCCCTTGAGCGGGATCTTGCCGGTGCGGCTTGAGCTTGCGTTCGAAAGCGGCGTGCCGGTGGAAACCAGGAAAGCTCGGATTAGTTTGCGCGACGCAGAGGGACGCGAATGGAAACAAGTTTCGCCGAAGGCGGCAGTCTCGCGAATTCTGAAAGCAAACGAGGTCTACGCCTACAATCCAAACTCTCGCAAGCAATTTGAGAAAGAGTTTGCGGCTTACGCCATCGATCTGAAGCCGCCCTTGTCGTCTTCTGATCGCGTCCGAAAGGGCTTTGTCTTTTTTGAAACGCCCAGGAAGGAACCGGTTGAAAGTCCCAAAGGATTGATCCTGGCAATCGAGAAATTGCCGCAGCGCGTGGAAATCCCGCTCAACTAGCAGACAAAAAAATCAGCCACGGATTTCCACAGATAAGCGCAGATCTAAAGAATAGATCATCAGTTGCGTTCCTGCCTTATTCAGATCTGTGTCTATCCGTGTGAATCTGTGGCTTGGTTATCCAGTCGAACCGAAACCGCCGCCCCCTCGATCCGTGTCGCTGATTTCATCCGCCCAGACGGCGGTGGGCGTGATTATCTTCTCGATTATCAACTGGCAGATCTTGCTCTGGGCCGGCAAGTGTATTGTCTCGTCCCCAGAGTTGTAGAGAAGACAACCAATCTCCCCACGATAATCGGCATCGATAACGCCGGCGAGAACGTCCAGGCCTTTCTTTGTAGCGAGGCCTGACCGGGGACCGAGCCGCCCGTAATAACCTTCCGGAATAGCGACGGCGAGGCCGGTACGTGCAAGGGTGCGCTGCTTTGGTGGAATTGTCAGATCGTCAATCGCGTAGATATCAAGGCCTGCCGCTGAGGCGCTTCCACGCCATGGCAAGGTTGCGCGTGGATCCAGCCTCTTGAAACTCAAAACGCGCGGGTCCCCGTCTACGGCGTCATCGAGCTGGTTAGAATCCAACGACCGGGTGGGGTACATAAAGTTCCTCCAGCGAAGAGATTTCTTCAGGCGTGAGATTAAGCGAGAGCGCGGCGATAGCGTCGTCAAGGTGATGCGGCTTGGACGCGCCGACGATCGGCGCTGTCACAAACGGCTTCTGCGCCACCCAGGCTAACGCCACCTGCGCACTCGGCACACCACGTTTCGCCGCGACCTCCGCAACCCGATCCACTATCTTCCGATCCGCGTCGTCTGTTGCGATGTAAAGCGTCTTGCCGAACTCGTCAGTCTCGATGCGCTTGCTCGTCTCACCCCAATCGCGTGTCAGTCGCCCACGCGCGAGTGGACTCCACGGCAACACGCCAACTCCTTCCGCCGCGCAGAGGGGCATCATCTCCCGCTCTTCCTCACGGTGGAGCAGATTGTAGTGGTTCTGCATTGAAGCGAAGCGTGTCCAGCCGTTTAGCCTGGCCACATACTGCGCCTTGGAAAACTGCCAGGCGTACATCGATGAGGCGCCGATGTAGCGGGCCTTCCCGGCCCTGATCACATCATGCAACGCTTCGAGCGTTTCTTCTATCGGCGTGTCTTTGTCCCAACGATGAATCTGATAGAGATCGACGTACTCCGTGCCGAGACGGCGTAGGCTGGCGTCGATTTCAGTCATGATGGACTTGCGTGAGAGGCCTCGCGCGTTGGGTCCTTCTCGCATCGGGGAAAACACCTTGGTGGCAATCACTACCTCTTCGCGACGTGCGAAGTCGCGAAGCGCCCGGCCCAGGATCTCTTCGCTGGTGCCGTCAGAGTAAGTGTTGGCCGTGTCGAAGAAATTGATGCCGAGTTCGAGTGCCCGCTTGATGAAGGGGCGGCTCTTTTCTTCATCGAGAGTCCAGGGGTGGGCGCCGCGCTCAGGCACTCCATAAGTCATACATCCAAGGCAGACAGCCGAAACTTTGAGGCCGGTTTGTCCAAACCTAACGTAATCCATGGCGACTTTCAGAGAACCCACAACTCAGAGCTTTGGCAGCGTCACGCCTCGCTGGCCCTGATACTTGCCGCCTCTGTCTTTGTACGACGTCTCGCAAATTTCATCTGACTCGAAAAACACAACCTGCGCCACGCCCTCATTGGCATAGATCTTCGCAGGCAACGGTGTGGTGTTGGAGAATTCCAGGGTTGCGTAACCTTCCCATTCAGGCTCGAAGGGCGTGACGTTTACCAAGATTCCACATCTGGCGTACGTACTCTTGCCGAGACAAATGGTCAGCACGTTTCTGGGTATACGGAAATATTCAACGGTGCGCGCTAGTGCAAAGCTGTTTGGTGGAATTAGTACCGACTCACCCTTAACATCGACGAAGTTCTTCTCATCAAATTCTTTGGGATCGACGATGGTGCTGTTGATGTTAGTGAATAACTTGAATTCGTCCGCACAACGGATGTCGTAACCGTAGCTGGACGTCCCATACGACACGATTCGCCTGCCGTCAATTTCCTTGACCTGGCCAGGTTCGAATGGCTCAATCATCCGGAACTCGGTCGCCATCGTGCGGATCCACTTGTCTGATTTTATGCTCATGCTTGGTGGTTGGTCCTAGCGGTGCAATGAGTCGAGAGAATACCGCGAGGTAACAGCAAACAGCAAACAGGAAACCGTGAACGGCAAACTGTAAACCGTGAACCGAAAACAGTGGGCCATCAGTCGTAATGCCGCGGTTAATCTTTCACCGTTCGCTTTCGCTGTTTGCTGTTTACGGTTCCCGATTCCCGGTTCACGGTTCGCGGTTCACGGCTTACTGTCGGCTGTCTGCTTCTTAATGTAGATCGTGCCGTCGCCAACGGTGAATCGAAAGAAGGCGCCTCCGGCACCGGCGCGAGCCTTCATATTTTGTGGCGTGATTCCCGGCTTCTCACGCGGCTCCAGGCCGCCATATAGATCCTCAATCTTGCCGGAACGAAGAATTTCGGCATCGATGTCGCCGTTAAATCCGGGAGGAAGTCCGACAGTGACTTCTCCCATGGCGACGCGAATGTCTGCTCCTACGCCGCGCCAGGTTCGTGCCGGAATGCCAAGGTTTACTTTGCCTGTCGCTATCGTAGCCACCAGAGTGCCACCGGAAAGTGTCAGGTTAGTTTCGCTTTCAGCAGCCGAAACTCGGATGTTGCCCTCCACGCCTGCAACGTCGATAGCTCCGCGTCCGGCGTTAATTTCCAGGTCTGTCGCGGCGGGCACTCGGATCCTATAGTCGATTTTCCACGGCAATCCCAAAAGTGTTTTGGGAAACTTTTTCGCCACCGCTCGCATGAAAGCCTTGTCGTGTGTGCCCGTACTTAACACGCGCAGGTGGTTTACATCATCATCGATTACAAAGCCATTAACCACTGCCAGCCGGTCCAGGTCCTGCTCTGTGTCCGCGCGAAGCTGTATCTCGGCGGTAATATCAACTTCGTTACGCGGCCACCCTTCGATCTTGATCGAACCATCCGGAGCTCCACTGATTGTCACCGTGCCGCCGTACGCAAGCCGGTGCTGCTCGTGTCTTATCGTCGTGCGCACAAGCTGCGGTGGTCGAATCGTATCGGGACTTTTCTTCTGCTGTGCGAAGCCGGATGTCGGGATTGAGAGAAATGTGCCGAGTAAAGCCAATGCGGAAGCCGAGAAAACTTTCATTAGTTACCTGTAGTCACACCCGCTGAAACTATTTTGGAGGGTTTATCCTGTAGCGCCGTTAGTTTGCGCTCAATAGTATCACCTGACACAACTCCCAAAGCTAACGCGGGCGCCTCAATCAGAATGATCAAAGGCGCCCGCATCGAGTCTTTCGATAGCTCCAAATTCTTAACGACGGATAAAGGTAATGCTACCCTGGAAGTTTGTCACCATCACACGGGAACGGCCCTCACCGATATCTCCGACGAACTTGCGTCCATCGCCCAGGCTCTTGATGCCGTCATTCCAAAACCCGCCAAGCGCGATCTTTCTATTCGGCGCGGCCGCTACCAGCTTAAAAGCGGAGTCTGCTGGGATTCGGATAGTTATGTCGCCTTTGCCCGACTGGAACTGGTAAGTTCCGCCGCGAGCAAACTCGCCGTCAAAGAAAATGTTTCCAATCGTATTTTGCGCATACACCTGGGAGGCGCTGATGCCGATGAGTTCGATGTCACCTTCCAAGGAAACGTGCGCCCGTACCAGTTCGCCGCGAATATTGCTAACGGTAATCTGGCCGCTTTTTGTTTCCAAATCAACTGAAGAATTGACCGGGACCTGGAGTTTGAAATTTATATCACCGACATCGCTGCGTCCGCGGTTATCCGCCACAACGTCAACGATCAATGCTTCTCCGGTTTGCCGCGGGGAAAGATGGGCCGCAGGTGATTCAAGCGTAGCTGAAAGTTTGATCTCGTCGCGGTTCCAGGATTCGACGGTGATAGTGCCTGAAATATTCTTTAGTTCGACACGTACATTTTTGCCGGCCGGATATCGTTTCGACAGATGTTGCTGGGCAAATACACTGCTCGAGCCCAGCGCGCCAAGCACGAGAATTGCGAACAACACCAGATTTACAGAAGGATGGATGCGCGGAATTTCAAATCGCGCGGAAAACATTCGAATCTTCATCAGCGTGGGACTATTCAATTAGCTGGAGTTCCTAGAGTCTTCACTAACAGAATCGGTAAACCGTGGGAAGAAACTTTCCTTCAGCACCACTAAAGCTCTGCAAATTCTTTCAGCAGCGACAACTTTTCGTTCAGTGCTGCATTCAACATTTCCTCGGAAACCTCGTCATGGGGATTCTGGCTCAACGAATCAAGCGAATCGTTCACTGCCTGATCAATAACTTTCAAGTTACGATCAAAGGTTTCGCGCATCTGCGGATTCCAACGTGCCTTGTTGAATTCTACGCGCTGGTTCCAATAATCAATCAACTGCTGCTGTTGTGAGATGCGGCTGCGAACGTTTTCCGCGGCGACGCTCAGGTTGGCCGCACCAGCGGCGTTATTGTTTTTCACCGTTTCGCCGCTTTGCCAGCGACGCAAACCCACGACAGTAGAAAGTGAAACGACCAACACGATAGCTGCGGCGGCGGCGACCAACTGCGGGAAAGAAAGTTCCCAACTGCGCCCTACCCAATTAGTCCAAAAGTTGCGACGCTCGACGTTTTCTCGCTCCGGCGCGGTCGCTAACATGCCGGGACTCGCGCCGGCTTCAATCACATTGCGAATGCGCAGCCACAACGCTTTCTCGTTTGGCGGTGCGACGTACACACCTCGATTCGAGCGGCAAAAGCCCACGATCGATTGCAGATCGTTGCGCACGTCGGCGCAGTCAAGACATTCTTCCAGATGTGAATTGAGCGTCTTTTGATCTTCATGACTCAGGGCGCCATCAAGAAAATCGCTAACCAGATCCTGACACTTCTCGCAGTTCATTGTTGGTAACCTCTAACCTTGCCACTATTCGTTAGTCTGTGAAAACTAACCTTTCCTGCGGGGCATTTGGTTTCAAGCAATCAAGGGGAGACTGCAATCAAAATTCGTCCGCACTGTCTCGCTTCGTTCCGAAAATCGCACTCTGTGGTTTCAGGGGAATGAAACCTTCGCAAGCTATGTTGGAAGCTACTCGTTTGCCTTCTGTTGCCTCAGCAGTCCACGCAATTTCATTCGGGCCTTGTGCAATTGCGACTTAGAAGTCCCAACTGAGCAGCCCAGCATCCTGGCTATCTCTTCATGTTCGTGTCCTTCAATATCGTGAAGGGTAAAGACCGTGCGGTAGCCGGGAGGCAGTTGGCCAATAGCTTTATCAAGCGCTATGCGATCCACGACCGGCATCGCATTGGGGTTTTCGGTGCCTTTGACTATCTGTATCGGTGTTTCGCCGTCATCGGTTGTCTGTTCCATCTTGACGCCGCGTTTGCGGAAATGCATCAAGACCTGATTGACGGTCAGCCGATGTAGCCAGGTGGTAAAGGCCGACTCACCACGAAAGCTTCCGATTTTTCGAAAGAGCTGAATGAAGACTTCCTGTGCCAGGTCTTCAGCCTCCGAGACGTTGCTGGTCATTCTCAAACACAGCGAATAAACCCGGCGATTATGCCGCTGGTAAAGTTGCTCGAAGGCCCCCATATCGCCTTGAGCCGCTTTCTGAGCCAGCGCGTAATCCGTCTCATGCTGCGTCTCGATTTCGGTTGCGGTCACGTGTTCGTTTTAGGGCAAGCACAAAGACAATTCGTCTTTTAGCGCCTGTTCGCCACCGCTATCACGAGTCCGCCTATTTCAAGCAAGCAACAACCTTTTGCACCGCATTTCCCGGTTAGGGTTGTTGCGAGGCGTTGGTCGCCCTCATCGCGGGTGTGATGCGGCGCTTCAAGCGCGTCGTTGCCTTACCCGACCCAAAAGATATTGAATTTCCCCAACCGCAGCAACACTTTCGTCTGTCCGAGGTCACGTCCAGTAGGTGCGGTCGAGTGAACGATAGCCCACCGCTTCGGCTACATGAGCGGAGCGGATCTCCTCTGAACCCTCCAAATCTGCAATTGTGCGGCTGACTTTCAGGATACGGTCATACGCGCGTGCTGACAAGCCCAGCCGGGTCATCGCGCGCTCAAGCATTTGTTCACTTTCGGAGTCGATGCGGCAGTGACGACGAATCATTCTGGGAGTCATTTCGGCGTTGGAAAATATTTTTTCTTTTGCGAGGCGAGTACGCTGACGTTCCCTGGCGGCAATTACTCTTTCGCGAATTGTTGCCGAGTCATCGGTCTCAGGCGGAGTGTCACCAGTCAAATCCCGAAACTTGACCGCCGGTACGTCAATATGGATATCAATGCGATCCAACAACGGACCGGATATGCGACCGACGTAACGTTGAATCTGCAAAGGCGTGCAACGACACTCGCGCGTCGGGTCGTTCCAGAACCCACAGGGCTACGGGTTACGCCAAGGCCGACAGAATTTATCTCCCACTTGGGGTGGCATTGAAGGTCGCTTGACCAACGGCTTCTCCTGGCTGCGCCCGAAAGCGAAAAGGAAAGCAAATTAGCGGACCGCAGGGGCCATCGGGACTGCGGGAACTGGAGAATGGATCATGACTGATGAAACAACACCGACCGCAACCACCAAGAGGCAGGCAACAAGAAAAACCGCTGGCCGGAAGCCTGGCCAAAAGGTCTACTCGCAGAAGCAACGCGCCGCTGCATTGATGATCGTTGACCTCTTTGACGGGAATGTCGCGCGCGCTGCACAAGCGACTGGCATTGAGCGGAAGACGCTTTTTAAGTGGCGCGATGAACTGGAACTCGAGGCGGGCGAGTTACAGCAAGTGTGCACAGAGGCAAGCAGAGACGTTGTTGCGGTACTCAAACGGCTGATAGAAGCTCTGTGCGTAATCGTGCTGATGAAAGCACAGGACGCATCCGTGCGCGACCTCTACTACCTGATGGGCATTATTCTCGACAAGATTGAGAAGTTGTCCAAAGTCGCGCTCGATCAGGCCGCTCTTGGCACACTGCGACCGGCAGTGGCCACACCAGAACGCAAGGTCCTACCGCCATCTGTTGACGTGGAGTTGCAAAAAGCTCACTGGGAGTCAATCGTCCAGACGGTGAGGCAGCAGGCGCAGGCCGAAGGCAAGCCCATGACCCGCGCGCAAGCTATCGCCATGATTATTGAATCAAGACCGGAAGCTAAGGAATATTTGATGCCGGATGGAGAGCCGTATTTGATGTGAGCAACGCCACTAACATTGCTGTAACTCATCCGTTGTCGCTTGAAAGTTATATCAAGGCGACGAAGCGCATCATGCTCGACGTGTGGCAGACGGATATCTGTCGCCGGCTGGAAGAAGCGTTTTGGCTTGCGCACTTCGATAGGTTCAAAAAAGCCTTTACTCCAATTGGCTTCGGCACCGATCATCCGTATCAGATCTCGCCCAGCGGGCTAAAGATCAACCAGGAGAAGATTAATCAATCGCTCAGTCAGGGCACGCGCGCCGCCATTCATGCGCCGCCGCAGTTTGGTAAGTCAATCATCATCTCGCAGTGCTATCCCGCTTGGATACTGGGATGGGACCCGCTGCACCGCTTTCGCCTCGCCACCTATAACATGCTGCACTCGGCACGCTTCTCGGTCGTGGTGAAGCATTTGATGCAGTCAGTAGAACACCAGTCGTTGTTTCCTGATCCTGCGGGCCTTCTTCCAGCGCGCTCAAAGGTGGTTGAGTGGTCAACAAACGCACGTCTCGAGCACCCTGATGGCCAAGCGTCGTTTGCGGCTCTCGGACTACAGTCAGGCTTCGTCGGCACCGGTTATGACACCTTACTCATGGATGACCCCTACAAGTCCGCTGAGGAAGCGCTATCAGAAATCATCAGAGACAAGACCTGGCGCTTCTGGACCGACACCGCGGCCGTTCGCGCGAACGAGCGCTCCAATGTCTTCATCATGTTTCACCGCTATCACCAGGACGACATGGGCGGTCGCGCTATCGCTACGGGCGAGTTTGACCTCTGGCGTTATGCGGCAGAGTCTGATGGAGACTACGAGGACGAAGAAAGCGGTCTGCGGTTTCCAGATCCAATGGGCCGCGCCGAAGGTCAGTATCTTAGCCCGCGCTTTGGCGAACTGTTCTACGTTCGGCAAAAGCGCAATGAGCAGGTCTGGTACTCACAGTTTCAGGGTAGGCCATCGGCAAAGACGGGCAAGATGTTCAACGTCGGCTTGTTTCGTGAGATCCATCCCGAAGGCGTGCCGCAGATCCTTCATTGGGTGAGAGCGTGGGACAACGCCGCAACCGAAGGAGCGGGAGCCTACACAGCCGGGCCCCTGATGGGAGTTGACGCGGCAGAGAATATCTACGTGTTCGACATGGAGCGAAAGCAGGTCGGCACCGCCGAGCGGCAACTACTGCAGGAGACGACCGCCGAGCGCGATGGCAAGCTGGTGCAGATCCACGTGCCGCAGGATCCGGGCAGCGCCGGCAAGGACGTAGCTTTCGAGTTTCAACAGCACATGTCGCAGAAAGGCTATCTTGTCACGGTTGACAAGGTGAGCGGCTCGAAGGAGATGCGCGCCTATCCCTACTCGAAAGCGGTCAACCTGGGCAAAGTGTATCTGGTCCTGGCTGCGGACGGCTCAGTACCGGACTGGCACAAAAAGTACAAGGGCGAGTTGCGCTACTTCCCCACTTCCACTTTCAAGGACCAGGTTGACTCTTCCTCGGACGGTTATTCTCACCTGATGCGACTTTTCTACCGCGGCTTGGTTATCAAGAGCGCGTCGGACGTAAATCTCCTGCATCGTTCGCTATTCATCAAGCACTTCACCGAGAGGGTTCCGGCGCATTGGGAGGTAGCCGCAGCGGTGCGCATCGCTCCTGATTCCTCGCGGCCGAGTGGTTATTGCATCACCGCGCGCGCTGCGGAGAACGCGCACATAGGCGAAGCGGTCTTTATCGTCGCCGCCGCGAGGATGTATGTCGATAATCCGATTCGAGTGCTTGAAGCACTGCGGCTGGACCTGATCAAACATTGCGCGTCTGGTGTGACCCACCCGCATGTTGTTTGGCTCAAAGGCGGCAGCGACGTACTGCAAGTGGCGGCGCAGAAGATGGACATGCGCCTCACGGAGTTTAAGGACGACGACACGGCCGGCATTCCGGAGACCAACTACTACTTTCAGAAGATTCCCGGTCCATCGCCTTTCTACAATCGCGAGGGCACGACCCGCTGTCACGCGCTTGTCGATGACGAGCAATTCGAGACGCGCGATATCCGAGACGAAAACGGGATGCTCAGTTTGCGCCAGGATTGGCAAACATGGTCCTACACCGACAAAGGGGAAGTGCAGCCTTTTGCTGGAATAACGCTTGATTGCGTCAGAATGACCATGTATAAGTTTGCTCTGACAGCAACCAGTCTGTCTCCCGACGAACGACGACTCGCCAAGCTCCCTCCTGAACTTCAACCCGCAGCGGTGAGAGCTAAACTCGGAACCCCACAATTCGTTGAAACGGTCTTTGCGCAGGAGCACGCGCTGACAAAAATCCGAATGCAGGAGGAGGAGGAGAAGCGGAGCCTTTACTACGACTCACGCGGTAACGAACTCCGGATCGGTCCGCGCGCGGTCACACGCAGGTTTCGCAATCGGACATGAACTATTTTCTTCGGCGCCGTTAAACCGTTGAGCCACTTCAGTTTGCGACGCAACTGCGCGTTTTTCGTTTTTTAGGGCGAATTCGTCCATTTGCGCTGCCATTTCATTCGCCAAAGGAACCCGGGCGCTT
>DIYZ01000103.1:4866-9203 GCA_002427845.1 Chloracidobacterium sp. UBA6041 | reverse complement strand
AGGTGAGCCGTGCCAATAAAGGTACCAGCCGCCACGGCACTTTCGAGGGCCGGAAAGCAATGGGCCAGCTCTCCCATGTGCGTGAAGAGATCACCGGTGACACCGAGGCGCTCGTCAAAGCCCGCTTCTATGCCGTCATCTACAGCGAGGCCGCCACGAATAAAGAAGATCTCCGAATCTCGCTCCGCAACCTTGACCGCTACTGCGAACAACTCGTTACCGCGATTCGCCGTATCCCCGGAGCTGAAGCCAACCGCGAAGAACCCGCGGCCCTCCGCGCCGTTTATCATCGTGGCCTTGTTGGCGAACTCAATAACCAGCAAACCGGACGCGAGATACTCGAAACAACCGATTCCCTGGCCCCACTCACTCCCACTGAATCAGCGTGGTCCGGAAGCCCGGACCCGCATACGATCTGCTCGACTCCCACCGGACATCTGACGGGCTTCAATCTCTACGACCGTAATCTCGTTACCAGTCCACTGGTCCTCCTAATCGCGCAACCACGCGCCGGTAAATCCGTGCTCATGTGCCGGATCATTAACGACGTGCTCGCCACAAAGGCGAATGTGCGTGTGCGCGCCGTTGACTACGGAAAATCGCTCGCCCCGCTCGTCGAAGTATTGCAAGGCCGTTATCTGCGCTTCGATCAAGGCACCCGCACTATCAATACCTGGGACTACCCTGGCCTCGAGCGCGGGGAAATGCCAGACGACCTACAAAAGACTTTCGTGGTTGCCGATCTCATGCACCTGGCTCGGGCTAACGACACGATAGCAGAAGATATCCTGATGCTGCTCGTGGACGAGGTTTATAAAAACCAAGTGCCGCGCAATCGTCCCGGCCGTCAAAAACATGAACCTCGACTCTCACACTTGCTTGACCTCTTGAAGGTTGTTCCTTTCAAAGAGAAGGTTGCACGGGATCGCTCTGAACTTCTGCGCATCTCGCTCGAATCATTTAGAGATGACCCGTGGATTGACGCGCCCACGCACGCCGACTTCCTCGCTGAATCGCAACTCGATGTTTATGAAATCGACTCGCTGCAAAACCTGCCCGATCGCGTGCGGCAGTCAATGGCTTTTCGCATCGCCGCGTACGTAATGCGTTCCATTGGCCGCCTGAACGCGGACGGTACTCGCTCTCCGGTCCTACTCGCCTTTGATGAAATGTGGGAAGTGGTAAAACACTACCCGCTCATTCTCGACGTCATTGAACGCGCCGCCCGCACCGGCGGCAAGGAAAACGCTGTCACCTTGCTCGCCTCCCATGCTTACGAGGACTTTACCGGAAGCAAGGATGTTCCTAACCCGATAGGCGTCGCTCTCGCCAAAACCGCCGGCGTCAAGCTTATCGGCAAGCAGGTTGGCGACTACACCAGGCTAATAACCGAAACCGGCCTGTCGCCCGCAGCTCATGCCTGCATTGAAGGGATAAAGAACGTACCAGGCGAACACGCGCAGTTCCTCGGCGTCTTTGGCTCCGGACAGGACAAGGTTGTGGAAATGCTCCAGATAGATCTCTCCCCAAGCGAACTCTGGACCTTCACCACCAACCCTGACGAGCGCAACGCACGCGCTCGGGTTCAAAGCATTAAGCCCATGTGGCCTATGGCTGTAGTCATCGCCTGGCTCTCAGAACGCTATCCGCGAGGCCTAACCGCCCAAGGGCTCACTGACATTGACGAGTCCGAACTAACCAACGAATTACGAGTAGCTTGAACAGACCGAACTTCCGGAAGAGGTACACCTACAAATGCGCCATCTATCATTCACCAGACAACTCCTCATCGGCCTACTACTCGGCCTCATCATCACCCCGGCCCAGCCAGCCAAGGCCCAATGGATCACTCACGACCCAATAGCGTACGCGCTCAAGATCCAGGAGTTCGCCAAAGAGATTGATTTCTGGCTCCAGACCGTAGAGCACTACTCCCAGATGTATGACAAAGCGGTGAAGCAGGTCACCAGTCTGGGCGGCATCCTCACCACCATCGACAAGCAACTAGCCCGTAACAAGAGCCTCGTATCGAGCATCGCGAGTATCGGGCAAACCGTGCGCCAGATCTATATGCTTAAACGGCAAATTGAAAACATGGTCCAATGCCGTATCCGAGCGGTACGCTCCCTCGATTCAAGACTCAAGGCGGGCATCTTTAACCCGCAACAAGATCTGCAGGATCTCGAAGAGTACCTGCGCAACTCCATTGGCCGCTCGTCACAAGACACCGTGGCCAACATCGAACGTCTCGCAAATATGGACAACGAGTTCGAGCGTCTCCGTTACGAGCTCCAAAATGGCTACGGCCGTCTCGCCGAAGCGCAAGCCGTTCTCAAACAGTATGAAAACATGCTAACCACCGAGATGGCCAAGCCTGAGGACGAGCGCCATTCACTCGGCATCATTCAAACTCAAATCTCTAACACCAAAATTCAGATCGAGCAGATCAAAACTCAGATCAACGATCTAACAGAAAAGCTCGCCGCTAAAACTCAACAGTACGGCATTCAGCTTGAGACCCGCGCCGACTACGGCCAACAGGTCCACCAAACAAACAAAGCCTGGGAGGCTACGGTCCCCGTACGTAAAGACATACTCGACGAAATTGACAAGACATTCGAGAAGGACGAAGGCATCGACGACGATCCCGCAGATGGTAATAACTAGGCAGTAACTCGCGGACATACATTGCTTCGACACCGAACAACGTAAGCCGAACTGAAAAGGAACAGGATGACAGTCCTACAGCCAACTACAGCTAGACTTAATCCCTGGCGCCACCCGATTCCCGTTGCGACCATTGTGTTACTCACAATCATTCTGTTCATCCTCACACCACCCTGTTTTGCCCAAGGCAATGGCGACCCATCCCAGTCCGCTACGCCGCCGCCGGCATCGGCTCCATCGCCTACGTCGCCTCCTTGGGAAGCCGGCCAATCAAGCGCCCAGATGGTCACCCTGATGAATCTCGTGCGAGAACTCGTTCCTTACATGCGCCGACAGATAGAAAAACCGCTCTTAGAAAAATTCAGCTTCCTGGCAATGATCCTTGCCAGCATCGTCCTTCTCTTTTCCTTTATCAGAATCATCCGGGAAAACGACGGCGCTTCGAGCGAACTCTATTACTGGTTTGGCCGTGCCGTGTTTTGCATGGCCCTCTTCGCAATTGCGCCTGCTGCAATTTCTACTCTCTATAAAATCGGACGCACATTAACCATCCCGATCGAACCGATGATCGAGGAAAAGCGCACAGCCTTCAACGATCAGTACTACGCGTTTGTCCAGGGCCACTTCATCATCAAAGACGAAAAGAACGTTTTCATTCAACCAGCCTATATCGAGCCCGGCGAATACGGCTGGGTCGGTATCCTCACAGACCATGAATCCGGCGACGGCAAGGTGAATGGTCTGAAAGCTATCGAAGGCGCAACCGACATGACCTCATGGTCCATGCCCAAGCTTTTCTTCGGCCTTAACCTTGCGCGAGGCATACTTCAGGCAGGGGAGATATTCCTTCTTGTATTAAGCGGCTTCATCATGATCGGCCTCCGGCTCGCAGTACCCTTCATGGTCGCCGTCGCTGTCGACAAAAAACTCGCCGAACGAATCTCCTACCCATTCATCTGGGGAACCGTCGTCTTCACAATGATCTTCCCGGTTGTGCGCGACACCCTCACCTTCATCGCGTATACGGTCGGCAGTTTTGGACTATCGCTTTATGACGGCGCCGCTCCTTACACTATAGACGAGCGTACCTCACAGATAATCAAGAACAATGGCTACGATCCCACTCTGATAATTATCGTCACGCTCTGCATCATGCTCATCAACGGCATGATGCTTTGGCTTTCCCCATACTTGGCCTATCGCATCGCCACCGGCCAGCTCTTCGAGGCTGTTTCGAGCACCGCCTCTGGATGGATGGCCGCAATCATCGGCTCAGCTGTCGAATTCACCGGTCTGAAAACAGGCGCGGCATTACAGCGCCAGGCAGAGAACACACAAACCCAGGGCGGATACCAAGCTGAAATGACCAGAGCTAAAGGTTCGCTCGATGCCTCTAACCTCGGCGCTAACGCAAGACAGATTTCCGGGCACGCGAACATTGAAGGCAATAGACAAGCGACTCTGGCGGCAATTGCCGGCGGCGCTCAAACAGCGCGCGGCATGGCCCAATCAAGTGCTAACTTCACCGTCGCCGCCACGCACGCACAGGTTGCCGATACGAATCGTCAAATGTGGGCTCGCGCCAACCAAGCCAACACCCAGACGGGCATCTCACAAGGGGCAGAGTCGGTCCGCATTGCCAGCGAAGCAAGGGCTCGCAAGCAGGAAAT
>DIYZ01000103.1:0-4635 GCA_002427845.1 Chloracidobacterium sp. UBA6041 | reverse complement strand
AACAACGAGTTTTCCACCAACACCATACAGAACGAAACAGCCACCGCGAACACCGTACAAAAAAGTCAGTTCACCTATCAGAGCGACATGGAAACCGCCACCAAGGCACAGCTCGATGGCAACGTATCAGCCATCAATGCCGGAGCCGGAACCGCCGCCGGCGGCGCTAACCGTGGCGCAGCTATATCCAAAGCCGGAATCGATCAGGCGTACTCCCTTGAAGTGCAAGCCAACCAGGTTCAATTCGGCAGTACTACAACTGCCGCCGGCCAGATCAAAGACGCGAATCTCGAGGCCGCCCATCTCCGCGAAATCTCAACCATTGTCAGCGGCGTAGCCAGGGATATGGACCGCCGTATCGAAGAAGGAATGCGCCAACGCTACTAACGGCTGGCTAGAGGTAAGAAATCACTATGGTAGCTTCTGAACAAACTCTACCCAACAACGCAGCCACAGGCGCTGGACCACCCACCACAACACAGCGGCAATACTCGCCATTGCCGTCTGTCTTTCGTGCGATTGAATACAACCTACCGCCGAACTACCGCAAACTGCAGGATACCGAACACGGCTATCACTGGATCTACCGAGTCACGAAAACCAAGCTCAGCGCGCGAATTTATCCGAACGTTGACGGAGACACCATTAACATTTCAGTCTTTGATGACAGCAAAAACCCGGACCTCACCGCCAACGGCAGCGAGGTTATAAAAATGTGGTCTGGAGATCTCCGCATGACCGGAAACTGGCGTCGTCGACTCCGGCGCGCCTCCGGTGAAGCCCTCGTTCTCGTCAACCAGCGCCCGAGATGCCCAAACTGCAAGAAGCCTCTTGTCTTGCGCGAACGCCGCGACAATCAACAACAATTCTTCGGCTGCGAGGATTATCCGAGGTGTAACGGATCAATAACCATCATCGATCACGACGTGGACAGAAAAAGGGCGGGCAGCTACCGCCCACAAACCGAGCAATACGTCTCGCAAGCACAAACGGCAGCCAGCTAAAGGGAAAGTAACTAGAAAAGTATGAGTACCGTCATCGAGCAAACCCCTGAGGCCTCTTTCACTCCCACTGAGAGACAACTCAAATCGCGGACCCTGGGCTTTAACGCCAGGAAAGTTGCGAGCAAGCGCTACTCGGTTAAAGACCTGAACGGCAACCCAATCGAGGAATGGCCCGATATTGTCAAGCGCGTTGTCGATCACGTCTCAAAGGCCGAAACGGACCAGGCAAAGCATAATGAGTTCCATCAGGCAATGACTGAGATCATGCTCAACCGCGAGTTTTTGCCGAACACTCCCTGCCTCGTAAATGCCGGCCGCGACAATGGCCAGCTTGCCGCTTGCTTTGTTCTCGGAATTCCCGACTCCATTGCCGGCATCATGGACCATGCCAAGGTTACCGCGATGATTCATCAAACCGGCGGCGGCACCGGCATGACTTACGAGTCCCTGCGCCCCGCTGGCGCCACTGTCAGCTTGAGACACGGTACAGCCTCCGGGCCCGTTTCTTTCATGAACATCGTCAATCAGGTAACCGATGTCGTGAAACAAGGCGGTGTTCGCCGCGGCGCGAATATGGGAATGATGCGAGTCACCCACCCCGACATTCTCCGCTTTATCCACGCCAAGAACGATCAGCACTCCCTAGTTAACTTCAATATCTCGGTCAACGTCACGGACAACTTTCTCGCCGCCGTTGACAACAACGAATGGTTTCAACTCGAGTTCGATAGTCGACCATGGACCCAGGCAATCTATGATCCTGTCGCCGATGACGACTACGCCATTTACGTTCGCGAAGATAACTTCCCATGCTTCGCCCCGGACCCACTGATCTTTTGCGACCGTGACGCTTTCCTTAAACAGGACCTGACCGGCTACAAGAAAGTCACGCCTCCCAGCCCAGGGATGATCTATGCCCGCGACATTTGGAATCGCATTATTGCCAGCGCGCACAAGTATGCCGAACCCGGGATCGCCTTCATCGACGAAGTAAATCGCCACAACCATATGATGGCCTCAATGGGACCGATCTACTCGTGTAACCCCTGCGGCGAACAATTCCTGCACGCCAACAACTCCTGCAACCTTGGCTCGATCGACGTCAGCAAGTTTCACGACACCGACAACCGCGGTCGCCGCAATATCAACTGGAACCACCTGCGCCACGTCGTCCACACCAGCACGCAGTTTCTGGATAACGTTATTGATACCTGCACCTGGCCACTTCCTGAAATAGAAGCGACCGTCAAGCACACTCGACCTGTGGGGCTCGGTATCATGGGCTTCGCCGACCTCTGTTTGAAACTCGGTATCACTTACGGCTCTCCGGAATCCTGCTCTCTTATGCACGAGGTCATGGGCTTTGTACGCTATGAAGCCTGGAATAAGAGTCTTCAGCTCGGCTTGGAAAAAGGCGCTTTCCCCGAATTTGAAGAGAACCGGCCGGCCTACCAGGAATTTATCTACGACACTATTGGACTTTCGCCCGAAGTACCTTTAACTCCTCGCAACTACGAGACAACCACCTGCGCACCTACAGGCACAATCTCGCTCGTTGCAGAAACCTCGAGTGGCGTAGAGCCAAACTTTTCCTGGGCCTACGTCCGCAAAGACACTATCGGCACTCGCACTTACGTACATCCCCTCGCCGCCGAGGCGCTCGGACTCCACGTCGACCAGACAGACCAGATCTCAATCGAACGCGCGCCGCCTATGTTGTCGAACACTTAAGCGAGCTTCCTGCTCATTTCATTTCTGCGATGGACATCAGCTCCGAGCAACACGTACAGGTACTCGCAGCCACCCAGCTCAATGTAGACAACTCTGTTTCCAAGACCTGCAACGGTGCAAAAGACGACACGCTCGAATCGGTAAGCGAGCTATACATGCTCGCTCGACAACTCGGCTGCAAAGCCGTCAGTTACTATCGCGACGGCTCTCGCGACGAACAAGTCCTCACCAGCATGAAAAAGCACGCGCAGCCCAAGGAAATGATCGCAGATCCCATCCCATCACTTTCCGAACTCCCGGAAACGGCTGCCATGATCGATTCGGCTCCCGATCGAGAGGACCGCCCCAAGGAACTCTCCGGATCAACCTGGCAGATTGAATTCGACGGTCAAAGACTCTACGTGACTGTTAATCACAACGGTAAGCAAATCCAGGAAATATTTGTCACTGGACCAATCTCATCAAGCGTTGGAAAACTAGCCTCGAAAATGCTGCGCGGAGGCTTTCACGTTAAGGAAGTCGCGCACATGCTCGACACTACCACCGGCACTCACTCCGTCTGGTTCAACCAACGGCTGCTTACTTCCCCTGAGCAAGCCATCGCTGAGTGTCTACTCATCATGCAACGCCGTTTAGCCGGGCAGATGGATTCTGCACGAGCTAATAAAGCTACATCAGATATCCAGTCAAAACAGGCAAGTGGCATGCACAGCATCATCGGAAAATGCGTCGAATGCGGAGGACAGGTAGAGTTTTCTGGAGGCTGCTACGTTTGCCGCGATTGCGGACGTAGTCGCTGTTGAGGCCCCACTATGGACAACGCAACCAAAGACACGAGCGCGTGTAGCCCTTATTCATCTGAAAGAATAAAGCCCAAGAAATAAAGATTCGGCGGACAACACCTAAGCCATCAAAATCCGAACGGCCCTGTCAAACACTCCAGATCTCCGATGCCCAACGCGCAAGTCAACAAAAACCGTTCTACCTCAAGGAACCTCGGAACTCGTGCTCCATTGGTCTCCGGCGGCTTCCAGCGCGTAAGCAAGAAGCGCCCGTGCCGCATTTGCGGCAGACCTTATTACTGCGGCTACTCAACCGACGAACGTACTTCCATTTGTATGTGGATAAGTGACGGCTCAACTTACCGCGGAGAATCAAAAAACGGCGGCAACATTCACGTGCACACAGATATCGCTATTACTCCAGCCGTTCACCAAAACGTTCGCCCTGCCCCACCTTCGATACCACTCGCTCCACTTGAGATCCGCGACGCCGTTTTTCAGGAACTAATCAAAATCTCACCCGCCTCCAGCTACCACGCACAGCTCGTCACCGGCCCCGGCGGCCTGTACTCGCGTGGCCTGCTCGAACACCACGCTAAGAATTACGGCGCTCTCCCACCAACACAGAAAGAACGTGCAGCCCTTGCATCTGCTTTGCGTAAGTTCGTACTCGATACTTTCCCCGTATACGGCAAACTCCATTCACGCGCCGGCGTTGTCGGCATACCAGGCTTTTGGCAAGACCCCTCTGGTATGGTCCATATCTGGAAACCGCGCAACTACCGAATGCCAATCCTTGTAATACCCTACAAAGATTCAGAAGGGCTGATCCAGGCGTGTCAAATTAGACTTCACCCGAACGACATCCCCACCGGCGAAAAGAAATACCGATGGCTCGCCTCTCCCCTCGAACGCCGCGGCACCAGTTCTGGCACGCCTATACACTTCACTTTCCTGCCACGAGACTATCCGCCCGGTGGAACAGTCGTCATTACCGAAGGAGCACTCAAAGCAGAAACGCTTGTAAGGTTCCGGCCAAAAGCTCGGGTCATCGCAACCACCGGCGTCAGCTGCTCGCACTCTCACATCATCGAGGCCTCAAGACCATACAACGCTCT
>DIYZ01000195.1:15638-37881 GCA_002427845.1 Chloracidobacterium sp. UBA6041 | reverse complement strand
GAGGTCAGACGAATAAATGTGTCGGCAGCGTTCTTCGTCTCCATCGAGTTTCAGCAAACCGGTTATCTGGTCTATAAGGCAAACCAGGCCGCGTTCAATTCCGGCGAGTTCCTGAAGTTGCGCGCCTTCTTACCAGACACACAGGAGATTGGCAGGGGTGTTGTCATTGGTCAGCCTGGTGCGGATGCGCAGTTGGAAGCCAACAAGCAAAGGTTCTTTGACGACTTCGTCCAGCGCCCTGCTTTTCTTGCCCCAACGGCCTATCCGATTACTTTGACGGCGGCGCAATTCGTGGACAAGCTCAATGCAAATACATTTGATCCGAACATTCCCGGATCGAGCGGTTCGCTGAGTGCCGGCGAACGAGATGCGCTTGTCGCGCAATTGTCGCCCGCGCCGGCGTCACCGACTTTGCGCGCGCAGGTGCTGCGGACGATTTCGGAAAACGGAATCTTTAGTACTCGCCAGTTCAATAAGGCGTTTGTGTTGATGCAGTATTTCGGCTACCTGCGGCGCAATCCAAATGATCCTCCGGAAGCCACGCTGGACTTTGCAGGCTACAATTTCTGGTTAGGAAAATTGAATCAGTTCAACGGAAACTTTGTTAACGCTGAGATGGTGAAGGCCTTCATCACCTCCGGCGAGTATCAAAAGCGCTTTGGGCCTTGATGCAGCAGGCTAGGGAATGACAGGTTCGCAGAAGAAAAAGGCCCCGCACTTTCATAAGCGACGGGGCCAATTTGCGTTCGCTCGTTTCTTTGCTAAATCTTTTCCTCGGGGTCTATGCGAATCTTCATTCGCTGTAACACCTGGACATCCTCATCGGTAAGATCGAGAGTCGTGTTGCCTTCCTCGCCGTCTCCTTCGCCGGAATGAGGACGCAAGCCGATTTCCAGCCGCAGCGTCAACTCCATCTCATAGCCCGCATCTCGCAGTCGTTCGATTGCCTCAGCGACCTTTGATGAGTTTTCTACCGACTCGTTAATCGCCGTACCAATTTCGCGAACGATCTCTTTTGCGTCGTCGTCAATTTCCAAGTTCAAACGCCCTTATTGCCTGAAACTACGCGGCCAAACTGCGAAATTATAACTTTATGTTCATCCTGCGCACATGCTACGCGAGCAACACGCGGAGGGTCAACCACCAACTTCCTCAATATATTCGCCATAAGTGAGCCTCCCGTTTACTGCGCACCTTAACGAATCACGCTACAGCAACAAAGCAGCTTGAATTCGCACACTCCGTCCATTACTCTAGTCAGGTTTAACCCCCTAATTTCGCCCCCGCAAAAAAAACTTTCGAAAGGGAGGATTCTCCATGCCTGAAGTTGGCGATACCGCGCCGGACTTTGAGTTGCCAAGTCACCTCGACAAAGGAAAAAAGGTGAAGCTCTCAGACTTCCGCGGCAAGAACAATGTAGTGCTGGCGTTTTATCCGCTGGCCTGGACGCCAGTCTGAACGGCGCAGATGCCTGCGTATGAGGCCGACCTTGAACGCTTTAAAGGCTACGATGCCCAGGTCCTGGGCATATCGGTTGACAGCGTTCCTTGCAACACCGCATGGGCCAAGAGTCTCGGCGGTCTGTCCTATGATCTTTTGAGCGACTTCTATCCGAAAGGCGAAGTCGCAAAACAATACGGTGCGTATCGCGATAATGATGGCATCAGCGAGCGCGCTATTTTCGTTGTGGATAAGGAAGGCAAGATAGCCTATAAAGACATCCACAACATTGCGGACCAGCCGGACAACGAGGACCTGTTTGAGGTTTTGCGCAAGCTGTGAAAGCACATGTCGGATATTAGATGTTAGATATCTTCAGGGCCTTTGCCTGATCGATGTCTAGCATCTAACGTCTTGGTGAAGACCAGATGTGGTACTTCGTTTATCTGATGTCTGACATCTGACATCCGGCAACTGTTTATGTCCATCTCCAGAAAATGTGTTCCGTTCACGCCCTTCGAAGGTGAACTCGCCAAAAGCACTGTCGCGCTGGTCACTGCCGGCGGCGTTCATCTGCAGGATCAGGAACCGTTCAACATTGCAGACGAGTTGGGCGATCTGGGATATCGCGTCATTCCTGAAGACGTTGACTCTGCCCGGCTAATGGTAACTCATCATCACTACGACCACAGCGACGCCGACAAAGATATCAACGTAGTGTTTCCGATCGATGTGCTTCGCGATCTCCAGGCGGAAGGTTTCATTGGCGGCATCGCTAAACAGCATATCGGCTATATGGGTTACACAATGCAACTCAAGGCAATGTATGAAGGCACTGCTCGCGAGATTGCTAACGACATTGATAAGGCTTCGCGCGCCGACGTGGTGGTGCTGACCGGCGGTTGACCAAGTGTTTGTCACCGCACGGTCGTCGCGGTTCAGCGGGAAATTGAAATGAGAGGAATACCGACGGTTTTGATTACCGTCAGTCCCGAAGTTTCGGCGCAAATGCGACCGCCACGGGCTATATACCCGAACGGCTTCAAGATCGGAAATAGTTTGGGTAAGCCGGGCATGCGTGAGTTGCAACGCCAGGTACTGCGAGACGCGTTGAAGCTGTTAACCGAGAACACGCGGCCGGGGCAGATTATGACACGTGAATATCCCGAGTATGGTGAGTTCCACGAGCCGCCGCGCGTGAAAAACTTGTCTTGAGAGGTGAGGGCGATATCGTTTAGAAGACGGACTTGTCGGCCGCAAAATCGATTTGAGCGGGACAAGTCCCGCATCTAAACATTTTTATGCACAACACCATCGGAATACTAACTGGCGGCGGCGATGCTCCAGGCCTCAACGCCGTGATTCGCGCGGTAGTGACAACGGCAACCGGTCAATACGGGATGAACGTGATTGGCATTGAAGATGGTTTCGAAGGTTTGTTAGACGAGACCCAAACACGCCCGCTTACAGTCGCCGATGTCCGGGGCCTGCTGCCGCGCGGCGGCACCATTCTCGGAACACGCAACCGCGGAAAGTTTGTCGAGCGGAGTGCTGAAGGTGGCGTGACGAAATGCGACGCTGTTTACAACGAAGCAGTTGAGAATATTGGCAGATTGGGCATTGACGCGCTCGTCGTCCTGGGCGGCGAGGGCACACTGACCATCGCGGCAGAGTTTGACCGGCGCGGAGTTTCAGTCGTCGGGGTTCCTAAAACTATCGATAACGATCTCGCCTGCACCGAGCTAACATTCGGTTTCATCACCGCGCTCGACATCGCAACTGACGCGCTTGATCGCCTGCACACAACTGCGGAGTCACACGAACGAGTGATGATCCTCGAAGTGATGGGCCGTCATACCGGATGGATCGCGCTGCATTCCGGAATCGCCGGCGGCGCGGACGTTATTCTGATTCCGGAAATTCCGTTCACCATGAAATCGGTTGCCGACAGAATACGCGCGCGTGATGCCGCGGGATCGAATTTCAGTATCATCGTTGTTGCCGAGGGAGCACTTGAGACGGGCCACGAGCTAATTTACCAGGACAAAGGCGACCGGCAGCATGCGCCGCGCCTCGGTGGTATCGGCGCTTACTGTCAAAGGGAACTGGAAGCCCTGACCGGTAAGGAAACGCGTTGCGTCGTGCTGGGTCACTTGCAACGAGGCGGCCGGCCCAACGCTTTCGATCGCATGCTGGCAACTAATTACGGATCCTGCGCCGTGCGCGCGGTCGTGGATGGAAAAAGCGGGGTGATGGTAGCCCTCCAGGCAGGCGACGTCATCACGGTGCCCATCAGCGAGGCAATCGCAAATGTTAAGACAGTACCGGCAAATGGCCAGTTGGTGCGCACCGCCCGGGATACGGGAATATCCTTTGGTGCTCCCGACGAAGCTAGTTATCATCGGCAGCACTAAGAGAAGTCTGGAGTCTGGAGTCTGGAGTCTGCGGTCTCGGAAAAGAAGCGCATCGACTCGGACTCTAGACTCCAGACTCCAGACGCTGAAAGTGAGCAAATAGTGTCCGCAGATATCAAACAAAAACTTCAAACCCAACTGGACGAGCTGGAATCGGAGTTGCGCGTTCATCTGCCAAAAGAGATAAAGCGCGCGCTCGAGTTTGGCGACCTCCGCGAAAACTCTGAATATCGTGCCGCTCTCGACCGTCAGAATATGGTTAAGGCGCGCATCGTTGAGTTGCGCCAAAGACTTAGCGAGATCTCCTCGATTGACCTTTCGAAAATCTCGCACGACAAAGCCGGTTATGGTTCGACCCTGATGCTCTATGACGGTGAACGCGATGAAGAGGTCACCTACCGTCTGGTCACTCCGGAAGAAAGTGATCCGCAGCAAGGTTTTATCTCTACTACTTCACCTGTGGGTAAAAGTTTAATGGGCAAGGAGGAAGGTGACGAAGTCGTCGTGCGCACTCCCGCGGGCGCGCGCAACTTTGAAATCAGGCGATTGATTACTATTCATGATGCGATAGAAAACAAGGGTTGAACGGCTTGCAGGGGTTTTATAAACCGCCAAGGGCGCGAAGTAATACTGCGAAGAACCGCAAAGAAAGTTCTTTGCGAACCTTTGCGGAATCATTGCGCTCTTTGCGGTTAATTTGGGTCCAAAACTCGCTCAAACTCTACCTTGACAGCGCTACGACCGCTCCCTAAAATTCGCCGCTTGTTGTGCCGAAAGACTGTAAAGTAAGAAAAGTTTTCGGCATAATGGCGTAAAGGAGAATTCGACCAGAAAATGTTCGTCGGTGGCATTGGCCGCGGGGCGCAAAGAATCATCGACGCGATGGTGCGTTGGCTTGCCTACGGCCACATCAATCCAAACATACTCACCGTTATCGGCGTTGCCATAAACGTCGGGTCTGGTCTGCTCTTCGGCTACGGCAGGTTTTTCTGGGCGGGAGTTGTGCTGATCGTAGCCAATCTTTTTGACATGCTGGACGGACAGGTGGCGCGTCTTTCAGGTCGTGTCACTCGCTTTGGCGGCTTCCTGGATTCGTCCCTCGACCGCCTTTCAGACATGGTCGTATTTGTCGGTTTGATGGTCTTTTATGCACGGGAAACCGAGTTTCATTCCACCCTAAACGTTTTTCTTGCCGGAGCAGGACTAATGGGGTCAGTTATGGTAAGCTACGCCAGCGCGCGGGCCGAAAGTCTGATTCCTAAATGCGATGTTGGATTCCTGCGCCGTCCAGAGCGGGTAGTTCTTTTTATCATTGGCGCCTTAAGCACTCATCCGGGTTCGACAAACTTCTTCGCTAACCGAATGCCGGCAGTCCTGTGGGTACTTGCAGTTGGTTCCTACTGGACGTTCGCTCATCGCATGTATCACACTTGGTATGAGTTGACCAAAACCGGGACTAAACAAAGTGAAGAAGAAGCGCAATCCGCTATTTCCGTATCTAACTCCGGGCCTGAACGACGAGCTGAACAATTGGTACACAAAGCTAGTTAGACACCCCCACGACATTCAATTGCTGTTAGCATTTGAGGTAGAAGAACATCGTGACGATTTGTCCCTGCTGCGGTTTTAAGTCTGTCTACATCCTGAACAGGACTGTCGGCGACGCCTGTTCGGGCTGTGGTGCGCGCGCCGTTGGCGAGCCCCTGCCCCGACCCGAACACGAACTTCCATCCTATGGTCGCTCGCTAGTGCTGACGGTTGCCGGAGCCCTGATGGTGTTGGTGTTTTTTGTAGAAACCATTATCGCTCTCGCGCAACGTGTGCCCTTCTCTTTTAGCTTCTGGTCATGGGTCGCCGCCGCTGAAACCGCGTCCTGGCGTCTCAAGTGGGTAGCCATTCCGGCGACGCTCTTTGTTTTATTTGGAAGCCGCAAACTATATCGCTCGATCGTCCGGTTGCCCTCAGACTTTTGCGGCCTGCGGTACGCCCGCAGAGGTTATGCGGCTTCATTGGCAGTTCCGCTATCGATCTTGGTCATGATTGGCGTGACTGTGCCGGAACGTTTGCGTCATCGCCAATGGGGGATCGAGGCAGGACAGTATGCGCTGGGCTACACTTTTGACCGAGCATTTTTTCAGTATCGCGAGAAGTTCGGAAAAATGCCGAATGATCTAAGTGATCTCCGCCAGGTTCCTGATCCTGACGGATCGATCGCTGCCGCGTTGAATAGCCTCGATCCGCTGGCGTATACCAATGCCTATAGACCCTGGGCAGATGTTGCCGCCTTGCCGAAGCAGAAGCCGCGCACATTACGGGGGGCTGTGATTCGCAATGCGTCGCTCAATACCGCTACGGATGACTCACTCAGTGACTCGCTTGGCGAGGGCCTGTCATTCACAAATTATGATCTGCGCCTGCCCGGGCCTGATAACCTTATGGGCACTGAAGATGATCTGCTTGTTCGCGATGGAGTGATCACCAATGCTTCTGAAACTTTGCGACGCGTTTCAAGCACCACGTCAGCCACGCAAAAACGTCAACCCTAAAAGACCCACTTAGTTTCTGCTCAGAACAACGCCCTGTATACTCTGCAGGGCGTTGTTCTTTGTAGAGCCTTACGTTCAAGAGTTGACCGAACACTGTCTGCTGTTCGCTGTTTACTGTTTACTCTTTGCAACTTGTCATGTTTCGCAAAATCCTGATTGCTAACCGCGGTGAGATCGCTGTGCGAATAATTCGCGCCTGCCGCGATCTGGCTATCTCGCCCGTCGCCGTCTACTCAGAGGCGGATGCGAAAGCGGTGCATGTAGGGCTTTGCGATGAAGCGGCCTGTATTGGACCAGCGCCATCAGTGCAAAGCTACCTGCAAATTGATGCCATCATCAAAGCGGCAAAGACAACCGGCGCCGAAGCGATTCATCCGGGCTACGGATTCCTGGCCGAGAATGCTGACTTCGCTAAGGCCGTCACGGCAGCGGGCTTGGCCTTTATTGGGCCAAACCCGGCGGCGATACAAATCATGGGTTCCAAAACAAGCGCCAGGCGGGCCGCTGTCGCAGCGGGTGTGCCGATTGTTCCCGGCACCGTCGAGCCCTTGAGCTCGGTGGCAGAAGCCGAGAGAACGGCAGAGCAGTTTGGCTATCCCGTAATGCTGAAGGCTGCCGCGGGCGGCGGCGGCAAAGGCATGAGACTGGTTGCGTCTGCAAATGAGTTGCGCTCAGCTTTCGATAATGCGAAATCCGAAGCGGCTGCGGCTTTTGGTGATTCTTCTTTATATCTCGAAAAGGCAATTGCACGCCCGCGTCACGTTGAGATCCAGATCTTTGCCGACACGCAGGGCAATGTTGTTCACCTCGGCGAACGGGAATGTTCGATTCAACGGCGGCATCAAAAAGTTATCGAAGAGTGTCCGTCACCAATTGATGACTCAGAACTCCGAGATCGCATGGGAACGGCTGCCGTTAAGCTGGCGCGCGCGGTCAACTATGTGGGCGCGGGCACGGTGGAGTTTCTTGTCGCCGACGCCACTCGCGAATTTTATTTTCTGGAGATGAACACGCGTTTGCAGGTTGAACATCCGGTTACTGAACTCGTAACGGGAATCGATCTTGTTCGCGAGCAGATCGCCGTGGCTGCCGGCGCACGACTCTCCGTCAACCAGGAAGATATCCAATGGCACGGCCACGCCATCGAATGCCGCGTCTACGCCGAAGATCCTGGCAATAACTTTCTTCCCTCTCCTGGACGCATTAGCCATTTGCGCGTTCCATCTGGCCCAGGCATACGCGATGACAGCGGTGTTGAAGTCAACTCCGAAGTTTCCATTTACTACGATCCGCTAATTTCAAAACTTGCTGCCTGGGGACGAACGCGACAGGAAAGCATTGATCGTTTGCGACGCGCGCTGGATGAGTATGAAGTGGATGGTATCAAAACGACGCTTCCCTTCTTCCGCGAAGTTGTTCGAGACGAAGAGTTCAGAGCCGGCAGTCTGGATACCGCTTTCATTTCGCGTTTTGAGGAACGCCGCAAGGCCGCGCGTCTTGTTGAAGACACTGATGGAGAAGAACAGATCAAACAGGATCTCGCGACGGTGGCGGCTTCCATTCATTACCTCAAGTCGCAGCGGGATGCATCTGCTAGTCGTCACGCTTCTGGTGACGCGCAAAACCGCTGGAAGATGTCTGGCCGCGCTTCGTTGCATGGGGCCAGGACCCGGATGAGTGTTCGCGGCAAGCGACTTCGAGATAGTGAGTAGCGGACTGTTTCGATTTGAAGTTCGAAATGAAGCTGAAAGCGCAATTATCAAATCACGAATATGCGGTCTCGTTGAATGTCGCAGATGGAGTCGGCTCTGTTGAAATTGATGGGAGGCGCTACGAAGTAGAGGTTCGCGAGCTGGCTCCGGGCGAATACCTGTTAATGCATGGCTCGAATGTTTACAAATGCAGGGTTGGAGCGAAGCGCGACTCCCACAATTCTTTCGAGGTATCCCTTCGCGGCAATGTTTATGCAATAACAGTGATTGATCCGAAGCGCCTTCGCAGCGCGCCTACCACCGGCGCGGATGATCACGGCTCGGCTCAAATCGTTTCACCTATGCCGGGCAAGATTGTAAGAGTCCTGGTAAAACCCGGCGCGGAAGTTGAAGCCGGTGCCGGCATCATCGTCGTCGAGGCGATGAAGATGCAGAACGAGATGAAGGCGCCCAAAGGCGGATTAGTAATTTCGATTAACGCCGAAACCGGCGCAACCGTGAATGCCGGTGATGTGCTGGCGGTCATTGAGTGAAAGGATGCGCTCGGAACCGCGTCAGTACCGCCTGCGGTAGCAGGCGGATCCATGTTTACTGAGAAGACAAAACCGCAAAGGTGCGCAAAGAGATTGATTCGCCGCGCACTTTGCTTGCGTCCTTTGCGCCCTTTGCGTTCTTTGCGGTTAACTTCCTGAAGCGGCGTAGACTACGTTTATGAGTGATAACACGATTGCGACAATATCTTCTTCATCCTTCATCCGTCCGCCCTCATCCCTCCGCATCCTGCTCTGGGACATTGACGGCACGCTGATGCGCTCAACACGCGCTGGGTCGTTTAAGGATTACACCGTTCCGATGCTCAAGGAAGTCTTCGGCACTGCCGGTCGGCTACCGCAGATGAAGGTCTCCGGCATGACTGACCTGCAAATAGTTGGCGAAGCTCTGAAGCATGAGGGCTTCACACATGAGCACATTCGTGACCGGGTTCACGAACTGCGCGAGAGTTACATGAAAGCGATGCGCAAATTCACCGGCAACGGTGAACAGGTTTTTGAAGTGCTACCAGGCGTGCGTGAAGTACTACAAGCGGTCCATGATCATCCGCGCTACCAATCAGCATTGTTAACCGGCAACATCGAGCCAGCGGCTTACCTCAAAATGGAACTCGGCGGCCTCGCCGGGTTCTTTACATTGCCCGGCGCTTTTGGCGACGAGTCGCACGATCGCCGCGATCTTCCGGCCCTCGCCGCCGAGCGCATACGCAAACATCTGCAACTCGATCTCGCGCCCGAACAGTTCATCGTCATCGGCGACACGCCTAATGACATTGAATGTGCCCGGCACTTCGGCGCCCGCTCACTCGCAGTAAATACCGGCCGCTTCTACAGCGAAGATGATATTCGTGCGTGTAAACCCGATGCGCTGCTCCCCGACCTTTCCAACCACGAACTGGTAATGCAGACGCTTGCCAAGCTGTAAGCTATCACCACTCGCTTTCGGGAACGTTTCGGGGTAGCCGGAAAGCCCCATAGAAAATATTGATTGACTCTCTCGGCGTTAGGTTTCACACTCTCTCTGGTTGGCCCCTTCTCATAACAACGATCCACTATGTATGAGAAGTTCAAAGATCTAGACGGCACACATCCCTGGCGGGAAGTTAGTCCTGATGGTTATATTGACTATCGCGCTCGCCACCGGCTAAAGGGTCGTGTCCTTTATTTCAATTTCCCGCTCGCGGGGGAGATGGAACTGATCCCCTTCGACCATCCGCGTATCATTAATAAAGACCTCGAACAAGCCATACTCGAAACTTTCTCGCTTCAAATCATCAATGAATATGATCTAAAGCTTGGGAAGAAATATCCCATTGAGACGGTGAAGCCCGGGTCCTACATGGCCACTCGTTATCTGCAAACCCAGCACCGCAATAAGCAGGGTAAGACCTCCGGAGATGGTAGAAGCATTTGGAATGGTTACTTGCGGACCAGTAACTTGATCTTTGACATCTCAAGTCGGGGAACCGGGGCCACGATTTTGAGTCCGGGCGCACAGAAGTCAGACGGAGCTGTCCAGACTGGCGATGAGAGCTATGGTTATTCTTCAGGACTGGCGGAGATGGACGAGATGCTGGGCAGCGCCGTCATGTCGGAGATCTTCTACCGGCAAGGTATTCCCACCGAACGTTGTCTGGCTGTGATTGGCTTTTCTGATGGGAGCGCAATTGGAGTCAGAAGCGCGCCTAATCTAATTCGACCAGCGCACATCTTTCGTTATCTCAAACAGGGCCGGCACGCAGAAGTCAAAGCGTCGGTAGATTACTTCATCGAGCGGGAAGTTGAGAACAATTTCTGGCAGATACCAGATGACGAGACCGCAAAATACGAGCAGGCCCTGGATTACCTTGCGTGCTCTTATGGAAAGATGGCTGCCCTGCTCGAGGAGGAATACATCTTCAACTGGTTGGCGTGGGACGGAGATAACATGCTGGCGAGCGGCGCTATCCTCGATTATGGATCCATTCGGCAGTTTGCCGCCAAGCACGATAAGTATCGCTTCAAGGATGTGGATCGTTATTCCGCTTCGCTGGCTGAACAACGCTACTGGGCGCGCCTAATCGTGCAAACGTTTGCTCAAGCCATGGCTTTCATTTGTTCGGGTGAGAAGAAGAATCTGCGTGCGTTCAAAGATGCTGGATGTCTGAAAGTGTTTGATTCTGCTTTCGAGAACGAAAGCAACTGCCGCATCCTCTGGAGAATAGGTTTCACTCGCGAACAAATAGACCAGCTCATGCAGACAGCACGAAAAGAGATCAAGGAGTTTCATAGATCTCTGACCTACTTTGAAGATCTCAAAGTGTCTAAAGGTATTGAAAAACTCCCGGACGGCTTAACCCACAAGCCGGTGTTTCTCATCCGCAACCTGCTACGGCAATTGCCCGCCTATTATGTGGCGCAAACAATAAGTCGCGTCGATGACGAAAGTGCTTACATGCCCGACGATATCTTCTTGCGCGTCATGGCCGCTTCTTACGTAGGAAAAAGAGACCTGCAATTGACGCCTTCACGCAGCGCCCAGGTCAAGAACTTTCAGCAGTGTTACCTGCGGCTGATTGCCGCGTTGGGTGAGCCGTTTGACCAGGTGCTGAAAACACTGCAAGAGAGATCAGCGATCATCAACCACCGGCATCGCTTAACGGGAGATGCACTGGTCTACATCATTGAAGAAGTGATTGCCATCACGGGGAAGATTAAAGTTAACGGATTGCAGGAGGCGCTCGATGCCTTTATCGATTCGCAGGTTTTGGTTCCGGGGAGATGGCAGCCGGTCGCGCCCGAGCAGCTCAAACCCAGGACCCTCAAATCCCGTCTCCTGATTACCATTCAAGAGAATCTGGAAGAATACAAAGAATCCATCTGAATCGGACGGCGCTTTCGGGGCTCAAGCAAGTGATGGAAACGCCGGCTTCGCAGCGTTAGCGCTTGGGTTTCCTTCTGAATGCTTTTTGGAATGAACGACGAACCGCCCGTTTTTATTGAGCAGGATAATTGTGTCGTCCGATTCATCGTCGCCGGAGTAGAAGACGAGATCCGTTTTTCCATCACCATTCACATCGCACGGAACGAGTGCGTAAACCCAGTAGTTAGCCCAATCCGAACCGTATTGATAGCGAAAGAACGATTTCAGATTTCGACCTTTACTTGTATGCAGATCAAAGACAATCCAATGCGATTCCTTTTCTCTGGTCCTTTTAGGGCCATGCCGCTGGAGTGTGGGCTTGAGTTTCAGGACGCGCGGTAGAATCCTGTCAGGCTTACCATCGTTGTCAATATCAATAACGATTGGACTTAATTCATCAAACGGGCGTTTATCGCGATCATCAACAGTTCGGCAATCAGCCTGCGCGACGATGGAAAACGATAACAGAAATAGAATTTGCAAAAGCATGTACGTCAAATCCGGTGGAAGCCTTTGAGAATGTCGCGTGTTGCGAGGCGGAGAATTACCGGGCGGCCGTGGGGACAGGTGGTGGGTGAAGACGTTTTCAATAATCGATCAATTAGCCAGCGCATCTTCTCGGGCGACAGCGGCATGTTGACCTTGATAGCTGCGTGACAAGCAAGTGAAGCGGCGATGTCGTCGCGCAACGTCTCGCGCGCAGTTCCCTTCTTTTCCTGATCAACTGTATCGAGAATCTCGGCGAGCATGTTGCGGGCTTCGCCTGCCGGTAGGTCGGCAGGCGCTGCCTTTATCGCCACCGTGCGACCGGACAGACGCATCAACTCAAAGCCGTAGCTCTCAAGCTCTACTGCAATCGCGTCGAAGATCGAAGCCTGCGCCGGCGTTAAGTCAAACGTTTCCGGAATCAAAAGCTGTTGCGATTCCGCCAGTCGCGCTGACTCGAGCGCGCGATACTTGTCAAACAAAATGCGCTCGTGGGCTACATGCTGATCAATCAGCAGCAAGCCTTCATTGTCCGTGGCGATGATGAAACTTTCGTCCAGTTGGCCCAGCGGACGAATATCCGTTGACAACGATTCAACTGAAACTTCACGCGCAAACTTCTCCGCGGAGTTCAAGGGTGGCAGTGAAGGGGTCGTTTTTGGAGTGCGCTGGCTTGACAGCGCTTTAGAAAGCGGCGTCGAGCCGTCGCACTCCAAGGAGTCGTCCCTATCGGTTACGCCTTCGCCACCCTCAGAATCGATTGCAATTGGAGCGTCCGGTGAAACCTCGTGGGACGCAACAGCCTGCCGCATGATCGCTTCAAGATCGCGCACAGTATCCGACTTCAACAGAGCCCGGTCTGCTAGATTCTCTATAGAGCTTTCCTCGTCCTCGATCGGCAATGAAGAGAATTCGATACGCGGCTGAGTCGCGGCTTCTTGAGTTGCTCGATATTCTCCAGCAGCAAGATTCTCAAAGCCCGCCTTACTACCTGGCGAGTTAACCTGGGCCTCTCCCGCTGCCGACATCGCATTAGCAAAACCAGCGGAGTCTGGTTGAGCTGGTGGTTGATCGCCAGCGGTTGGCGATTCGGCTTTCGCCTCAGTGCGCACGTAACCGGCGCTCGCGAGCGCACTGCGAACCGCATCGCGCACGGCATCTGCAACCGCGGCGGCGCGGCGAAATCTTACTTCCGTCTTTGCCGGATGAACGTTTACATCAACTTCTTCCAGTGGTGTTTCAATAAAAAGGAGTGCTGCCGGATAAACGCCGTGCGGAAGGATCGCGCGGTAGCCTTCCGAAAGCGCGCGCGAAATCAGCCGGTCGCGAACAAAACGTCCGTTCACAAACAGGTACTGCGCATCACGCGAAGTACGCCGATCACGGGGAGCAGAAACAAAACCGCTGACGCGGGCAATCTGCGGATGTCCGCCACCCACTTCGAGCAGATTGTCCAGGAATTCGGCGCCGAAAATCTGATAAGCGCGCTCGCGCAAGTCCTTCGCCGCCGCCGTCCGCAAAGCCTCGCGGCCGTTATTCGTCAAAGCGAAAGCAATCTCCGGGTGGGCGAGCGCGTAGTGAGTGACCAGATTAGTTAAGTGAAAACTTTCGGTAGCTTCGGAGCGCAAAAACTTCCGGCGCGCCGGCACGTTGAAAAACAGATCGCGGACCACGATTGTCGTGCCGCGTGGGTGCGCCGCGTCTTTGACGTCGCGCATCTTGCCGCCTTCGATCAGCACGCGCGTCGCGGCAGCCGCATCGTCAGTTTTGCTCGTAAGTTCTACCCGCGCCACAGACGCAATCGCCGCCAGGGCCTCACCCCGAAACCCCAGCGTGCTGATATTAACCAGATCCTCCGACCGCGCAATCTTGGAAGTAGCGTGCCGTTCAAAAGCGAGCACGGAGTCGTCGCGAACCATCCCCTCGCCATCATCGGAAACCTTCAAGAGGCGGCGTCCGCCCGCTTCCACATCAATCGAGATGCGCATAGCGCCGGCATCGATCGCATTTTCGACCAGTTCTTTTGCAACCGAGGCCGGACGCTCAACTACTTCGCCGGCGGCGATCTGGTTGGCGACGTGATCTGGGAGGAGGCGAATCTTGGACATTGCTTTATGTTCTGACGAATCTGAGTTTGTCGAGAACTCAGCCCGGAATCTCTCTATCAAGTTGAAAGTTCAACTCTTTGGAGTGCGGTAACCTGTCACCGCTTTGGTCGGTCGCGACTGGTCGCGACCACGATTCGCTTGAATCTACTCACAGAATTCGGCGCCAGGCCGCCTAAGACCAAAGCGGTAACCTGTCACCGCACTGCTAAGGAGTTGGACGCGTTCAAAGATAAACAATCTGATGCTCATTCGATCCGATATTGATGGCGTTATAGATCCAATCGATAACGTAGCGGCCGTGGCGGGCCAGCAGCGAAGTGGCGTTGATGTGACGCTCCTGCAACTCCTTGTTCGGATACAGTTGTTCAAAGGCCCGCACCAGTTGCCGGTAGGCTGCTTCATCACGCGACATTTGTGAGCGATGAAAACGCGTGCGCAAACCTTCGAGCTGATAGTTGATCTTGCGTCTTCCCGTTTCGAGCGCGTCGGCTAACGTGGGATCGATACTGCGCAATTGCTCGCGCAGATTGTCGAGCTCGCTGTTAACGGATTCGTCTGTCCTGGCGAAAGACTTTGCCGTCTTGGCGCCGAGGTGTTCTTCAACTACTCGGGCCAAAACATTCTCAAGACCCACAAACAAATCCTGGAGTTTCAATCCATACCGCTCCAGCACACGGCCAACATGATGTTCAATCATGGTCAGGCTGGAGCGTGGCAGAATCGGCGTTATCGGTCGTTCGAGTAGTCGATAGACTTCGGCAGTTTGCGCAAAGTAAGCAATCTCAGCCGCGCCGCCGTAATAGGCAATGGTCGGCAAAAGATAATCCTGGACCACGGCGCGCAACGTGACATTTGGGCTGAAACGTTCGGGTTGAGCCAGGGCTAAACTCGAGAGTTCTGCCGCCGTATACGACTCGTCGCCTCGCTTGGTGGTGTACTTCCCGTCCGGCGAACGGGTCAACGCGTGTCGCGCACCGGCGGCGTCGTGCAAGAACAAAGGAAAAGAATTCTCCGATGCCGTGACTTGCGCGTGGTAACCCGCCTCCAAAAGTCTGCGACTACGAAGTTCGATGGCGCTGGCAATTTCCTGCGCGCGCAACGCCGCGTTCGCATAGAGCGGAGCCGCGAGCGCTTTCAGACGTTGGTCCAGCGGGTCGAGAAGAATCAAACCATACTGGCCCAGCAGCGAGGTCATGAGGCGCGCAAACGCCTCACCGTAGGAGCGGCCCGGGCGATACGCGTCGCGCAACAAAGTTTCGAGATCGGGAGTGAATTCCGAACTGGGAAGTAGTTCCAGCAATCGATCGACAACGGCAGCGATGGAGTTATCAATAATCACGCAGCCCACTGGCTGCCCTTCTGTATGCAATTCCGAAGATGCCTCAACATGCGCGAGGCGACAGTCGCGGCCGATGAATTCCGCTTTCGCCACTTCAGGAAAATCGTGGTCTTCCGTGGCAATCCAGAAAACGGGAACTGCTTTGGTGTTTCGCTGCGTAAGGCAGCCCGCAAGTTTCACTGCGGAGAGCGCTTTGTAGATCGTATAGAGCGGACCCGAGAACAAACCCGCCTGCTGACCAGACACTACAGCGAGACAATCTGCGTCCCGCAGCAGTTGAATGTTCTTGAGAGTTTGTCCACCGGCGCCCCACGCGGCATTCATATCCTTGAGCGCGTCGCAAAGTTGCTTGCGGTCTGTCTTATGGGCCGCGAGAACTTCCGGCGCGCGGGCGGGCAATTCGTGATGAAAGCGCACTGCCGAGGGATAAAACTCGCGCAATGCGACCGGATCGCGAAGATAGTCAAGAAACAGCCGGCTCTGATGCGGAATGCGATCGAAAGAAAGAGTTTCGACCCGCAAGCCAGACTCTTCAGGCGTGCTGTAACAAGCAGTTTCGACGGTGCTCAATTTACGAATGCTCCCTCGCGAATCATTTTACGCGCATTTTACGCAGGATGCGCGTCACGCACCAGTAACGAATCCGCTATCGATTCATCGTTGTCCAGTGCAGCCAGCGCCAGCGATAGGAGCGAGGCAATTTCCTCACGCGCGTTCTTGTCGGCGCCACGCAGCGGCATGCGCACCTCCCCGCCCACATATCCAATCAGATCGAGCGCCGCTTTCAACCCGCCAATCCCATAGTGGGTGGTAACAGCTTCGGCCAGCGGCTTCAACTTCGCTTGCAACGCGGCAGCGCGGTCACTGTCGCCTGCCTGCACGGCGCGCAGAATTTCCAGGCAGAGAGCGGGGACGACGCAACCTACCGCCAGGATTGCTCCGCACGCACCCGCGCGCAAAGCATCGCAAAGCACCGTGCCGTTTCCGGTGAGCACCGCAAAATCTGCGCGCGAAAGTCTTACAGTATCTTGCAATCTCTCGATATCGGTCGAACTGTCCTTTATGCCGATAATGTTTTGGTGCGAACTAAGCCGTGCTGCTGTCTCAGGTTCGATCTTGATTCCCGTGAGAGCCGGCATGCTGTAAAGAATCACGGGCACCGGCGACTGATCAGCAACTTGCTCGTAGTAATCGACGAGCGCTTCCTGAGTGATAGCCGATCTGTAGAAGTGGGGCGTGATAACAAGCACGGCCTCTACTCCCAGCGCGGCAACCTTCTCGATTTCGTTGATCGTCGCGCGAGTGCTTTGCCGTCCCGCGCCGGCGATGAGCATAAGGCCATTCGCCTCAGCGGCGACTTCTTCGTGCGCCGCCGCAATCACGGTGAAGTATTCCCCTTCGTCCAGGTGAACTCGCTCGCCCGTAGAGCCGAGCACTACGTATCCTGAGATACCGGTCCGGTTCCACTTGCTAATGTTTGAGCAGAGGCATTGAAGATCCAGATCGCCGCTAGTAGTAAAGGGAGTTGTGATAGGGAGCAGGAGTCCACGCAGTCGTTGAGTGAGAGAGTGACCCGTGGAGGGTACGGACGATATGCCTACTTGTTGCTTCAAACCGCGCGCATTATAGCGAGCAGCCGAAGTGACACGCAACGAAATGCCGCGTCAGTCACTCGAATGTAGTAAATCGCCTTTCAACAAGGGCTGTTCACTGCCCGTTTGCAAACAGCCCTCGTCGGTCGAAGTGCAGTTTCTACTTGCAGCCCTTCATCTTGAAGGCGGCTATTCGCGTGCTCCAGTTAAAAACTCCACTCTGTCGCAGATACTCGCCTGTGTACCAGAAAGTGCAATCGCTGACCGGATCGACCGTCAGCCCGCTGTAGTCGCCCCAACGAGACAGGTGTCTTGACGAGGTGTCCTGACTGCCATTGCCATTTTGCAGAACCCCTTCATCTCCCATGATTCCAACAGGATCGGAGGGCGAACGAATGGCAAATCGTAATCCGGGCCTAACTTTTCCCGAAACATTGAAACCCAGTGCGATGTTTCCCTGCTTATCCATAGCGATGCTGCCCATCCAGCGATGATTTGCATCCGGCGCTAGAGAACCCTGCTGAAACACGGTGGGCAGCGCGGCGTTTGGGTCTCGCAGCTCATACCATCGCACGGCTGTCTTGTTGGTTGGTGGTCCAATGTCGACTGAGTGGTTAACGAGTAAAGCCTCGTGATCGCCGAGGTTGCGATACGCCAAACGAAACATTAGTCGCTCCCCGAGCGAGTCAAGCGCACGCGATGTTGCTGGTTGAGTAATGCAGGTAGCGCCGGTTCCGCTGCAAGCGAGGTTGAATCGCGCGACCGGGACTACCGCGTTCGGTTGATGCGTTGGTCCCACACCGAAAGTCGAGTTGGCGGGCGTCGCAAAATCTGCATGAAACCTCCAGAGCGCCAGCGTGCCCGGAGCAAGCCCAATCCCGAGAAAGTAATTGGGACTTCCGACGGGCGGAAGTCTCTTGCCATCAAGGTCCGAAGGAAGCAGCCCGAAGAAAGAGGAACTCAACTGGAAACACTGCTGAACAGCGGTGGGATTACCGACCAGCATCTTTTGGCGATCATAGGCACAGGCCCTGGCGCCGGATATTGCGTCGAACATGTTGTAGGAGATGTAATAGCCGTCCCGCCAAACGCCCATCTTGGGATAGTCGTTGAAAGCCGGCAGTTCATATTCATAACGAAAATACCTGCCCAGCGCATCCGAGGTTTCAGAGACGGCGATGCATTGCGCAAAGGTTCCGCCGCTTACTGAGAACTGAGACAGCACCCAGCGATTAGCTTTCTTGTCGTACGACACGATCGGATCGCCATCATTGTTTACCTCGCAAGGCACAGGTGTGGTCCCACCCAAGCCTCGCCATAAGACCTTTCCTTCAACAGGGCCAACCAAAGGTCGTCCTGTCGTTTTATCGAATACCGCAAACGATGTGTTTACCCACTGAACGAATTGCGTTCTGCCGACGGCGCCAGTTGTGTCCGGTGGCGCAGAAGGAATTTGGAACGGGCCTTGCGGACCTGAAAAATCGCTGCCCAACCCGGGAAAATTCGGCCCTAACTCGGTGGTGTGTGCCGGGCCGGGACTTGACTGCAGCGCGCCATCAACTCCCAAGCCGAGGTGAACAGCACCAGCGTTTGGATTAAGTCTAATGGGCTTCTCCTGAGGAGGGCCGAGGCTTATTGGCGCCGAGGGCGGTCTCATTTTATCCAGGCGAGGAGAGGTATCGCTTTTTTTCGGAAGGCTAACCTCCGCCTCGCCTTGCGGCTGTGGGACAAAGGCCGCACGCCTGACAAGGGACTGTGCGGCGGCGTAGTTTGCAATGTACAGAAAAGCGGCGAACGCCAATGTGGCGAGAGTGATTGAGTAACGGAGGCGGGTATGGTTCTTCATATTGAGATCTCCTCTGGGGAAAGGGTGAGTGGTTTAGAAACAAGTGACATTAAGAGGCTTCTGCATAAGAGCGCGGACTGATATTGCAGTTAGTCCGCAGGGTCACTGGAGCGACTTTATTAATCCAGACTTCAGCTCGGGTAAGACGGCGGTCCTTTTGCCGTCACGAGGAGTCGCCAAAAGCTTAAATCAGTTGTGCGTTGACATCACCCCATTGCGCACCCGAGCTCGGAGCACGAAGATGATCGCGATCGAATTCCAACGTAGCGGCTTTATAGTCGTCGCCGTTGGCTCTGAGAACTGCGATATGTTTATCGAAAAGAGCCTTGACCCGTTCATAAACCTGTCCGGCGTTTAGACCTTCGGCGAACGCGTGATCAATTTCCGAGTCACACTCGAAAAAGATGTCGGCAATGTCCAGCAGAAATGTAAAATCCTCGTCGTAACCGAAGTAGGCACGGCAGCCGTGAGCGACAAAGTCAGGTCCAAGATCGCGCGCCGTTTCGCAGGAGATGAAATGGACTATCTTTCCGTTTGACTCTTCCGGACTATAGTCTCCGACAGTAAAAATCGGCTCATAAAAATGACCGGTAAAAGAGTCGTAGGCGCCGTGGCCCACGCCGGTGATGTAAACGACGTGAGGCTTGCGTGCTTCAGGCGCCGCATAGATGCGGCGTGCCAGCGTCTCCTGGCAACGTTTGATGGCGAACCCTTTGCTTTGCAGCAGCGGATAAACCTTCTCCTGCCGGTAATTGAAACCGGTTTGCGTGACGATCTCGAAAGCAGCATCGACGGCCAGGATCACCAGATCCACTTCCAGAGAGAGTACACGTTTGTGAGTCTTCTTTTTTCGGGCCACAGCGAACTGTCCTATTCATCAAAGTTGTATAGAGCACCCACTCGGGCAACATTCACTTGACTCCCGTTTCCCCGGCAGCCTTCTTTACGATGTGATTGATCATCTTTTGTTCTATTTCAACCAACGCGCGCCCGATTTTCGAGTATGACATCACCTCAGCAATCGCGCGCTGCTTGTCCAGCACGCCGGCGCCGATCATGGCGATCTGGAAATTTGGTTGCGCTTCAATACGCTTCGCTACCAGTTCGGCGCGCTGCTCCTGGCTAAGTTCTGACAAAGACATCGTCGGCACATTGGGATCGACCACTTCTCGCAAAGTGGCCAACTGATTTCCATCAGCGCAATAACTCGCCGGCAAATCCCATTGTCTGTCAGGAATCGGGGGCGCCTCGGCAGCCTGGGCCTTTGCCGCCGCGTTCACATACTTGGCCGTTGCTGTTTTCTTACTGGCCTTCTTCGCTGCTTTTTTCGTCGAAGGCTTTGTCTTTTTCTTCGTTGAGCTTGTAGCCATAAAGATTTCCTCGAATGAGATAATTGCCGAATCTTGGGTTCGTTAACTCCGCCACCCCAGCGGCCAGAGTCAGGGGTGAACGAGGTCGTTAATGATCGCGTTCGCAATCGCCTCCGCAATTTGACCACGGACGGCAGTGGCATTTGGGCCGGTATTCAATAAAACGTCGACAGCGGGCACATCAAGAAACTCCACCTCCAGAAGACAGGCCCGGCAATGGCCGCCGGAGGTATTACCCAGACTTACATCATTCAGCACGCCGAATTTTTCCTCTTTAACGCCTCTGTCGTGCGTACCGGCGTCTGCGCTTTTTATTGCGTTAAAGACAGCGCTTTGAATGTTGCCGGCAAAGCGCTTGTCATCAGCGAGGTTGACGTTGTCCTGCGGTCGCCTAACATACGTCTCAACGCCTCGCGAAACTTTATTGAACCCATTGAGGTGAATACTCAAGAACCTGTCGGCGTGATTGCTGCGTGCGATATTCGCTCTCTGTGCGAGACTGAGATTGACGTCACCTGTTCGGGTCATCACAACGTTAATGGTGTGTCCGCCAGCCGTCGCCGCGCTCTGTAATTCGGATTTCACCAGGTTTGCCAAAATCAATGTGAGATCCTTTTCTTTCACACCACTGGGACTGACAGCATGATTGCCATCCGAGCCGCCAATGTTGCCTGCCCCGCCATGACCGGGGTCAATTACGAGAGTGCCTGTAGCCATTGTGCTTACCTCCGGTTTTTCCGAATGATCGATCCTTTATTGGACGAACATCAGAAAAACGCCTTGCTTCTAAACGAAATGTTAGCCAGGATCAATCCCTTGAAATTTCATCAAAACCTCGTTGAATGTCATAAGGATCTGCATTGGCGGAGAATTTGTGCTTTATCGCATCCCAGCGCGTTGCTCCAGCGTCAGGTCAGACAGCTGCATGGTCGGTACATCCGGGTCGACCACATGTCGCAACGTTGCGTGTCCGATTCCATCAGCAGAAAAGCCGACAGGCATCTCCCACTGCTTCTTTGGGACCGGGGCTGATCTTCTTGAGCGTCTCTTCTTCGCGCCCTTCTTGCTGGTCGTCTTCTTTCGAGTTGTCATCGCATTCTCCAAAGAACATCCGAAATCAGCGGAGCACTACTGGTAAGTAAAGCCGCCTTTCAAAACGCATTTCTGTTTGTTAGTGTTGGTTACTTCCACATCAACCACTCCCGCCGGATGCGCGGGCGTGACTGCTGTAATCGTTGTCGAGTCACTGACGATCACCGCTGTAGCAGCCTTGCCCCCAAAGGTCACTGCTGCTCCTTCAAGGAGGAAGCCCGTCCCCGTTAGCTTGACTGGAGTACCACCGGCTGCGGGACCCACAACAGGAGCAATCGCAGTGACACCAGGCGCGAGCCCAGCGCTTAGCTTGTCTGCTCTTTTCGCGTCTCCCTGCCCTGCCTTGGGCGCAAACAAAGTAAGGAAAACCTCGTTCAACTTGTCAGCCGCGACTTTTGAAAACATTCCCACCAAGCCTGCCATTGCCGCGATTCCGAATGGATTGATGAAACTGGCAGCAGCTTCCCCTCCCTGGTTGACGCCTGCTGTGATGAACCCTCCACGAAATACAAAATAGAAGAGCAGCGCCAGCATCATGCCGATGAATGGTCTCAGCAAGTACCACCAAACCCAGCTACTAATGAGGGTGCGATTGCCAAGATAATCAACAAATGACGAACTGGCATGGACGTAACTCCCAATCGCTCCCGCCAGTAGAACCAGTAAAAGCAGACGCACCTCAAGCGTAGGCTGAAACTTTTTGCCGAACAGCCAGAATGGAGGTGGACGTTCGCCGCCATAAACCGCGGTTGACGGCTCCGCTGAATTGGCAGCCGATTCAGTCCCTTTGGGGGTCGCCGAATTTACGTTTCCCGGACTCGCCGTCGTGGTCGCATTGGAATTCT
>DIYZ01000195.1:11296-15463 GCA_002427845.1 Chloracidobacterium sp. UBA6041 | reverse complement strand
TTAGCTGCTTCAGACTTGGCTGCTTCAGACTTGGCTTCAGCTTTGGCTTCTGCCTTCGCCTGGGCCGTATCGCCGGGCCAGGGTTGAGGTGGCCAAACGTTGTAAATACAGTATGCGAGGAATACCGCTAATAAGATGTGATAGGTGAAGAGCAGGAGCACCTGATAAAAGTTCACCTTCTCGGGCGGATCAGGCTTGAACGCCGAATCACACTGTCCAGAATCATTAGCTCCCATTTTTTCTCCTCAATCATTAAATGATCCGGTTTGTTTGTGACTGGATTAATCAGTCTTGATTTGCCCCTCCCGGTACACAGCGACCTGTGCCTCACTGTTATTTAGGTATACGTCGGCATTATCTGATCCCGGGAATGCGAGCGCGTGTCCTTGTGCCAACTGTTCGACCGCAATGTCGTGTATTTCCTGGGGCGAGGCGTCGGTTATGTCGAAGAAGAAGAGTTCCTTACTGACGTAAGGATCGCCGATAGGGACCGGCTCATAGGTTGCTCTCGTTGCTGTGTTGTCTTCGTTATCGTGCGCTCTCTCGAGCTTCACAAGTTTGGCGCGCAGGCCATCTTCATCGCCGCCGCAAGTGGTACTCAAGTCCTCCAACGTCCCATCAGGCGGGTAATCCATAACTTCGGGATCCATTTTGAGTTCCTTTCTCAGTTGTACCGCTAGTTGGATGGCAGAAACGGACCAAAATCAATACGGCTAATTTCGTTTCGCGCACTGCACTGCTATCAAGGAAAGCGTTCTCCCATTTGACCAGGGCGATTCTATGGCAGCCCATCCAGGAGGGCATTGAGTTCCGTCTGAATAGTCGTCAACATATCTCCGTCTCGCTTTTTGTCGGCCTCCACGATCTTATCCTGGAGCATCTTCTTCAAGGCTGTCGTCGTTTTCGCCGCCTTTACTTCTTCAGTTGTGTAACCAAGTTTGGGCAGGACTGTCCTGAGTCTTGCTTCCGTCTCTTTCCGAGTGGCTTCGGCGCTTGAAGATGAGAGGTTAAGGAAGATCTTCTCTCGGGCATCGCTAATGCTTCTCAAAGCCGCCCGTTGTCCTTTAGTCAAATATGGATGGATTTTGAGTTCCGAGGCTTCACCTCGCGCGGCCTTCGCATCCGCTCCGGTATCTTGCGCAAGCTCCAGGAATGCGGCATTTATTGACCCGGCATGAAGATAGTTAATTAAGTCATCGAGCCCGGCCCCTAACGGATATTGACCCACTTCCAGCCCGATTCCCTGATGAATCGTCTGAAGCACTCTTGCTCTTGAGGCCCGCATCTTCAGGGCGATGACTTCGGTGGTTCGTTCCCTGAAGAAATTCATATCGATCGACTTACGGCCACCTTTAAACGCCGTCAATGCGATCGCGAGAATAGTCTTAACTCTCTCGCCATTGGTGATGCCAGTAGCGGCAGCTATTCCTAATTCTGTAAGGTCCCCAGCCACGTTTGTTGTCGCTCGTCCAACAAACAGATCGTTCTCAAATTGATTGTAGTTATCGTCTACTAACTGCAGTACTTGGTAGATCAATTCATTGCGGTAGATCTTGGCCTTTCCAAGGTTAACTTCGCCGCCAGCGTCAACTGCGCTGTCGTACTTGTCGGCCAGATCCGTTAACTTCGCGATTCGATTCTTAATGAGCTGGTCCCTGAGCGGACCGGGCATGGGCGTCTGTGTCTTCGGACATCCTGTCGCGAAAGTGACAACGATAAGCAACAGAGTAAGGTGGATTAGTTTCATCGGTGTTTCCCGCTTAGGGATTGCGTAGGACTGAGAGTGCAAAGAGATTGCAATGAGGCTCAGTTCATGCCATTGAGAGTTATTTCCTACATCTTCTCGGCTTGGAGTTCCACAAACCATCAACCACGCCAGAGGATCGCATTCGCGAGAAGTTTTAAATATCTATTGGACCGCTGAATTGCAAGGAATTTGAGAGCGCCAAACCAGTCAGCGAGCGGCAATGAGCAATGAGAACGCGCGCACGATATTCCAAGCACCTAGCGTTGTCAAGAGTTTTTGCAAGATTCCTTGCACGCTGTCAGCAACCCAGAAGCCAATGTAAAATTGCGCCTAATGCGGGCCTTGAGGCCCAACCCTGGCTCTCAGTTCTCTCCAATGCCTGAATTCTTGCATCCACCTGTAATGTCAGACGGGGCCAAGACATTTCATAGGGGTTTCTTGCGCGGTCCGGTTTCGGCTCCCTGAAGCAGACTATTGGTTTCCCCGCTGGCAAACAGCCTCCCCCCCCAGCACTGTGGAACATGGCCACAGTTCTGTAATGCTGCGCTCGTCCAGAGTTTTCTCCACTTGACCGTACACTCAACCGCCTTGATCATGTCGGCGAGTAATCCACCGGAGAAATTGGAGATCGATTTGAGCAACTATCGCTTCATTCAACTCGACGTCTTTACCAACGAGCCGTTTGCCGGTAATCCACTGGCGGTGTTTCCGGAAGCAGAAGGGCTCAGTGACCAGGAGATGATGAAGATTGCGCGCGAGATGAATCTTTCAGAGACCGTCTTTGTACTAAACCCCGATCACGCCGCGCCGACCAGTGAAGCTGCCAAAAGCGACCTGGCTAAAACCAGTGGCGCGGCGACCGCTGAGACACAAGCGAAAGCTGGCGACGCAGCGGCGACTACTGAAAACAAGAACTTCGAGGAGACTGTTGAGAACACGAATCAAGCGAAAACGGAACGGCCGACGGTGCTGCGCCGTCTACGTATCTTCACGCCCGCGCGCGAGATTCCTTTTGCCGGCCACCCGATCGTTGGTTCGTGGAACGCATTGGCGCGCGAAGGCATCGTGCCGCTTCCCGAGAACGGAACTGGCTGGACGCGCATTCATCATGAGGTAGGAATTGGAATTCTGCCTGTCGATATCGAGTTCAAAGAAGGCGTGCCGGTCCAGGTTGTAATGACGCAGGGAAAATTTAAGATCATCGGCGAGATTGACGACTGGCATGAGCAGGCGGAAATTGCGCGCGCGCTGGGACGCGATCGCGAAGATCTTGATGAGAGCCTCCCCATTCAAATCATCTCCACTGGCTTGACTTCGCTGGCGGTGCCTATTAGATCGCTGGCCGATCTGCGCCAATGTCGCGTGAATGCGGCGTTGCTGGCGGAGATTTACACGCGCGCCGGGGCCACCGGCTGTCATGCGTTCTCGCGGGAGACGATCGACGTCGGTGATTCACGAGCGCACGCACGCTTCTTTGCTCCGGCGGATAACATTGCTGAAGATCCGGCGACAGGAAGCGCCGCCGGCGCGTTGGGCGCGTATCTGGTCCATCACGGCGCCTCCGGCGCGGAGCCGGTCGAGGGGCGGGTTCGATTCATTATTGAGCAGGGCGATTTCATAAACCGTCCGAGCCGAATCAATCTCGAGGTTAAAGGAAACCTCGGAGCGATTGAGGAGGTTCGTGTTGGCGGGCCTTCGGTGGTGGTTGCGCGTGGCGACGTGTACCTCTAAGAATTCGGTCCAAAGTCCAATGTCCAACGTCCAATGTCCAATGCCCAAGCTTTTGATTGATCGCACACTAGCGCTGGCGTACTCCGATTGACGATCATTCTCAATGACAGAATAAACGCATCATAACGAGAATCAGACGTTGGACGTTGGACATTGGACTTTGGACATTAAGCGAATCTGATGAGCGAACTACTCGACTTACTGATCATCGGCGCCGGTCCGGCGGGACTGTCCGCCGCCTACGCAGCCGCGCAGGAAGGTCTGAACTATCTCGTCGTCGAGAAAGGAACGATCGCGGACACGATTCGGCAATATCCAGTTGGCCGCACCCTCTTCTCCACTCCCAACGAATTGGAAATGCATGAAGGCACTCTTCAGCCCGTTCGCGAGAAGCCGACGCGCGAAGAATTGTTGTCTCACTACATCCACTTTGTTCTCGACCACGATCTCAGGATCAACACTGACGAAGCGGTCGTCGACATCGAGAAACTCTCTGAGAAAAGTGGGCCGGAAGAATTTGTCGTTCATACCAACAAGGATAACTACCGCGCCGCCCGGATCCTGTTTGCGATTGGCGCAATGGCCCATCCGCGGCTCCTTAACATTCCCGGTGAAAATTTGCCTAAGGTTCATCACCTTTTTGTCGAGCCTTATGCATATATCCGAAAGGATGCGCTTATCGTGGGCGG
>DIYZ01000195.1:10749-11096 GCA_002427845.1 Chloracidobacterium sp. UBA6041 | reverse complement strand
GACTGGGAAAACCGCGATCCTAAAGCCGGCGCGATGAAGCATTGGGTGCGCACGCCCCTCGACCAGGAGGTCGCAGCCGGACGTCTGCGCGTGATCATGTATAAAGAAGTGCTGACGATTACCGAGCGCGATGTGACTTTAACGACTGAGGATGGCGAGACGCTGACAATTCCCAACGACGTAGCGTTTGTGTTGATAGGAAGCGATGCCGATCTCACGCTGCTGAAGAAACTCGGCGTAAAAACCGAGCCGGGAAAGTTAACCGAAATGCCGGTCTACGATTCGGAAACTTTTGAAACCAACATTCGCGGCGTTTACGTGGTGGGCCACTTCACGCATGCCCGCCA
>DIYZ01000195.1:0-10499 GCA_002427845.1 Chloracidobacterium sp. UBA6041 | reverse complement strand
GTCAAAAGCAGAGCGCATAGTGTTTGTGAAAATGGACTGGGTAAGCGAGTGCGACTATGAGCCTGAATAACCATACAATTGCGGGGCATTTCGAGAACCGCGAGCCGGTAGTGAAAGCCATCTATGGCGCGATCATCAAGGCGGCGAAGAAGCTTGGCCCGGTGAGCGAAGAAGCCAAAAAGACCTCCATCCACCTCGTCAGAAAGAGCGCCTTCGCCGGCGTGGCAACACGCAAGACGGGTTTGATTCTTACGCTCAAGTCTGATTCTGATGTGGCGAGCAAACGAATCATGAAACGGCAACAAACCTCCGCCAATCGTTGGCATGTTGAGATCAAACTCGAGTCGCCTGCGCAAGTCGATCGCGAACTTGTAAGCTGGCTGAAGAAGGCCTACACACTCGCCGGGTAATACTCGAAAGTGGGTAACGAAAATGCAGTCTTGATTATCGGCGCCGGTGCTGCCGGACTGTCTGCCGCACGCGAGCTTACAGCGGCGGGTGCTCAGGTAATTGTGATTGAGGCTCGCGACCGAGTTGGCGGACGCATCCACACACTGCGCGAAGATTTTTCAGCCATCCCCATCGAGTTAGGCGCCGAGTTTGTCCACGGTAAGCACCCGCAACTTTTGGAAATCATCGAGGCGTCGCGAATACTTTTCTGCGATGTCACTGAGCGGCATTGGTATATCGAAAAGGGCCTGCTCAGCAATTCTCACGATTTCTGGAACAAGCTTACGGCGCTCATGGACTTGATGAATCTCGAAGAGCCGGATCGCTCCTTTCAAGACTTTCTTGACTCGATACCCGATGATGAAGCGATTGTTAGAGCAAAGGCCGTGGCGACGAGATACGTCCAGGGGTTCCACGCCGCGGATGTAAATCGAATTGGCGTGCATGGATTAGTTAAAGCAAATGAAGCTGAGGACGAAATACAAGGCGACAAGTCTTTTCGCATTTTGCGCGGTTACGATCTTGTGACGAGCAGTTTGCTCGAGCCCGCCAAAACAAACGGCGCGATTGTTCATTGCAACGCGATCGTCAAAGAACTTCATTGGCGCAAACATCAGATCGAAGCAGTTTGCCTATCGCGAGGCCAAACGCAACATTTTCACGCGTCCCGGGCGGTAGTCACTCTGCCGCTCGGCGTGCTTCAAGCCAGGCCCGACCAGGGAGGAGTGCGGTTTGTTCCTAAACTACCAGAAAACAAGCAGCAAGCCATAAGCAGCCTGGCTATGGGCCATGCAACGAGGATCACATTGCTTTTTCGCGAGCGTTTCTGGGAAGGGCTGGATATTCCGGCGGCTCAGGCGGGACAGGATTTGACTGACGTGGGTTTGACCGAACTGGGTTTCATCCATTATCCCGACGCTGACATACCGACGTGGTGGACGCTGCTGCCGGTACGCGCGCCGGTCATGATCGGCTGGGCCGGTGGTCCAAAATCGACAAAGCTTAGCGGACGCGATGCGAAATACATTGAAGCGCGGGCAGTGAATTCCCTGAAACAAATCTTCGGCGTTTCCGAAAAAAAATTGCGCCAGCTTCTGCTGGCATCTCACACGCATGATTGGAATTCCGATCCTTTCGCGCGCGGCGCTTATGCCTACCTGCCGGTCGATGGTCTTCTCAACCAGCAAATTCTGGCGGAGCCACTGGAAGACACACTATTCTTTGCGGGCGAAGCGACTAGTGTCGGCCACGTTGGCACAGTGCACGGGGCGATTGAGAGTGGGCACCGCGTTGCCAAAGAAATCCTGGCGAACCGTTAAATTCGTTGTTGACTGTCCACTGCCCACTGGTCACTGACCCGGAGGCGGTACTGACAAAACGGACGGGTTTACGCATCTGCAACCTTTACGATCTGTTTGCCAAGATTCTCGCCGGCAAACAATCCGATGAACGCGCGTGGGGTGTTTTCGAATCCCTTGACGACCGTTTCGGCGTATTTAAGTTTTCCTTCAGCGAGCCACTGTGCTAGTTGTGTTACCCCTTCAGAAAATCTTGCGGCGTAATCAGAAACAATAAACCCTTTCATCAACGCACTATTCACCAGCAGGTAAGGGTGCGGCCGTGGGCCAACATCCGCCTTGTCCAGATTATAGAGTGAGATCTGTCCGCAGATGACAATTCGTGCGCCATGATTAAGCAGAGGCAACACGGCGTCTGAGATTTCGCCACCAACGTTGTCGAAATAAACGTCGATACCTTTTGGGCAAGCTTCTTTTAAAGCGTGAAGCATTCCACCTGCGTTTGAAATCCCTTCCTGACGGTCGGGCTTCTGCACGGTCCTGTAATTGATTGTGGCATCTACTCCCAGCTCTTCGCGCAGATATCTATTTTTTTCATCGCTGCCGGCGATGCCAACCGCGCGACAGCCTTTGATCTTCGCAATCTGGCAGACAGTCAATCCCACAGCGCCGGCCGCCCCCGACACAACGACGATTTCACCTTGCTTTGGCTGGCCAATGTCGAGCAATCCAAAGTAGGCGGTCAGGCCCGGCATGCCCAACACGCCGAGAGGAGTAGTCACAGGCGCTATGCGAGGATCCACTTTTCTTAGTTCACCCGGTTTCACGACGTTGTAGAGCCTCCAACCAAGCATGCCAGTAACGACATCGCCCGGCTGGAAAACCGGCGAGCGGGATTCAGCAACCTCGCCAACGATACCGCTGGTTATGACTTGCCCGACTTCAAACGGAGGAACGTATGAACGTCCTTCACGCATGCGGCCGCGCAGATACGGATCTACTGAGATGTAAAGGGTGCGCACTAACACCTCTCCGTCATTTGGTTTCGGCACATCTGCCTCAACGATTTGGAAGTTGTCGAGGGTTGGCATGCCAGCCGGTCGACTGGCGAATCGAATCTCTTTGTTTTGCATAGGGTGAATGATACAACGAGGAGCAGCCCATCCTAATCGTCTCTCAACGAAATCGATGGGAAACACTGCGTACTGCCGACTGCCCTTGCCTCCTGCCTCCTGCCTCCTGCCGCCTGCTCCTGCCTCCTGCTCCTGCCTCCTGCTCCTGCCTCCTGCCTCCTGCCGCCTGCCTCCCACCCTTACTCCCGTCCCTGGTTTTGGCGTTCAATCATCCACTCCGGATAAAGCGGGCGCGGAGCTGTAGTCGCCGAGAGTACTTCGATATCCACCGCGGTCAATTCCAAATCCGCCGCTTTCAGATTGTCCTCCAACTGCGACATCTTGTTTGCGCCGATGATGATCGAAGTCGCGCCCGGTTGGGCCAGCAGCCACGCCAACGCAATTTGAGCCACACTCGCGTTTTTTTCTTTGGCTATGCGTTCAAGTGCTTCAACCGCATCGAACCCGCGTTCTTCGTCAATCGGTGGAAATTGAAAACCAGTGCGTCGCGCACCTTCAGGATTAGGATTGTCGCGCCGGTATTTCCCCGAAAGAAATCCGCCGGACAACGGCGACCACGGCAAGACCCCGATGCTTTCTTCGCGACAGAGTGGCAATAGCTCGTATTCCAGATCCCGGCCCACTAATGAATAGTAGGCTTGCAGCGACACAAACTCCGCCCAATCGTGCGCGCGTGAAAGGCAGAGCGCTTTCATGAGTTGCCGCGCTGACCAATTTGAACAGCCCACGTAGCGCACCTTGCCCTGGCGCACAAGGTCGTCGAGGGCGCGCAGCGTTTCTTCAATCGGCGTGAGCACGTCCCAGCCGTGCACCTGGTAGAGATCAATGTAGTCGGTGCCAAGGCGCCGCAGACTGTGCTCAATAGACGACAAGATATGTTGTCGGGACAGGCCGACGTTGTTTACGTCGCCTGTTCCGGCTGTCGCAGCCTCGCTCATGGCGCTGCGGACTTTGGTGGCCAGGATTATTTGGTCCCGGTTAGCTGCCGAGCTTTTGAGAGCGGCCCCGAGCACAGTCTCCGATTGTCCGTAAGAGTAAACGTCTGCTGTATCAAAGAAATTGATCCCGGCTGCCAAAGCTCGCGAGACCATGGTGTTCGCGCTCGCTTGATCTACAACTGCGATGCCGTAGAAGTTTTCTCCGAACGTCATGGTGCCCAGGCACAGTTCGGAAACTTTCAGACCAGTACGTCCCAATACTCTGTATTTCATTTTTCACCCCAAGATAGGCTCCGTAGAAGCCAAATATTTATAGCCTCGGAATCCAACAAACGATCTCGCTCCGTAGGAGCGACATGTGCTGTGAGCCAGCTTGTTTTGGAGAATCGTAGCGCCTAAACGCGAAATACGAAACTACAGACGTACTGGAGCGTTTTTTTTTGGAGTGCGGCAGCACGAGCACCCCAGCGTGGCTGCCGCGCCGGGGACCCCGCTTTGACGCCGCTTTTCAGCATGCGGCGGGACAAGGGCTCCATAGGAGCAAAATGTTTATAGCCTCGGAACCCAACAAACGATCTCGCTCCGAGCTCCAAAATTGGTTGCACCGATCATCTATAAACATTTCGTCCCTAACGGGACGATGGAGTAGCCGTGCCTTTGGCGCGTCTAACAGCAACCACTCGCTGTTACAGCCTCAACTGCCTGACAGTCCGAGAATATTGGCGACTAGCGAGACAAAAAGAAAAGCCAGCAGACCGGCAACTACGCTCACAGCAAGAGTAATTAGAAATTCCATTCCTTCAGCGAGATGCTTCGGCGCGATCATAGGGGAGAGCCTCCTTACCAAACGTTGAGCTGACCATCTACCGCGGTTTTCAATTCGGAATGCCACGGCTTTGCATTCCTTTGCGAAGCCTTTGCGGACCTTTGCGTTTGAGATCGATCAACCGCAGAGTGACGCCGGGATTGCGCCAAGATCCGCAAAGGAATACCACCCGAAACCAAACCCACTATTTCAAAGCTCCTGGTGGGCCAGTTTGAAAAACCACTTTTCGCTGGGAGCGCGGGCGCCCTCGCCCGCAACGCGCCGCAGGCGCGCAGTTTGTTCGCGGCAGTTGTTTGGCCAATTCTTTTTCGCGCTTCGCGCTCATTGCGGGCGGGGCGCACGCGCTCCCAGTAAGAAGTCGATCGTAAAGAATCCAAACCTGAATTACTAACCTTAATCCTTTCGATTGCCGGGGTTTGCCGCTTGGACTACAATTACCGCCGACTTGGCAACAAATTTCCAAGGTGGTTCGCAGGTTCGGGCTGAGCCTAGAGCAAAGCTGGCGGCAAGTCCCCAGGAAGCTCTCAATAATTCCTCAATGATGGTTCTCAAAGCCTCTTATGGGCGAGCACACAAGCGATTTCTATGAGTTTGGCCGCTTCCGTTTGAAGTCTGGCGAGCGCGTGCTGCTGCGTGATTGCGAGCTTGTGCCGCTCACGCCCAAAGCATTCGACATACTGCTGGCACTGCTGGAAAACGACGGTCGGATTGTCCCCAAGGACGATCTGATGAAGAAGGTCTGGCCTAACACCGGTTCCCGGTTTACGATTCGCCGTTCCCGTTAATTGCTGATTGCTGATTGCTGTTTGCTGTTTACCGAATTTACGATTCCCGATATGAGATACAGACAATTCGGCCGCACGGGCTGGCAAGTTAGCGAGATTGGCTACGGCATGTGGGGGATGGCTGGCTGGTCAAACTCAGACGATCAGCAGTCGCTTCAGTCTTTGCAGGCCGCAGTGAATCTTGGTTGCAATTTTTTCGACACCGCGCACGCCTACGGAGACGGTCACAGTGAAAAATTGCTGGGACAGACGGTGCGCGCCAATCGCGACAAGCGGCTCTACACCGCAACGAAGATCCCGCCAATGAATAAACAGTGGCCCGCGCGGCCGGAGTTTACTCTCAAGGATACTTACCCGCCGGATCACATTGAAGAGTATGTCCACCGGAGCCTGGAGAGTGCCGGTCTGGAAAGCTTCGATCTGATCCAGTTTCACACCTGGGAAGATGATTGGTTACGAGATGACCGCTGGCTCTATAAGCTCGACGACCTGCGCAGCCAGCGGCTCATCAAGGCGATCGGCATCAGCCTTAATCGTTGGGAACCCTGGAACGGCGTGCGGGCAGTCAGGACCGGGCAGATTGATGCGGTACAAGTCATCTACAACATCTTCGATCAGAATCCGGAGGACGATTTATTTCCGGCGTGTGAAGAAATGAAGGTTGCCGTAATTGCGAGGGTCCCGTTTGATGAAGGAACACTGACAGGCACGCTCACGAAAGAGAGCAAATGGCCCGAAGGTGATTGGCGCAACACCTACTTCGTTCCGGAGAATCTTATTCCCAGCGTGGAGCGGGCCGAGGCTTTGAAACAACTTCTGCGCAAGTGGAATGAGGAGCATTCATCTGACATAACAATGCCGGAGCTGGCCCTGCGCTTCATTCTTACAAATCCAACTGTCAGCACGATTATTCCCGGCATGCGCAAACTGCGGCACGTTGAATCAAACATCGCCGCCAGCGATGCCGGTCCGTTGCCCGAGGAGTTATACGAACAGCTCAAGCAGCACCGCTGCGTGCGCAAACCCACTCCGTGGTCGCAGTGAAGTATCAGCGCTTTAGCGTGCGGTAGCCCGGGTGGGTCTCTAACGGGGGAGCCTGGGGTAAGCGAGGGGAACCCTGGGATGCATCCGTTTTAAAGGTTGCTGACGGCGGCAGCTTACCGCCACGATCGTTTGTCGCCCGTTCCACGGGCTCAGAATTATTTCTTCGACGAACCCAGGGTTCCGCTCGCTACGCTCGCTTCACCCTGGGTTTTATGCTGCCGCCTGCTTCGCAGGCTCACACCCCCGGTGATCATGAGAGCACAGGTTTTTTCCCCCAGAAGTGCAAACGCGTCTAAACCTTTGGCCCACTTCCACGAACTCGTATAAAATCCCCGCCGCAAGAAATCAACAGACTTCAACCGGCAATCTAGTTCCCCTAAATGAGCTCGCCGCTTTCACCAGGCACAAAACTCGGCCGTTATGAAATCCGCTCACAGCTCGGCGCGGGCGGCATGGGTGAGGTGTACCTGGCGGAAGACAAGAAACTCGAACGCAGAGTTGCGCTGAAGATTCTGCCTTCAGAGGTGGCTTCGCAACGAGATCGGATGGAACGTTTTGTTCGCGAAGCAAAGTCTGCCGCGGCACTCAGCCATCCCAACATCGCGCAGATTTTCGAAATCGGCGAACACGCGGGTACCCACTTCATCACCATGGAGTTAGTCGAGGGTGTCACTTTGCGCGAGAAGATTCATGAGGAACGGACCGAGCTGAAAAAATTGCTCAGGGCTTTGCAGCACGTTGCTGAAGGACTGGCGAAAGCGCACGCGGTGGGAATTGTGCATCGGGATTTGAAGCCCGACAACATCATGATCACTCACGATGGTTATGCGAAGATTCTGGATTTCGGTTTGGCAAAGCTCATCGAGCCGCAGCAATCGCCCGCGACAACCAGCGAAGGAGCAAACAGTGTAGCCACTGCCATCCTGCCGCAGCATTCGAAGCCGGGGATGATCCTGGGCACCGCGGGCTACATGTCACCCGAACAAGCGCAGGGCAAGACCAAAGAGATCGATCATCGTTCTGACATCTTTTCGTTTGGCTGCATCCTGTTTGAAGCAATCACAAGGCACAAAGCATTCGCCGGCACCGACACGATTGATACACTGAACAAGATCATCCGTGAGCCCGTCGCGCCAATTAGCAATTACAACCTCACTGCCCCCGCTGACTTGCAAAGAATTGTGCGCCGCTGTTTAGCGAAAGACCCGGATGAGCGTTACCAGACAATCAAGGACGTGGCCATTGAGTTAAAGGAAGTTCGGCGAGACATGGCTGGAAGCGCCGACATCGATACCACCGTGCCGCCACCTGCTAAAAGTGAAGCGGCCAGAGAGTCGATCCAACAAAGCGCATCAACCAGTGCACCGCCTGAGTCTCTCTCAACGCGCGCCTCGAGCGCCGAATACGTCGTCAACGAAATCAAACGACATAAGACCGCCGCCTTGCTGGTGTTGTTGCTGATTGCCGGAAGCAGTATGGCGTATGCCTTTTACCGCTACGCAATTCAGGGTCGCGGTTTGGGGCGTTTCCAGAATGTGAAGCTGACGCGCCTGACGGCAGAAGGCGACGTAGAGAGTGTTACGGTCTCGCCCGATGGGAAGTACATCGCTTACTCGCTCGACGAAAGCGGTCACCGAAGTCTATGGACGAAACATCTGGCTACAGGCAGCCGCGTGCCGATTGTTCCAGCTGCGGAGGCGCTGATATTGAACGCGAGCATGTTTTCCAACGACGGTAACTACGTTTACTACACACGGGTGGACGAGCAAAATCCCCGCGGTGCGCTCTATCAAGTGCCGGTGTTAGGCGGCACGTCGAAAAAGATTCTGACAAATGTATCGCAACCAATCTCGCTCTCTCCCGACGGCAAACAGATCGCCTTCGGACGTTTTCATTTGACGAGCACAAAAGACGAGTTGTTGCTGGCAAACGCCGATGGCACTAACGAACGGCATTTGATTACCTTGAATGAGCCCGACTGGTTTAGTGGCGCCGGTCCGGCCTGGTCACCTGACGGCACGATGCTCGCAATCGGTTATGGCAGTGATGGAATGACGCCCGCGGTCATCTCGATGTCGGATGGCAAACTAAAGCCGCTTACATCGCGACGTTGGGTTTATGTGGGGCGTGTGACCTGGTTCAGCGATGGCAGTGGGCTCGTTTTTACCGCGCGCGAGCAGGTACTTGGGGCTTTGCAAATCTGGCAGCAGTCTTACCCGCAAGGCGAAGTGCGTCGCATCACAAACGATCTCTCTTCGTATGGCTTTTACAGTTTGGCCCTTACCGCCGACTCGAATGCGCTCGTCTCAGTGCAAGGTGATCCTGGGTCAAATATTTGGATAGCGCCTGACGGTGAGGCAAACCGCGCCAGCGCGGTTACCGCGAGAAAGAATGTGCAGGAAGGACACTACAACCTGGCCTGGACTCCCGACGGAAAACTGGTCTACGACTCAAATGCCAACGCCAAAGCGAGCATCTGGATTGTGAGCACCGACGGAAGCAATCCAAAAGCTTTGACTGACAGTGGCGCAGATGATTTTGCACCGGAAGTTTTGCCTGACGGTCGCTTCATCATCTTCAATTCTAACCGCACGGGAACTCCTCAGGCTTTCCGGACCGCCACCGATGGCGGTGAACCGCAGCAGTTGACCAACGGAGTTGGAGGGGTGGCAACGTTTTCAATTTCGCCCGACGGACGGTGGTTGCTCTACAACCCCTTTACCGGTGGGATTCGAAAACTTTCGCTCGCCGGCGACACTGAAACGGAAGTAGTGGCTAAAGGGAATCTGCGTTATCCTCAGCTTTCGCCGGACGGGAAATTGCTTGCCTACTTTTTTGATGAAGAGCAGACAAACCGTCCGAGGATCGGCGTAATCGAATTCGGCAGTGGCACTGCGGTTCGTACGTTCGACTTGCCGGTCACGAGTCAATCCAGTCTTTATGAAAGCCTCTTTTACCGGGGATTTCACTGGTCACCCGATGGACGCGCGCTTGTCTACATCAATACGCTCGGCGGCGTGTCGAATCTTTGGAGCCAACCGCTCGACGGCAGCACCCCGAAGCAAATCACCGACTTCAAATCCGATCTGATTTATAACTTTGCCTACTCTCGCGACGGGCGCCAGCTTGCACTCGCCCGCGGCAGCCACACGTCCGATGCGGTGCTGATTAGCGAGGTGAAATAGTCGTGAATCGTAAATCGTATCAGGTGGACGCATCGGTCCAATGGAGCGCCTCAACTCTTTGGAGTGCGGCGGCTCGACGCCGCTTTGCTCCGCGGTCGACTGTTAACTGGTCCCTGCTGTTTGCTGTTTACTGTTAACTCTCTCCCGTTTACTATTCAAAAATGTCCAACCCCCGCACGCACACGATAACCTGGGAAGACCCACGCGCCCTCGCAAAGGCCGCGGTCGGCTTGTCGGGAATGGAATACTTACAGAAGATTGTTTCCGGCGAACTGCCGCCGCCGCCCATCGGTGCGCTGATGAACTTTCGCCTCGGCGAGCTGAGTGAGGGCCGCGCCGTCTTTGTTGTCGAGCCGGCCGAGTATCACTACAACCCAATCGGCGTCGTGCACGGTGGCCTCGCGGCGACGCTACTCGATTCCGCGATGGGCTGCGCGGTTCATTCAACTCTTCCCGCCGGGGCGAGTTACACCACGTTGGAAATCAAGGTCAACTTTATCCGGCCAATGTCCGCGGAGACGGGCGTGGTCCGTTGTGAAGCGAACATCATTCACGTCGGCGGCCGCACGGCGACGGCTGAAGGAAAAATTGTGGATGCGAAAGGAAAACTCTACGCCCACGGCACCACAACCTGCATCATCTTCCGCCCAACTGCGTGACCTATCCGTTCCCTTGCCTACTGCTCAACTATTTTGGAGGGCGGCGGCTTGACGCCGCTTTGGTCCGCTGCAAGTTACTTGTTGCTTTCGTCAGTCGTTGGGGAACACGTTGAAGATCGTCAACTCCTTGGAGTGCGGCGACCTGTCGCCCGCTTTTCTCCGCTGCAAGTTACTTGTTGCT
>DIYZ01000107.1:3080-6424 GCA_002427845.1 Chloracidobacterium sp. UBA6041 | reverse complement strand
TTCTCCCTCGCCCGTTTATAGCCGGTTCTAATGTCTTTGGTGTATTCATAAGCTCGCGGCGCCCTGCTTTCCAGAAGGGATTTGAATTCGCGAGAGCTGCCCAAAGGTAGGGTACAGGCGACATTATTCAGGACAACTCGGGGCGGCAGCGAGCAGCCGGGAGTTGGAAGCAGGCACAACAGGTTTCGCCTTATTGTTGTGTAGGCTCTAGTTGTTATTTTAAATTCAGCGGGTTGCTACGCAGTGCGCTCGACTCCGCACGCCTGCTCTGGTATGCCGTGAAGCAAAGCAGCATTGGAACGTTTAAAAAGGTCTCGGGTAGGCTGAGACGAATATGGGTCGGTCGTGACCGGACACCCGAAGAGGAAGCGCAGATGCTCCGTCTTTTAGTCGTTGATGGCGAAGAGTCAATTTGTTTTTCTATGAAAGAATACTTCACCCTGCAAGGCTATAAAGTTGATACTGCGCGGGAGTTGGAAGAGGCGGAAAAACTGGTTGAAGCTACGGATTATAACGTGGTAATTCAGGATCTAAGGTTGGGCCCGGCTCAAAAACCGGACGGCCTCGAGATGATTAAATTCATCCGCGGCCAAAATCCCAACGCCCGAATAATTGTCCTTACAGCTTATGGATCGGCCGAGATGGAAAAAGAGGCACTAAGTTGTGGTGCCGACGCATTCTTGAGGAAGCCTAAACCGCTCTCTCACGTTGCCCAGGTTATCCAGGGACTAATCGAGTCACCCCCCAAGCAAGCAGCCCGAGGCGCCTGACACGGCCGAATCAGCTACCAGCTTTACTCACAAATCTGGACCAATCTGGCTCGGCAACTCTGCAGTTCAGTTCTTGCTCGCCCCAAACATCGACAACTTACTCGGTTAAATCCAAGCCTGACATGGCGCCAAAGCCGAAGCAGTATCCTGCCACTATAGAGCTCTCGGGAATCCCACCGGTCGCAATCCGCTCAGTCCAGTTTAATATACAAGGACAGCAGTTAGTTCTGCGAATTGAAGACAAAAACCTGGACGGTCGGGAAAGTCTCTTCCATCCTCGGTCTAATTACCGACAAGCCCACTGACTTTGGAAGAGACTGATAGTGCAAACGAGCTATAAACATCGTACAGTGGTAAATATTCCGAAATCCTTTATGACTAAGCCAGCGGGACAGCTTCGAATATTAATCGTAGACCATCACCTCGTCGTAAGCGCCGGCTTGCGCTTGCTTATCGAAAACCAGGCCGGACTGAAAGTAGTGGCAATGGCCAGTAATGAAACTGAAGCTCTGGCGTTCGCCGCTGTCGAATCCCCGGATGTGATTCTCCTTGATCTCGATCTCGGAGGCGAAAACGGCCTCACCTTCCTGCCCAAATTTCGCGACGTAGCAAAGAATGCCCGAGTGCTTGTCTTAACCGGTCTGCGGAATTCGGAGGCACATCAAGAGGCTATGAGGCTCGGCGCGATGGGGGTTGTATTGAAAGATCAAAGTGCCGAGGTACTTATCAAGGCAATTAAGAAGGTGCATGCCGGGGAAGTTTGGATCGACCGCGTAACGATCGGGAACGTACTTAACGACATGAGGCGAAAGGACTCCAAGCACCGTGATCCCGACGAGGATAAAATTATTTGCCTTACTCGGCGAGAGCGCGAGGTAATTTCTCTCATTGCCGAAGGGCTGAAGAATAAACAAATCGCCGCAAGACTTTTCATTAGCGAGACAACCGTTACTCACCATCTCAGCTCAATCTTTTCTAAGTTGGACGTCTCCGACCGCCTCGAGTTGGTCATATACGCCTTCGGCCACAACCTCGCCCGAATGCCCGGGTAGTGGTTGCACGCCTTTCGTCGGAGCGGGCATTCTGCATTACTCCTGGAGGTGTGCGGAGACAGTAAGATACTCCCAGACCCGATTGCTGACAGAAACTCCTACCAGCAAGCAGCGCTGAGAATCAACCCTACCAGCATTGTTCAATGTCGAGTTATTGGATCAACTTTTTGTGTTCGTTTCCAACGGCGTGCCACGCATTACAGAACCGCTCGCGGTAGAGCCTGGGTGAAAACTCAGGTCGCTGAAAGGAAATCACTCTAAATCGCCACTGACTACATTACCGTTGGCGGTAGCCAATGGATGCCAGCACTCAGGTTCGGCCCATTGTTCTCTTGCAAATTTGCGTGGAAAACATACCCTCTTCCAGAGTAATTGAGTGCCAGCATCCATTGGCTACCGTCAACGGTTCTGTATTGGTTGGCGACGTTGCCTGGGATTGGGCGTCGGCTGCTTTCACTCTCCCAAGTTTTGACACACCCTCTACCGCGAGCGGATGCCACACTCAACCTCCGATGCGCTTACAGAACCGCTCGCGGTACCGCTCCCGGTTCTGTAGTCGAGATGCCTGGGAGATCGCCACGTCCTAATCAAAATTCATCAGTACCACGCAGCCGAGTATCAGCGCCCGGTCCTTTGCCACAACTGCTCGCAGGTGAGCAGTCCCGAGATGCCTCGCCGACCTCCATCATTCTCATCATGCCGGCCTCGGTTCAGCCACAACATTTTTTAACTCACCCCACGTAAAGTACTTGCTCTTTGCTTCGATCCGATCACCCGGGCTAAAGATGGCGCCTCAAATTCTCTGGCCCGTTCTTTGCTCCAAGTGCGTCTACACGAATGCGCGCTCGTAGCGTTAATAGTTCCTCTTCTCGCGAAAGGAACGGGCCACATTTGTGGAAGAGGACCTCCCTTCGCATTGTTCTGCTGTGCGACCTTTTTAACGAACCCAGGGATTAAGCCCGCAGAGATAAAAATCTGCGGGCTTAAGGCAAGAGAGCTTTGTGCTCCTTTAGTTTCCTTTCGCGTGCGGCGAATCGCTCTCTCAATTCGATACGGCGATTCTGCGACAAGGCAATTCTAAATAGTCAGTATCCCCTCGGGTTCAAATTTCATGGCCGCCATGAAAGGCGGGCCTTTTTCTTTTTACCTCTCGGTCTCCAAGTTGACGACCTCGAGGACTGGCTAACATTTTCTGCGGCTGACCGGCCTGTAACCGCTCGCCGCATTATCTCAGGAGTCCCTTGATGAGAATGCCTGCCCCCTTCCCCGTTTCCTCTTTCTATCGTTCCTTCTGTCGTTCGTTCTGTCGATTATTGCTCGCCAACACCAATAAGCTAAAAAGCAAACCGGCGCGATCTCTTGTGCTGCTGGGCTTGATTGCTGTGGCCACTACGGCTTTGGCTTCGACGGTGTCCTCGGCCGGCTCTTTGAGACAGTTAATCGTCGGCCTCGGTTTGAGCAATGCCGGCGGCAGCGTGTCGCAACCAAAAGCGGCGCTTACTAATTCGATGTTGCCGGCGCC
>DIYZ01000107.1:0-2902 GCA_002427845.1 Chloracidobacterium sp. UBA6041 | reverse complement strand
GCGGACACACCGCGACGTTGCTCGCGGACGGTCGAGTGCTAATCGTTGGTGGGGAAAACAGTGGTGGCCTGATCAGCCAAAGTGAAATCTTCGATCCAACCGCGGGCACGTTCTCGGTTGGCGGAAACTTAAACAGTCCGCGCGCCGATCACAGCGCGACAAAATTAGCCGACGGCCGCGTCCTGATTGCCGGCGGTCGTAGCGATACAGGCTCGCTAAACACTACAGAAGTCTTCGACCCGACGACGGGTGCTTTTGCATCCGGTCCGGCAATGAGCGTCGCGCGTGCAGGTCACAGCGCGACGCTTTTTGCTGATGGGCGCGTCTTCATCGCGGGGGGCGATGAGAACGGCAGCGCAGAGATCTTTGATCCTTCGACGAGCACATTCAGCGCCGTCGCGGCGAATATGAATACTGCTCGATCATTGCATTCCTCTGCGCTGCTAGCGGATGGGAGAGTGTTGCTCGTCGGTGGCCGCACCACAACGGGCGACGCTCTCTCATCAGGCGAGATCTTTGATCCGTCTAACTCAAGCTTCATCGGCGTCGGTGGAATGGAAGACACGCGTGTGCGACCGCTGCTGCGCGTTTTGTTTGACGGCAAGGTGCAGATCATCGGCGGCAACGATGATCGTTCAATGGAGATTTACGATCCTGCGGTGGGCATCTTCGGCGGTCATGCACACCTTCCGCCTGACGGCGATCTTCATCCGACTCTCATTGACGAGATCATGGTCTCGCCCTCGCGCGCCGCATTGCTCACGGGCGGACAAACAATCACAGAATTAACGGCAAGCAATCAGGCGCTCGTCGCTGGTGGTGTAGATGCGAGTGGCAATGCGACCAGTGCGACAACGATCTATGCCAGCTCGCAAGCGAGTGTGAGCGGCGACAAGGTTGATTATTTACCGGGCACACCCGTGCTCCTAACCGGTCGAGGGTTTCAGCCCAACGAAGTAGTTGATCTGACTTTCCATGAGGATCCGCATGTCGACACAGCGGAGCTTCATACTTTCACCGTTCAAGCCGACGCCGACGGAAATTTCACGTTTAATCAGTATGCGCCTGAAGCGGCCGATCTGGGCATCACTTACATTCTCGGTGCGAAAGGTGAAACTTCCGGATGGACCGCGCAGACAACTTTTCATGACAGCGTCGTTGTTACGGCGGGTTCAGGTGGAGCAAATATTTCTGCTGACAAGGCGGCGAACTCCACAAATCCTGTCGGTGGAACGTTCACCACTCTGGGGGACATTGTGATCTCGGAAGGTGTGATCGGAGATTTCGCTGTCCAAACCAGTAAGACGCTCATACTAACTGCTCCGACCGGATGGCAATTCAATGCTGGAGTCGGAACAACTGCAACGACTAAGTCAGGACCGGGTGCTAACGAACTCGTTGACAATAGCATTACTGTAACTACCAGCGACATTACCGTTAACATTACCGTCACCGGCACAGCCCAAACAAACACGCTGAGCATCAAGGGAATTCAAGTTCGCGCCGCAGATGGTGCGAACGTACCAGGCAACGGCAACATTCTTAGAACAGTTGGGAATCCGGGCACGGCAACCATTGCTGGAATCGTAAATGGCACAACGAACTTCGGTACGTTGTCACAGGCCGTCGGTGCGCTCAGCAAGCTTGTCGTTACCTTACCAACTCAGACCTTTAACGATGCGTCCACCGTCGCGGCCAGCGGCAACTCTGGCAGCGTCAGCAACACAACAGCGGGAACCGTATTCAACATCTCAAAGCTCACCGCGACAGATCAATTCTTTAATGTAGTCACTACTTACACCGGCGCGAAGACGATCAGCTACAGCGGCCCCGGCACCAACGCCGGATTCGCTGCTCCTTCGTACACGACCGCAGTCACTTTCGCGAGCGGCCAATCCACAACGACCCTTGCGACCACATTAAGGAAAGCGGAAACGACCACCATTACTGCGAGCGATGGGACGACCACCGGACCAGCCAGTTCGAGTTTGACAGTTAACGCGGGATCTTTAAGCAGCTTCGCAGTTACAAATACCAGCGACGGCAACATCGGTACGCAGATAGCCGGCACAGCTTTCGACATCAAGGTCAGGGCGGTCGATGCGGGTGGCAATACTGATACCTCCTTCAATGCTAATGGCTTCAAGGTGGTCATTAGTTCAACAGGCACTCTGTCTTCCGGCGGTGGTACGACACCGGCGTTTACTAACGGTGTACTCTCTCCTTACAGCATTACCTTTTCAACGTCGGGCACTTACCCAGGCAGCTTCACGATCACGGCTGAGACGAACCCAAATGGACCTGAAGTCGGAACCAGTAACTCATTCACGGTCAACGCCCCGGCGTGTACCAACCCTACAGTTACAACTCAGCCAACCAACCAGACAGTCACCTACGGCGCTGCCAGCGCTAGCTTTACAGCAGCGGCAAGCGGTAACCCAACACCAACCGTGCAGTGGCAAGTCAGCATCGGTGGCGGTGGGTTCACAAATCTTACGAACGTCGCACCCTACAGTGGTGTGACAACGGGCACGCTTGTAATTACAAGTCCAACTGTTTCCCTGAGTACAAACCAATACCGCGCGGTGTTCACCAACACCTGCGGCGGCACGCAGACAGCCACATCAAACGCCGCTACGCTGACGGTTAATGCGAAGACGGTGACGGGTAGTTTCACAGCAGACAATAAGGTCTACGATGGAAACAACACGGCAACCATTCTGACCCGTACGATCACTCCCGCTGATATCGTCGGCAGCGATGTGGTAACACTGAACGGCGGCACCGCCACCTTCAGCGATAAGAACGTTGCAAATAACAAGACGGTAACAGGCACAGGCTTCACCCTGGGCGGCGCTAATGCAGGCAACTATCAACTCGGAACCGTCGCCACAACCACCGC
>DIYZ01000203.1 GCA_002427845.1 Chloracidobacterium sp. UBA6041 | reverse complement strand
ATCCTGGCGGGTCAACCTTTCCCAACGACCATCACGGGTGACGATTCCCTGCGGACACGGCCGATGTTGAGAGTCGCGGATCCGCTGCGTTTGATGGGAGCCCGGGTTGAACTAGAGGCGAACGGGTGCGCCCCGCTTCGCATTAACGGATGCCGCCCCTTACAACCCATCCACTATCGACTCCCGATTGCCAGTGCACAGATTAAGTCTGCCGTGCTATTGGCAGGGCTGGCCGCCAATGGGATCACGACCATCGAGGAACCCGCGCAGACGCGCGATCACACCGAACGCATGTTGCAGGAATTCGGAGCTCAGGTTGAACGAAATGGAAATGCGCTCAGCGTGCAGGGTGGTGTGACGCTGCGTTCCCGCAGCCTCGTCGTCCCCGGCGACGTTTCTTCAGCAGCATTCTTCATCGGGGCCGCCGCTGCTCTCCCCGGTTCCGATCTGTTCATCCGCGATGTGGGTCTTAATCCCACGCGGACAGCGTTTCTCTCTACGCTAAGCGCGATGGGCGCGGACATACGTATCGAGGACGAGCGGCTCAAAGGTGGAGAACCTATCGGCTCACTTCGCATTCGGGGCGTTAGGGGCGGGGCCTTGAATGAATCGCTGACACTGGAAGTTTCAGGCGCCACTATTTCAAACCTGATAGATGAACTGCCTCTGTTGGGCTTCATCGCCGCGAGCATTGGTTGGGAGATGAAGTTGCGCGATGCCAAAGAGCTGCGGGTTAAGGAATCAGACCGCATCGCCGCAACGGTGGAAAATCTCTCCCGCATGGGTGCGCGCATTGAGGCGCAACCGGACGGCTGGCAACTTTACCGCGGCGGGAAGTTGCATGGCGCTCAACTCTCTTCGTTTGGTGACCATCGAATTGCCATGGCCGCGGCTGTGGCAGCTCTCGTCGCCGAGGGGCCGTCGGAGATCGAAGGTGCATTTCACTCGGTGGCCGTGTCGCTGCCTGAATTCTGGACTCTTCTCGAGAGTGTGGCTGAATGACTACGCGTTGGAACCAGGTAACAATCATCGGCTGTGGCTTGATCGGCGCTTCCTTTGCCCTGGCCCTGCGTCGCGCGGGCGCATGCGCTCGAATTGCCGGATGGGACGCCTCCGCATCAGTGCTTGATGAAGCTGTCCGCACCGGAGTGATTGATGAAGTGGATCAGGCGTTCATGGATCAGGATTGCGCGAGCGAGCGTGTTTCATCGTCAGATTTGATCTACCTGGCGATGCCCGTCGGGGAGATTATCGAATTCCTGCGCGCTCGCGCGCGTCACATCAAACGCGGCGCCGTTATTACGGATGCGGGAAGCACAAAAGTGGAGATATGCCGCGCGGCTCGGTTGCATCTGATATCAGCTCAACAATTCGTCGGCGGACACCCTGTGGCGGGCAGTCATCTTCAGGGCCTGGCCCACGCGCGCAGCGATCTTTTCGCTGGTGCACCTTACGTTCTGGTTACTGACGGAGATCAGGATGAGGGACACACGCACACCGCGCTGAAAGAAACGCTCGATCTCTTAGGCGCATGCGTTACCTATATGACTGCCGTCGAACATGACCGCGTGATGGCCTTTGTCAGTCATCTCCCCCAGATCGTTTCGAGCGCGTTGGCAGCGGTCACCACAGACCAGCCCGACGCTGAGGCCCTCATTAAGTTATCGGGCGCAGGCTACCGCGACATGACGAGGCTCGCTTCCAGCTCATGGTTAATCTGGGCCGACATTCTGGCAACGAATTCAACCGAGACCGTGGCCGCGCTTGAGGCGCTCGTCGGAAAGCTGACCGCTGTACGCGACGAGTTACGTGACTGTTCCGAGCGAGTTGGTGTTGAGTTGACCATCACAAGAAGGTTATTCGGAGAATCCGGGCCAGCATAAAGCCCGGCGAGGAATTAATAAAAACCATGCTTCTTATTCTTACTCCTAACATTGATCCTGAGAGCGAGGTTTACCGACAGTTGCTGGCGCATCTCAGTAGCCTGCAAAACATTCAGGTCCGCGTTCATCGTGAAGAAGGCGTCGAACAGTCGTTGACTGAGGTCTATCTAATCGGTAACACGGCCGCAATTTCACTCCACGATATGCGCAGCCTGCCGGGCGTAGAGCGCGCGGTGAGAGTTTCTGAGGAGTATCGCGTGCTGGGCCGGCACAAAGGTGATGACCGCGACTCACACTTCGACTATCAGGGTGTGCGCTTCGGGCAGGACACGCTGCACGTGTTCGCCGGGTTGTGTGCCGTGGACAACCCGACAAACGTCGAGCTGATGATGCGGGCGCTCAGCGAGAACGGGCAGATCTGCACGCGCATGGGGGCTTATAAACCGCGCACGAGTCCTTACTCTTTTCAGGGACATGGAAGAAAATGCCTACCGTACGTTTTCGAGCTGGCCGGTAAGTATGGGATCAAAGTTATCGCCATGGAGGTCACTCACGAATCTCACATTGATGAGGTCCAGGAAGCGCTGCATGGCACCGGCAACCCAACCGGCGTGATGCTTCAGATCGGCACGCGCAACATGCAAAACTTTGAGCTGCTGAAAATCGTCGGGCGGCAGCAGGAGTTTCCTGTGTTACTGAAGCGCGGTTTCGGAATTACGCTTGACGAATCGCTCCACGCGGCTGAGTATCTTGCCAGTGAGGGTAATCGCAAAATTGTCTTCGGGCTGCGCGGGATGAAGACGAACATCGGTGAGCCGCATCGTAATTTCGTCGACTTCGCACATGTGCCGGTCGTGAAACGCCTGACGCGCATGCCCGTCTGCGTTGACCCGTCCCACTCGGTCGGCTTTCGCACCAGCGGCCCGGAAGGCATCCTTGATGTGATGCACGCGACGGCGCAGGGAGTTATCGCCGGCGCCAACATGGTTCTTGTAGACTTCCACCCGTTACCCGCGCAAGCCCTCGTGGATGGGCCACAAGCACTGACGCTGGAGGAGCTGCCCCATTTCCTGGAGGATGTGCAGATCGCCCGAGAAGCCTACGAGAAGCGCATGCGTCTGGCCGAGCGTTACCGCAGTCAGGAAGGAGAGCCTGCTCTTATCGTTTCATAAAAATAATTCTCTTGACGCTGCTATTGAAATGGCAGAGACTCTCCCTCTTGAATTTGAGAGGGCTATTTTTGGTTCCATGAGCGTGGCGATTTAGAGGTGACTTGCTCCACGTTAAAAACTGCTAAAGAGCCGCTTGAAGTCTTTAGGCTCTCGCGCAGGTTCTTCTGTCGCGGGAGCCATTTTTTGTGGGATGGACGAAGTAACGGAAATGGGCAAAGGAAGGGAACGGAAGATTTTCCATGTATCATTTTTCATTTCTCATTTTACATTTCTGAAATTGGGTAGATCGTCACAGGGTTACGCCTTCGTTTAGAATTGGGACTCGTCCCCAGCGCAGGGCACAAGTGCCCTATTTAAACAGATGCGCGTTGAACGGCAAATGTCCGAAATGACCGAATGAAAAATGAGAAATGATATATGGAAAATCTTCGCTTGCCTGACTTGCAGATAGGAATTTCAGATGGGTAAAAAAGGGCTCGGCATAAACACCCAACTGGTCCACGCGGGTGAAAGAGGCGCGCCGCCTCAGGGCAAGCCTGTCTCCACTCCGATCTATGCGACCGCCACGTTTACTTATGATTCCATGGCCGAAGTGGACCAGGTTTTCGCAGGCGAGCAACAGGGCTACATCTATACGCGCTATGGCAATCCTACTGTTGCAGCGCTGGAAGAAGCCGTCCGCGTGCTTGAAGCAGGCGCCGCCGCTTGCGCCTATTCCACCGGTATGGCCGCCCTGCATGCGGCCATCTTCGCGTGCGAGCTTGCCCCGGGCGCAACGATCCTGGCGTCGCAAGATCTCTATGGCGCCACGATTGATCTGCTCTACAAGATTTTCGGCTCGTATGGCATTAAGACCGCAACGGCTGATTTCTCTGACGTAGCGGCTTTAAGAGCGAAAGCTCTTGAGGTCGGACCGCGGGTGTTGATTGCTGAGACGATTTCAAATCCCCTCCTGAAGGTTTGTGATATTGCCGCCTGCGCTGAAATCGCGCGCGAAGTGCGCGCGCGGTTCATCGTGGACAACACATTCACTTCTCCCTATCTTTGCCAACCTCTCAAGCTCGGCGCGGACTTCTCAGTACATAGCGCTACGAAGTATCTCAGCGGACACGCGGATGTGATGGGCGGAGTGGTCGTCGCGCGTGATGAGGTGGATCTGCCAACGTTGATCGGCGTGATGAAGCTTGTTGGCGGGATCCTCGGTGTTTGGGAGGCGCATGAAATTCATCGCGGGTTAAAGACGCTGTCCGTGCGCATGGATCGCCAATGTGCTAACGCTGCGAGTTTAGCGGAGTACCTTTCCAGCCACAGCCGAGTTTCCCGGGTTCATTATCCCGCCCTGGCAACAACGCCGAATCGGGATCTTATGAAACGCGTGCTCCGCTCGCCTCATGCGGGTGCTCTGGTGTCAATCGAACTTCAGGAGAATACACGTGAGGCCGCCTTCCGCTTTATGGACGCGCTCACTCTATGCGTACGTTCCACCAGTTTGGGCGATGTGTTTACGAGTGTGTTACACCCGGCGACAGCTTCGCATCGAGAGATGTCTCCTAAACGGCGACTTCAATTGGGGATTACCGAAGGGTTGGTGCGAATCTCCGTCGGCATAGAAGACGTAGCAGACATTATTGAGGATATCCAGCAGGCGTTGGAAAAAAGTGCGGGAGGCGGCGGGCGGGTGGTCTACTCCTAGTTGAGATTTTGGACCCAGGCGAGGAGAAGATTCAGGGGAAGCGGTAATCATGGTCCCACTCACGTAGTGCGATGAAGTCAGTACCACCACGCGGTAGCGGGTGGGTCCTGTCGTCCTGACACATGCCGTCGAATGGATGGGGTTAGTACCACCTCGCGATAGCGGGGCGATTTCTTGCACGATCTACTCTTGCCGCATGCAAGGAAGTCAGTATCACGTTGCGGTAGCGGTTGGGTCTCTTCTGATTGACATGACGTTGATCCCGCCACAAACATGCCGCCATCTGGAACGGTTATCATGTGGAACGATACCGACACTCCTCTCGCTTACTTCATATCCTTCCGTTCCTATGCCACATGGTTGCACGGAGACAAGCGGGGATCGATTGATCGTTTTCACAACCGTTACTTATCACCTTATATTCAGCCCAATGAGAAGTGGCTGCACTACAATGAACAACGTCTAAAGGCCAAGCCGTTGTTGCTGAAGGCGAGGCATCGCAAGTCGATTGAAGCGGCGATTCGTGAAACTTGCAACATCCGAAATTGGTTGTTGCAGGCAATCAACGTCCGCACAAATCACATTCATACGGTTGTCTCCGCCAATCGTAAGGCTAGCCTTGTGCTAAATGCTTTTAAGGCGAATGCGACCAGGCAGTTAAGACAAGATGGCCTTTGGCCTTATTCGTTCAGTCCGTGGGCAGATAAAGGTAGCAAAAGGAGGCTATGGAACGAGCGAAGCGTTGCCAAAGCTATCGACTATGTACTGAACGGTCAGGGAGATGACTTGCCAGACTTTGATGATTGAGCATCGTTAGGGCGGGAGACCCACCCGCTACCGCGACGTGGTACTGACTTCATGGGACCGAGGCAAGAGGAATGCGCATCGAAGAGAGAACC
>DIYZ01000015.1 GCA_002427845.1 Chloracidobacterium sp. UBA6041 | reverse complement strand
CTGGTTGCACGACACTCTGTATTTGCGGCGGCAGACGACCTCTAACCTCATCACTCAGCGAGAGAGACCCCTGGGAAATGTTTCCAGAATAGAGAGTTGATGATAGATAAGAATCCCAAAGACCGAAGAAACTAAACGCTGGCATCAAGCCACAGAGAATCAATATGGCCAAATGGAAAGCGTGCCTGCGACCAAGCAGAATCTCCCCTGACGAAGTCCCAGCTTCTCGCCAGAACAGTATCAATACAAAGCTTAGCATCGCTAGATTCCATGGCCAGATGACAGTGTTGCGCCTGGTCGGAACGAACAACAAAAATATGACTAGATGCCCGATCAACGCGAGTGTGACCGAGAGGTTTCGATACCTGCGCGATAACAATCCCAAGCCCACGCTGATTTCAACCAGCGGTACCAGCCCACTGAGAACCAGCGCAAAGAAACCAAATTTCGGGGGAAGGCGGCGCAGATAGGGACTTATCAGGTTGGGAAAGACCGCATATATGAAGTTCCAGTTTAGTTTTTGTACTCCGCTCCAGAAATAGCTGCTGGCTACGATCAGGCGACACGTGTTCAAGGCCATCTCCGGTTGTTCGCCTCTTTCGCGCTGCCAGGAATAGAAACCCAGCGCTGCAAACATAAGGAAATATTGGTAACACCACGGCTGCCAGCGGGACTGATCCAGACAACCTAAAACACCGAGAACAACCACAACTCCGACGATGTATTTTCTGGGTCTTGCGCTCAGTAAAGCCGCCCACAGCAAGCCCACCAATGCCGCGGCTAGTAAGTAATCAAACGGAAAGGGAATCGACGGCAGTCCCTTAAAAACAGGTGTCAGCGGGTAGAAGCGTGAAGAAATCCATAATCGGGGAGAAAGTGCAATACCAGCCATCAGCGCTACGGCAAGAGTGGTTTTTAACCAAACAATTTTATTCCTGATTCCAACATCGAAGGCTTCGCGGATCTTGCTGTTAAGAGCAAGTTTTCGTATTCGGTGAGGGAGCGTCTGAACTGTGGTAGACAGGGCCATTGTGTACGCTTGACTCTTCCCAGATTCCTGTCCGCAGATCGCCGAAGCGTGCACTTCAGCGTGGCACTTCCGCGCTCCTGAGAATATCGGTAATCACCGCATCGGGAGTGGCGCCATCGAGTTCCGCTTCGGCCCGCAAAGTTAATCTGTGACGCAGGACGGGACGCGCGACGTCCCGCACGTCATCCGGCGTAGAAAACTCGCGGCCCCGAATAGCGGATAACGCCTTAGAGCACAGCAGCAACGCGACTGAAGCACGAGGGCTAGCGCCGTAGTGAATAAAAGGATGATTGCGCGTTCGTCGCACCAGATCGACCGCGTAATGTTGCACGCCAGGCTCCATGCGCGCCTTGCTCACTTCGCGACGGCAACGGGAAATAGCATCCACATCCCCCAACGGTTGAATGTCAACCTCCTCGAGGCGTCTGGAGCTGAAGCCCGCGTCCCAGTTTGCCACGACCTGCCGCTCATGCTCTTCGCCCGGATAGTCAAGCAGGATCTTCAGCATGAAGCGATCGAGCTGAGCTTCGGGCAGCGGATATGTCCCTTCATACTCAATCGGGTTATCGGTGGCCAGCACTGTGAAAATCGGCGAAAGCAAGTGGCCCTCGCCGTCAATCGTCACTTGCCGTTCCTCCATCGCTTCGAGCAGCGCTGCCTGCGTCTTGGGCGGCGTGCGATTGATCTCGTCGGCAAGAAGAATGTCAGTGAAAATTGGTCCCGGTCGCAAATTAAACTCCGAAGTTGCCACGTTGAAGACATTCGTGCCCGTGATGTCGGAAGGCATCAGGTCAGGAGTGAATTGTATGCGGCCGAAATTGGCGTTGATGATGCGCGCGAGCGTTTTCACCGTGAGCGTCTTGGCGGTGCCGGGAACACCTTCGATCAGCGCATGGCCTTCGGCGAGAAGGGCGATAATGATCTGTTCGATGGGTTCATCCTGACCCACTATTATTTTGCTCAACTCGCGCCGGATGTGTTCGACAGTGGAGGAGACGTATTCAATCATTTTGTTTTGTAATCAACTTTGATTTCGTTGCTTGAAAGTTTAAGAGCCTTGAACTTTGATCTTAGTACTTTGAACTTTGAACCTCTGAACTTTGAATTTTGATTAATTGAGGCTTTGACGAAAGACAGGGCCCAGGCAGAACAAAGCACAAAGCCCAAAGCTCAAAGATCGAAGATCAAAGTACAAAGATCAGAATCCGTCAAATGTTTTGCGCCGTCTGCCTTGCTTCCCGTGAACGCATGCGCAGCCCCAGTGTGCTTTCAACTTCGCGCAGCCGCTGCACCAATTGGACGGATTGGCGCTCGCTGATTTTGCCGCCATTAATTGCTTCTTCAGATTGCCGCATCAATGTTTCCAGTTGATCAGCATCCACCGTCGAGCGCGCCGCTACGCGCGAGGCAATCTCAGCACGCGGACTGTTGTAGTCCACGCCCGCATAGCGCGCCAGCACTCTCCTGGTGCGCGAATAAATATTCTCGATCGCCAGATCGAAAGCCCGCGCGCGTTGTTGCAGCTCAGCCATGGAGGCGACAAATTCCAGCGTCGATCTCCGATCAATCTCTCTTAATGGCAGCGGACGAGCAAATCGGCGGCCGCGCGTCCAGACCATTAGCAGGACGATGAGAGCCAACTGACCGCAAATCGCCAGCACTGGAGTGCCCGAAAAGTAACTTACAAAGGCGTTGTGCGTAGTGGCGCGGCCCTGATGAAACTCATCAAAGGCAATCAGGCCGTCTGAATCGGCGAGGAGATTGATCGTTAGTTGCAGATTATCTTTGAGACCAATCCCGGAGTTGGCGACGATGAAAGGATCGGTAAGCAACGCGATCCGCCCCTGGCCGTGCGGGTAATCAATCAGCAGGGCGCCATTGGCAGTTGCAAGGTGAACCACGGGAGCAGGCGAAACGGCTGCAGGAGAATTCGCAGCAGGCGAATCGTCGGCAGGCGCGGCCGCCGGTCCACCTTCATATTCCTGACGCGTTCCCACCTCCTGGTCCGCCTTCTTTCCCTCCGCAAGCTTCGCTGCCGGGAAGAATTTAATTGCCGAAAAGAATCGCGACGGCATAACTGACTCCACGTCGCGCGTCAGACGCGTGGGCTGAACCGGATGCACGGCCTTTACGTCTTTCGTCATTGCGTCCGGATCCGCGGGATCGACACTGAAACCCGGGTACTCGAGAAACTCCGTGGTGACGTTCCACTCGCCCGACGCCGGCAACAAATAATCTTCAGGCCGGCGGTCAATCATCACCAGGTGCCCGCCTCGTTCGACCCAGAGCAGCAAACTGTTAGCCTCCTCCTGATCAATGGAAACACGCGGCCTGCCGATGAGGACGAATGTTTTCACTTTCTGGCCGCTCAATCCCAGCAGCCTATCGGGAGCCTCCCGCCAGCGCATCACTTTATAACCAGACTCGCTGAGAAAATCATAGAGCGCGCGCGTGCCCGTGGCGCGAGCGTTATAGCTCGAGCGGTTAGGCGCTAGCTCCGAATCCTCCCGCTGTTCCTCCCGGACGAAAGCAACGGAGTTGATCGCTATCAACACGGCCACGCCTAACAGGATGGTTAATATGACGCCGAGTCGTTTACGCATAACTTTGCCGGAATGATCGGCCACAGATAGACACGGATAGACACGGATAAAGTCCCGACAAAACGACAATAGATGACCTACCGTTTAGACCAGGCCGCAAGATCAAACTTGAATTTGCTTTCTTATCTGCGTCCATCCGTGTTCATCTGTGGCCAGTTCTTTACGGTTCACTCTCAACTTATCGCAACAGGGCCTGCTCGTAAGCAGCGCGAAACGCCAGCCAGTCAGTTTCCGTTGCCCGCGCAAAGCCATACCAGTGCCGCTCAAAGCTGTCGGTAAGTTGTTTGACGTTTCCGTAAAGCGGTTCGACCTCGCGCACCGCCCGCAGATAGTCACGATTTGTTTTGTACTGCGCGAGACTAATGATCTTTCGTTCACCCAGCTCGACGAGAAGCGCGATGTAGCCTTTGCGTATTGCGGCGCGCAACTCGCCCCGCCGTGCCAACAAGTCGGCCTCCGACAAAAGATCTGTTGCCGACTCATCGGGCTCCAGCCTTTCACCCAGAACGATTCGCGGTCTGACC
>DIYZ01000274.1 GCA_002427845.1 Chloracidobacterium sp. UBA6041 | reverse complement strand
GCGGGCACCGCCCGCCTCTAAACGATCGTTTTTGCAAGCCTCACAACCGATAGCGGACCTTTGCCTTCCTTAGTGCATCCTCTTCGTTGTCGACGTTTTGCAAGCGCAACGTCACGTCGGCATTCAGATCGAAGTCCGCTCGTTCACCCGCCTGGAGTTTTACCGTACCCGCCGCTGCGATCATTGCTGCGTTGTCGGTGGAAAGGTGTGGAGAAGGGAAGTAAACGGGAACCCCCAAACGCTCCGCTGCTTGCCGCGACGCTTCTCTAAGAGCTCCGTTACAGGCGACGCCGCCCGCGACAATCAGTGTTTTGGGAAAGCAATCCCTGGCGACGCGCTCCGTAGTTCCCACCAGCGAGCGCACGACAACACTCTGAAAACTGGCGGCCAAGTCCTTAATGGCTTGCGAAGGTTGGTCGCCGTTTGAAACTGGCTGCAAGCCGCTTTCGCGCACATGTTTGGTGACCGCGGTTTTCAAACCACTGAAACTAAAATCCGGCGAGCCATCGCCCATGCGCGGCACAGAAAACTTTACGGCTTTCGGATTTCCCTCGCGAGCGAGCTTTTCAATTATTGGTCCGCCGGGATAACCGAGCCCCAGCATCTTGGCGACCTTGTCAAACGCTTCACCCGCAGCATCGTCACGAGTGCGCGCGATGACTTTATATTTGCCAGGCTCCGGAACAAAAAACAGATTTGAGTGGCCGCCGGAAACGACCAGCGCCAGCGCCGGGTACTCAACCGGCGGGTTCTCGAAGGCGACGGAGTAAACATGGCCCTCGATGTGATTCACTCCGACCAACGGCTTCCTCAGCGCGAAAGCCATCGCCTTCGCATACGACACGCCCACCAGTAACGAACCCACCAGCCCAGGGCCCGCAGTGACGGCGATGCCATCGATCTCGCGCGGTCGAATATCGGCACGTGCGAATGCTTCTTCAACAATCGGCACAATCTTATCGAGGTGTTCGCGTGAAGCGAGCTCAGGCACAACGCCGCCAAAACGTTTGTGCGTCTCAATCTGCGAAGCGATTACGGACGACACAATTTCGCGGCCGTCGCGCACAACAGCGGCAGCCGTTTCGTCGCAAGACGTTTCGATCCCGAGTACGAGCATACGAGGATTCTAACAATGATTATATGAGGTAGCGAATCAACTGTTCTACTGCGGCAGCGCTTTCCTGGAGAATGTTTTGAGTTTGGCGGGCATAATCGCGGCTCTGCCGCCTGATGTGCGGAAGGTCTCTGACCTTCAGAAAGGCGGCCTGATAAAGATGGGCTGCACCCTCAAAATCTGGGGCTGAGCCCCAAAGGAATCAGCTGCCGATGCTGGTAGGGCAGAGCCCTACGCACATCAGAGGGCAAAGCCCTCGTGGTCTCCGCTTCGAGTTTTGAAAGGATGCCGAAAATGGAAGCTAAGGATCAAGCCATTACTTCGCGAAATGCCGAAACAAACGTCTCCATCTGCGGCCTGGTGCCGATGGTTACGCGCATGAAATTGGGCAAGGCAGTGAAGACTCGGCCGACCTGCACGTTGCGATCATGCATGGCTGCAATGATGGGCCTTACTTCACGACGCAAATCAACCATCAGGAAGTTAGCGTGCGACGGGATAAACTTGAAACCCGCCCTATCCAGTTCAGAATAGACATACTTCTTAACTTCGCTATTACGGCGGCGGCCTTGCTCCACCTGTTCAGTGTCCTGCAGGCTCGCGACTGCGGCTACGAGCGCCATAATGTTTAAGCTGTCCCAGGTTTGCTGGTCGCGCATGCGCCGGATTAGCTCGGGCCGCGCCACGCAGTAGCCACAACGCAAACCCGCCATTCCGTAAACCTTCGAAAACGTCCGCGCCACGATCAAATTCGGGTATTGCTTCACCAGCGGAATAACGCTCTCGTAATCGTTTGATTCAACGTAATGATGGTAAGCCTCGTCGATGAGCACAATTGTCTGACCGGGCACCTTGGCAAGAAACGCGCGGATCTGATCTTTGGGAGTGATGCTGGCGGTGGGATTGTTTGGATTGCAAATGTAAACCAATCCGGCGTCCTTCGCGGCAGCCAGCATCCTCGGCAAATCGTGAGCGTAGTGAGGCGTGAGATCGACATTTACTACTTCCGCTTGCGCAGTGCGGGCATGAGCCAGAATGGCCTCGAAGGTAGGGTTGGCAAGTACCAGTTTCTTACCGGCCGCAGTGAATGCCGCGGCCGCAACTTTCAAAATCTCACCCGAACCGTTACCAGGGAGAATCTGCTCGTGCGCGATGCCATGCAGCTTGGCGAGAACGTCAACCAAAGACTGTTCATGCTCGTCGGGATAACGCCACGCGAGACTGAAAGCGTCAGTCATCGCTTTTGTAGCCAGCAGCGATGGACCATAGGGATTCTCGTTGGAACTAAGACGCACGACGGCAGCGGCGGGCGATGCTCCACTGACCAGTCGCAACGCCGGCGCCGACATAGACAGCGATGGCCTGAGGGCTGCAAATGCAGCGCTGGTACCGAGAATCTTTGCGAACCCGCGGCGGGAGATTTGCGATCCGTTCTTCATCATCTACCTCACAATCAATTGTTCATTGAGAAAACCTAGCCAATGATTTGTAGGGGCGGACCTATGTGTCCGCCCTGGGATTGTTTCTTCTCGAAGGAAGGGCGGACACGCAGGTCCGACCCTACGATTATTCGACCAGTTCATAAAAGCTAAGAGCGGAATCGCCCTGCTTCAATGTTCGACTGCGAATTATACTCCCCACTTCCCCTGTCAACTCATTCTTGTGATGGTGTTCTGCTATTAGCAACCCGTGCTCGCTTAAGAGGCTTGTTGCCTGGGCGCCGAACGCCTCGAGAATGTGGAGGTAATCAGTGGCGTAAGGCGGATCGAAGAACACGATATCCCACGGCCCAGATTTCCAGGCGCGAGTCTGCCGCGTAACCGGGCGAACCGCCAGGCGCAGAAAATCGGCAGCATCAGCCTGCATTACATTCGCGTCTTCTTCTGGAATCCCACAAAGTTCCAGGTTCGCCTCGACCAGATCGCACATCCTCCGTGAACGATCGACAAAGGTAACCCACCGTGCGCCACGCGACAGTGCTTCGATCCCTACCGCCCCTGAACCCGAACAAAGATCGAGAAAGCGGGCACCTTTGATTCGTGGAGCGATGACGTTGAAGAGAGTCTCCCGCAGACGATCTGAAGTAGGCCGCACCTGAAGAGATGGCGGGCTTTTCAAATTTCGGCCACGGTATTTTCCGGCAATTACTCGCAATGGGTGATGTCAGTTTGCAGCATAACAATCAATCCGCAGATTACGCAGGTTACACAGATTCGAAAAACGTTTTGAAGGGCGGCTCAAATACTTGTGAGGTGTTGCTCTAACTTCTCTTTTGAATCTGTATAATCTGCGTAATCTGCGGACTCTGAGATTATCCTACCGCCCCGAGGCCAAATCGCACGTCGGTCTTAACTCTCTCGATCAACTTCGATGTTTCAGGCGAACGGTCGCCCTTGTTTAGATAGAAATCTGCCTCCTTGCGCGCCGCTTCAAGGATTTTCTGATCGCGCACGATATTAGCGACGCGGAATTCCGGCAGTCCCGATTGTTTAGTTCCCAGCAGTTCGCCGGGACCGCGCAGCTCGAGATCCTTTTCGGCAATGACAAAGCCGTCATTGGTTTTCGCCATAATGCCAAGCCGCTCGTTGGCGACGGCGGTTTGTTTATCCGAGGTAAGCAGCACGCAGTAACTCCGTTCGGCGCCGCGGCCTACGCGTCCGCGCAGTTGGTGAAGTTGGGACAGGCCAAACCTTTCCGCGTGTTCCACAATCATGAGTGACGCATTCGGAACATCAACGCCAACCTCTATCACCGTCGTCGAAACCAGTATGTCTATTTCGCCGGCCACGAACCGCCGCATTACTTCTTCCTTCTCGGTAGCCTTCATTTTTCCGTGTAATAGCCCGATAGAAAACTTCGGGAAAACTTTTTCGCGCAGATACTCGTATCGCCGCGTGGCGTCTTTGAGGTCCATCTTCTCTGACTCTTCGACAAGGGGATAGACAACATAGACCTGACGGCCCGCTCTCACTTCTCGAGATATCAACTGTTTTACTTCCAGTCGTTGTTCTTCGCCGAACACGCGAGTTTCAATTGGTGTCCTCCCTGGCGGCATTTCATCAATCACTGACACATCCAGATCGCCGTAAATCGTCATCGTGAGCGAGCGTGGGATGGGCGTCGCGGTCATGACCAGCACATCGGGATTGAGACCGCGCGCGCGCAACTCCGCGCGCTGCATGACGCCAAAGCGATGTTGTTCGTCAATAACGACCAGGCCGAGACTTTTAAACGCGACGGCCTCTTGAATAATCGCGTGAGTGCCGATACACGCATGAATTTCGCCGGCTGCCAGATCTACCTGAAGTTTTCTTTTTTCCGCGGCCCGCAAAGAACCGGTTAGTAGTTCCACACGATATGGCGCTCTTGCCAAAAGGCGTTTGATGTTACGCGCGTGTTGTTCGGCGAGTATCTCCGTAGGGGCCATCAGAGCCGTCTGATAGCCGTTCTCCATCGCGGCAAGCATTGCGATAAGAGCAACGATGGTTTTGCCGCTGCCGACGTCGCCCTGAAGCAGGCGGTTCATGGGCGCATTCGATTTCATGTCCCTGAATATCTCTTTGACCACACGGCGCTGCGCCTCGGTGAGTTTGAACGGCAGCACGGATGCGATTCTAAGCTTGGTAGCCTGATCGAGCGTGATGGCAGCACCCTTAATTTCTCTGGTTCGTTGTCCGCGTTTCAGGCTCATTCCCAGTCCAACCCAGAAAAACTCTTCAAAGATTAATCGTCGATGAGCGGGACTCTTCGCCTGGTCGTACAGTGAAAGCGGCGGGTCTTCGGGAGGAAAATGGATTTGGCGCAAAGCTTCGGACCGGCTGACGAGCTTTTGTCGTCGCCTTAAATCATCAGGCAGCGTTTCAGAAATTCTGGAGTCCGGAAGTAGGTCGAGCGCGGCATGGAGAATCTCACGCAGACGTTTTGAACTGAACTCACCGAGTTTTCGATAGACTGGCACGATGCGTCCGACGTGAATCGCAGCGAGCGCTGGGTCGCCGCTTTCTGCCTCATCGATTCCAATCTCTTCGGGGGTTTTGTTTTTGCCGGTTGCGGCAGTCTCCCCAGAAAGGTTTGCCTGTGGAGATGGCAGCATCTCTAACTCATCCGCGGGTTTGTTGAGGCGCAAAGCGAATGTGTCGCGACGCGGGCTCCACTCCCACTTGCCAAACGTAATGAAGCGCGCCCCGCGCGTGAAACGCTTCGTGTAATAGGTGATGATGTCATAAGCGTGCGGTCCGGAAACAAACCACCAAACGACCACCGGACGCCCTGTTTTTTCGATGTCAGTGGCGGTGATTTCGAATATGAAGAGTCTCGAACGTCCGCGGGATGGTCGACTCCTTACCTGAAACCCTCCCGCGACTTTGACGTACAGTTCGAGCGAGGCTTCCATTCCTTCGGTCAAATCGCTTATGCGCGCAGGATTCGAACGGTCTTCGTAGCGCAAGGGCAGGTATGACAATAAGTCCTCAACGGTAGCTTTGTTGTAATTTCTTTTGGCGAAATGACTGGCCAGGGCAACCGCGAGCTTATGCGAGAGGGTTTGGCCCAGACGGGCGAGCCGATATTTGTACAATTCGGCGATCGGCGTGTCGAGGCTAAAAAGGGCCGGCATTTCGGCAGATCATAGCATAGCGAATCTGCGGGACGCGGAGTTTCAATATGCAAACACTGCTGCTTTTCTCCGCGACACTTGAGCGAACTAACCGTTGTGCATTAACGTTTTAAATGTTCCAGAACGAGCGCGCGCGTTTTCGAGCGAAGGACGTCTATGAAACGGCTGGAATCTCTTGCGGAGAAAGCGATCCGGGAAGCCATCGAGAACGGCGAGTTTGACGACTTGCCGGGCAAAGGTGAGCCTATTGATCTTCAGGAGAATCCGTTTGAAGATCCGGATCTGCTGGTAGTGCATCGGCTGCTACGTAATGCTGGTTTTGCGCCGGCATGGATCGAAGAGCGAAAGGACATCGATGCTGGGTTGGAAGCTGCGCAAACAAAGTTGTCGAGAGCGTGGACACTCTTCGTTCAGGGCGGAAATGTTGCCTCTAATCCCGAATGGGAGCGCAGCGTGCAAGAGTTTCGAGAAACCGCTACGGAACTAAATCAGCGAATCAAGATCTACAATCTCAAAGCACCGGCTGCCGTTTTTCATCGCAGATTAATCGACGCGAACAAGATCATTGAGATGACAAGCAGGCCGGCAGACAAGCCCCCATCCAGTTAGCAGGCCCGACGAACTTGGGAGGATTGCAGGAATGACACCCGAAGATCAAGTATCGGAAAAAACCCGCGCTCACCTCCGAAGTGTGCGCCAGATTCTGCTTCGTTTACACAAAACGCTGTTGGACTTTGAGCGCCTGGCTTACGAGCGCGAGCACGGCAAAATCAGCAACAGCTATGAATTCCTTAATCTCGCAATGCACAATCCCTGGTTTTCGTGGTTGCGGCACCTCTCAGAACTTATCGTTGAGATGGACGAGCTTCTGGATGCGCGAGAACCTGTCAGTGAAAACACCGCCGTAGCGCTAATCGAGCAATCCAGACTACTGCTGATTCCAAGCGAATCAGGAAGTGAGTTTCAACGCAAATATTTTACATCGGTGCAGCAATCGCCCGAGGTAGTAATGGCCCACTCGGAGTTTGCCAAACTGCTCGGTCCGGCAAGACTGTCAAAAGAGATTCACTAGCCACAGATAAACACGGATTCACACAGATAGGAATTTCAGACAGCTAGAACGTTCAACGGACTGAGCAGGAGCGCCGAGTCAACTTGCACGTTTGCACCTTAACTATTTGCAGATCTGATTTATCCGTGTCGATCTGTGGCTAAATTTCTTAGTTCGCGGTGGCTTCAGCTTTGGAGCAATGCTGATCAAAAGCGTGCGTGAGTTCACTCGCAACCTGCGACGCGTCTTTGCCTTCAATCTGACGCCGCTCCAGCATGTAAACCAATTTGCCATCCTTCAGTAGTGCAATCGACGGTGACGACGGCTCATAACCGGTGAAGTAGCTGCGCGCTTTCTCAGTGGCTTCAATATCGGCGCCGGCAAATACAGTCGCGACTTTGTCGGGCTTCACACTGTGTTGAAGGGCGCGTGCGATGCCCGGCCGGGCCTTTCCTGCCGCGCAGCCGCAAATAGAGTTCACAACCACCATCACGGTTCCCTCGCTGTTGCCTAAAGTCTCGTCGACTTGAGCGGGCGTGCGCAGCTCTTCAACCCCAATTCTCGTCAATTCGTCGCGCATTGGGCGGATCATTAGTTCTGAATATGGCATAGGTCTCACCGATCCTTTTCAATTCTCAAAATTAAGGTCTTGATTGTAACACGACCGCGTGGGTGGAACGCCCCCGCGCTGCCGCGCACCGCGAATATCGCCGCGTGTGTCCTTTTTCCCAAAGGCTCTAAACTGCCAAGAACGCAAAGAGGATCGCAAAGAATCGCAGAGTAAGATTCTATTTTTGAACCTTGAATGCCTCTCTGCGTGCTCCTGCGCTAAGCTTGGCGGGCCTTGCGGTTTAAGTTTTTCTCGAAAGCTAAGGATACTGCGTCATCGCACAAATCAGCGGACGAATCTCACGAAACTTCCGATCGCTGACTCCCCGCACCATCATCAGGTGTTCAGGACGACGAAAGGGCCCGTATTGCTCACGATAGGCGAGGATTCGTTCAGCGATAACCTTTCCCACGCCCGGAAGATTTTCAAGTTCCTTTGCCGAGGCGCTATTAATGTTTAGGCGCTGATTGTTCTCATCTCTGCGAACATCCGTTCTTGATTGAGTGTCAGGCGAGGCTTGGCGGGGAAGCGTCGCGCAGGATGAGATTAACAAGGCAAGACCGATAACGACCGTAGCTGCCACCCTCCTGATTTGAAAATCTTGTGTCACGTATGCAAGTCGATGGTTGTGAAGGGTTTGTGATGCTGCCGCTCGCGTGTGCACTACGCTAAAAGTCCAACAGTTTCAAAAACTTCGTATGTTTTATGGCGCGTTGTCCACAGCTTTTTCCACAACTCGCGTGGAAAAGTTTTCAAGGGAGTTGTGACGAAGCGGCGGGGATGCGGATGCAAACGGTTCCCATAACTTATCTATCCTTCAACGCCAGTTTCATCCCACTGGGCGATCATCTCATAGGCACGTCCGAGCACGGGACGAGGCCGTGAACCGTCAGCCTGGCCAATCAATCCCTCACGTTCCATGATGTCGAGAATTGCAGCAGCGCGGCCGTAGCCGATGCGCAGACGGCGTTGTAGTACGGACGTGGATGCGCGCTTCATCTCAACACAAATTCGCAGCGCCTCCTCGAAAAGCTCGTCGTGTTCTCCATTGCCCTCCTCGAGACCGAGCGCCTCCTCTTCCGACTGCGTTATGGTTTCGTTGTACTCGGGCGTGCCCTGCGCCTTGGCGTGGTTGACGATGCGGCCAATCTCAGTCTCGTCGATGTATGCGCCGTGAACACGTATGAGACGCGATGTGCCAGGAGGTAGAAACAGCATATCGCCGCGGCCAAGCAGATGTTCGGCGCCGTTGGTGTCGATAATTGTGCGCGAGTCCACTTTCGAGGAAACTCGAAACGAAATGCGCGACGGGAAGTTTGCCTTGATCAAGCCCGTAATCACATCAACTGAGGGCCGCTGCGTTGCCAGGACGAGATGGATGCCCACAGCGCGAGCCATCTGCGCGAGCCTCGTAATGGACTCCTCAACTTCGCGGCCGGAGGTCATCATGAGGTCCGCCAACTCGTCAATGATGATGACAATGTAGGGAAGTGGCTTGTGCGGCTCGCCCCTTTCGTCATATTCCTTGACGAGGTTCCGGCGCATGATTTCGGTGTTGTAGCCATCGATGTTGCGTACGCCCCAGCCCGCCAGATCGCGGTATCGTTTTTCCATCTCTCCAACCGCCCACTTCAGCGAACGAGAGGCAAGCTTAGGATCCGTGATAATTGGCGCGGCCAGGTGAGGAATGTCAGCGTAAAGCCCCAATTCAAGCCGCTTCGGGTCTATCAAAATAAACTTAACTTCGTCCGGGCGCGCACGATAAAGAATCGAAACAATTAGTGCATTGACGCCAACAGACTTTCCGGCGCCGGTTGTTCCGGCGATCAAGAGGTGCGGCATCTTTGCCAGATCGGCGACGTAGTTGAGTCCGTCGATCGTCTTACCAAGCGCTATGGTTAGTTTAGATGACGACTCACGAAACGCGCGCGACTCGATGACCTCTCGCAAATAGATGGTTTCACGTCGAGGATTTGGCACCTCGATACCGACGTGGGGTTTGCCCGGCATGCGGTCAATTCGGATCGACTCGGCTTTCAGCGCCAGGCACAGATCGTCTACCAGAGAAACCACGCGCGAGTATTTGACACCGGGATCGGGTTTGAATTCATAGGTGGTTACGACAGGGCCCGGGCAAATGTGCTTGATCTGACCCGTGACGTTAAACTCCTTACATTTCTCGGCCAATCTTATTGCCAAACCCAACAACTCAGTGTCTGCCTGTTCACTCGGAGGCGGCGCTTCATTCAAAAATTCGAGCGGAGGCATGGAATAGTCGGTATAAGAGACGCGCCGGCTGCGGTCGGCGTCGAACGGAAGTTTTCCGGTTGCTGGAGCCTCTCCCTTCAGGCGCAACACAGACGCGCCTTTTACCATCTCTTCAACTTCCGGCTCCTCATTGGCCACGGCCGTCCCAATTCCGCCGCGTGGGAAAATCGAACGTCTACCCGACGGGCTCTCAACGATGGTGGCTCCCTGGACTCCTGCGCCGGCAGCAACGGCGCGTGCTGGTTCCGGGGTGTTTTCAACGGTGGCAGAAGTTCTGGACATGCGGGACTCGCCACGCGTGATAGCTTCGGCGTTCACCCCGGAGGAACCACTTTCTTTCATGAAGTCAGCAATGCGTTGCTCAGGACTAAGATCCAGTGATTCTTTTAGGGTACTGCGTGCGGCGAGCTGCTCGGCTTTGAGCATTTCGCGTTTTTCCTGGCGCGAGCGCGACCGCTCGCGCCGTGCCTCGCGCCAGGCTGTGAATCTTCTGGGGATGGCGCCCACGAATGCAAAGTGTTCTCTAATTAACCTGACGACCCTTTCGTAAAGCTCAACGAAGGAAAAGTTTGTTGCGAGCAGGAGGCCCGTCGCGGCCACCGTAATCAAGAGGACCGTCGCACCCGCAGTGTTTAGACCGCTCGCGAGACCTCGGGAAATCAACGTGCCCAGGATTCCGCCCGGCTGAACGCTGGAATCAAAAATTGGATGGATTTTGGAGATTGAGAGAAGCGCTGACGCGGCCAGCGTTAGCAGGACAAGTCCGAGCAAGCGATAAAAAGGCGCGCGAAAACTTCGTGCTTTAAAACGACGCCACGCGGCCGCTAATAGGAGGCAAGGCAGAAGATAGGCAGCGAGTCCAACGGACTGAAACAAAAACGCCGCCACATTTGCGCCGATCGCGCCGGCCCAGTTGTGCGTTTCAGTTTGCCCGGTTGAATTCCAGGATGGATCGTTTGGATAAAATGCGGCAGAAACCAAACAGAGCGAGAGCAGCAAACCCATCGCGAGAAGCAGGATTGCCACAATCTCATTTCGGCGAGTCCGTGGAGTGATTACCCTGGGCTTTTCCTCAAACTCAGTAATTGCCATTTCGAATCCTGAACTTGACCAGGTTTAGAGTACAAACTTCCGATTGCCGTCGTGCCAAAGTCCAAGCCAGAGCTTGAACTAGAACAGATCGTTTACGCTGCCTTCTTCGAAAGCAGATACGCTTTAATAAAATCATCGATGTCGCCCGCCAGCACCGCATCGACATTCCCGCGTTCAAGTTTTGTGCGCGTGTCCTTAACGAGTCGGTACGGCGCGAGCACATAACTCCTGATTTGCGAACCAAAGGAAATGTCCGCTTTGTTGGCTTCCAACTCGGCAGTCTCCGCTCTGCGCTTTTCGAGCTCCAGTTTGTAAAGTCGAGAGCGCAAAACTTGCATGGCGACCGCGCGGTTTTGATGTTGCGAACGCTGATTCTGGCATTGCACTACGATGCCGCTGGGTAGGTGCGTAATACGTACGGCCGAGTCGGTAGTATTAATGTGCTGACCGCCGGCGCCGGTAGCGCGATACGTATCCACGCGCAAATCCTTTTCGTTTATTTCAACCTCAATGTTTTCGTCTATTTCAGGATAAACAAACAACGAAGCAAACGAAGTATGACGCCGGGCGGCCTGGTCAAAAGGAGAAATGCGAACCAGCCGGTGCACGCCTGCTTCGGCAGACAATAACCCGTAGGCGTATTCTCCTTCCACTCTGAAGGTCACTCCTTTGAGTCCGGCCTCTTCTCCAGGCTGATAATCAATAATCTCAGTCTTGAATCCCCTTTGCTCCGCCCACTTCAGATACATACGGAGAAGCATTTCGGCCCAGTCCTGCGACTCAGTGCCGCCTGCCCCGGGATGAATCGTACAGATGGCGTTCATCTGATCGTTATCGCCGGCGAGAAGCATCTCTGTTTCTGCGATGCTGATCTCGTGCTCAAGCCGTTCAACCAGCGATCGCAGTTCTTTCAACGACTCTTCATCTTCTTCGGCAAACTCGAATAACACGCCCGCGTCGGAAACCTGGGATTCAAAATGCTCCTGGCGCTGAATCTTTTTCTCCAATATCGTTCGCTTTTGCAATAGTTTCTGAGCGGCCTCCTGATCATTCCAAAAATCGGGAGACGAAGCCTCGTTTTCTATGCGCGTCAATTCTGCCTTGCCCGTAGCAACATCAAAGAAACCTCCCGAGTTGCTCAACGCGACGACGTAGTTCGTCGTAAGAGGTTCTTAATTCCTGAATGGATAACGTCTCGATCATTGACCCTCCAAAACTTTGATAAGGTTATGCAATCCTTAACGGCAGCCTAATTCGCAACAGCGTCGCCTTGTCTCTTAAATGAAAATACAAAAATCAATAGACTGAAGATTGTGCAGCCGACCGCAAATAGATCGCCGTGGGCTGTATAGAACGTTTGCCCATTTCCCACGCTACTGATTCCCCACGTTCTAGCCATCGGCTCAAACCCTTGTGTAGCATCCTTAATCTGACCGTGCGACGTAATAAACGCCGTGATACCGGTGTTAGTAACACTAAGCAATGGACGGCCGTTTTCGACGGCGCGGAAAACTGCATTGGCCAGGTGTTGTCGGCTCACAGCTGTCGGCCCGAGGTATCCATCGTTGGAAATGTTAATCAGGACGTCAGCTCCTTCGACCGTGAATCTTCGTGCGATCGCCGGATATGCCGATTCAATACAAATGAAAACTCCCGCACGCGTGTTTGCCATCGCCATTAGCGGATAGTTCGTGCCCGGCGTGAAGTCCCCGACCATCGCGCTTATCAAACCCGCTCCCGGCATCCATCGCGGAAGTGGAACAAATTCGCCAAACGGCAGCAGGCGAATCTTATCATATTGAGCGACAAGCCTACCCTCTTGATTTATCAGCAGAGCGGAGTTGTAGACACCATTGTTGGGCGCAATTTCCTGAGAATTCAAAAGCACCGAGGCATTGTTTTTCTTTGCGAACGTAGCAAGCCTTTCGCGAAACTTGGAATCTCCTCCATAGGTGAAGTTCATGGGCGACTCCGGCCAGATGACTAATCGAGGAATAGCACTGCGTCTTGTCGCCGAGTCATCTTTGGCCCAGTCGCTGTCGACTGACGTTCCCCTCGCATTATCAAGTTGGCCCTTGCGTTCCCATTCATCTAGCGCATTAGCGCTTAGTGAAGTGTGCCGAGCGATGAGGGCCTCTACTGCTTTAGGGTCACTAATTGGGTCCATCGGCACGTTGGGCTGGACTGCGACGATCACTACGTCGGGCTTTGCCAGAACAATCGATGACAAATCAGTTTCGTAAGGTCTCGCCGCAATGATGGTCACTGCTGCGACTGCCAGCAAGGTGATTGCTGAAATAACCCACGCTCGTTTATCTCTTTGTGTCAGAATGTAAGCAAGAGCCGAATTGACCAAGACGATCCAAAAGCCCACCAGATAAATGCCGCCCCAACGTGCTGTTTGAATCAGCAACGGATGATAAGCCTGGGAATAGCCGATAGCGTTCCAAAGCTGTCCGGTAGTTTCAAGGCGGCCCCATTCGAGCGCAGACCAAAAAAGTGGGGTCATGAACAAAGCCGCCGTGCCCCAGTATCTCAAGGCTAGTGCGAGCAGGAGCGTGACGATTGCGGGGAAGATGCCAAGTAGCACCGCTCCGGGCACTAGCAGCACGAAGGCGAGCGGAGCTGGGATGCCACCAAAGTGGATCATCGAGTAGGTGAGCCAATAACAGGAACCGTAAAAGAAAACCGAACCAAATAACCAACCCAGGATGAAGGAACGCCAAGGCCGATGGTTGTGCGCAACGACAGCCAACAAGGGCAGCAGAGCGAACCAGGCGAGCGGCCAAAGATTGAAGTCGGGAAATGAAAGGACGAGAACTGTCGCTGAGATTATTGCTGCCCCATAGTCCGTCAGCGAGGGCAGTTCGGCGCGAATTCGCTTAGCTAATATTGAAAACCGTCCTGCACTTACTCTGGATGGCGTTGAAACTACGTCCGACATTCTCGCGAGTTTATCAAAAGCGCGATTTGCGAGCTAAAGCTGCCGGAGTATGCTCGCTTTCTTTAGCGAATTCAAAAACAAGTTTCGCCAAAAAAAGTATTTTTTGTCTTCGCAGATCTGAGTGGGCAAAGGATACTCAAAACGGGCAGAAATCGCGTCACAAAGACAGAAAACGTCACCGCTAAAGTGACAAATTTCGTCGCCCCTTAATTACGGCAAATAATTAGTTTTTGAAAAAATAACGAGCAGGTAGTAAACAAAGAAGAGTCAAGAAAGCAGAGAGTGATCTTGCGGGATAAATAGCATCCCTAAATGCGGGAGAACCCAGTCATTGCTGACTGGGTTCCATATTTCGGGGGGAAGCACTGAAGGGTTGCTCGGCGGGTGGCTGGCGCAGCGGCAGGCGGCGCTCAGAGGTAAGTTGGCGGCGGGGGCACGTTTTGACTTTACTTTGGTCTCCCGTGCATGCCGGTTATCCTTAGAGCACCTCGCGTGCCATAGAAAAAGTTTTTTTGGAAACGGGTGGGGATTGCGTATTAGGGTTTCAACGTCGAGACGTGCTGCTCGACTCGTTGCAAATCTAATCGCAAACTTCGACGAGCAATAGGTGTCCTTGAAATCCGACAATTCGCACTCGAGCGTGAGGTTGAATGAAATGGCCGGAGTTGGATTTCGCGCGCCATAACTCGCCGAATACGAGTACGGTGCCTTCTGGATTGAGCAGGCTAACTACTCGCGCTGTTTCTCCGAGCAGGTTTACATTGCCGGTGCCCGCTTTCTTACGGCGCCACAGCGCCGCAATTAGAGCTATGCCGAGAGCGGCGACGATGGCGACAAGTATGGTGACAAAAGAGAGCCTCATTATGCAGTCACTATAAAACCGAATGAGGCAATCCTCCCCAGAGAATTGCCCCAGAACTCAATTCAAAATACTTAATAGTGGAATCGCTCAGTTCTTGCCCATCGTGACCTGTCGTTGCAGCGCGATCGCTTCCTGGTTGTTTGAATCTATTGTCATCGCGCTGGTGGCATACTTTGTTGCCTCGCCTCGATCGCCGCGCTCAAGAAAAATCCGGCCCAGCAGAATATGCGCGTCAATTAGTTTTGGATCCCAGAAGATTGCCGTCTTGAGCGCTGCTATTGCAGCTTCCTGGTCACCGCGGCGTTGATTAATGCGTCCGCTGAGCAGATAAGCCTCGGCGTTGGTAGGTTCGAGCATCACGACGCGGTGTAACTCCGGCAAGGCTTCGTCATCGCGTCCGGCCTGATAGAGATCGCGAGCTTTCGCAAGCAAATCCTCCGTTCCCGAATTGGGGTCCGTATTGGCAGCAATCGCGTTTCTTCTGGTTAAGTCAGACACATCGTCGCGGTTTAAAACGTCGCGCATTCGCACGGAAACACCATTCACTGTTTGCGATTTTTGCCATTCGGTTTGCGACTTAGCGTAAGCTTGCAGCCAGCGGCGAGCCTGATCGTCCGCCGCGTTGGCGGTGTCGGTCTTGCCAATCTTCTCCAGAGCCTTGGCATAAAGAAAATAGGCTTGGCCGTCGCGCGCGTCCGCGGTAATCACTGGCTTTAATTGATCAGCCGCCTCGGCATACTTGCCTGACAAAAATAAGGCCAGCGCGTAATTGAAGTGGACTATAGGATCGTCAGGTGACGATTCAGCGGCGCGAGCCAGAAAAGAAGTACCCTGAGCCAATAGTCGGGCGCGCTCATCTTCCTTCTTCTCTTCACGTGAGGCTTGCACAGCGACAGCCCCCGCGTTGTTGTAAACTCCGATCAGCGGCATATCAGACGATAGTGGAACGAGTGCGGCAAGTGCATGCCCGAGATCCCCCATTTTGGCGAATCCAAGTCCGGCGTAAAAAGCGGCCTCAGCATAATGCGGATCTTTCTTTTGCAGCTTCGTGAAATATTCCGTGGCGTCTTTCCACTTTCCGTCGAGCATGTAGAATCGTCCCAACTCAAAGGCTGCCTGCGGGTAAACTGCTCCGCCGTTTGCATCGGCGTAAAAATGCAAAGCATTTTTCAGGTAATTTGCCCGCTTGGAATCACGCTCGCCCAACTGAACACCTTTAACGTAAGCCTCAAAAGCGCGCTGCGGTACCTTTGTCGCTTCCTGCACCAACTGGTTTTGGGAGAAGGAAAGCGCTTTGTCGCGTTGATAAAGAATTTGATAAGCGAGACGACCTTGTATGTTTTGAAGCGTCGTAAGCGGCCCGCCGAAGTCAAACTGGCGGGTGGCCCAACTGCCGTCGAACATCTCGCCGAGTGTGCGACCTTCATTAACTTTGATCACGCGCGCGGTTAGCTGCACGTAAGCTTCAGCCGACGACTTATCTTTTCCCGATTTCGCGTTTTCCGGCTTACTTTCGTCCTGGGCCGGGATCACAGAATAAGTGCCCACTACGATCATCGAAGCTTTCGCTTCGCGGGCCAACTTGATTGCAGTGGCTCGCGAAGGAATAACAGTTTCCGGAAGGCGAAGGCGTTGGTAGGCGATCTCGCGTTCGTCGCTGGAAACCACAAGGACGCCGGGCTTGCTCAATAACTCAGCAAGCGAGTCAGCAAAACTTTCTCCGACCCAGTTGTATTCAGGATGATTCGAGGTGTTCTCAAATGGCAGCACCATAACCACGTCGCTGCCGGCTGCGCTTTGACTGAAGGAACCAGTGACGCATAACGCTAAAAATAGTGGGATTGCCAACCAGTGGCGAAGCCCGATAAAAGTAGTTCTCATAAATTCAATGTTCCTATATTCGCATAAAGACCTCGCTTTGATGCCCCTGTCCTATTAGCGGTTCGTTCTGTTCACGTACGCGCCCCAGCGCTCCCGCAACCTACGTTTTCCCTCAGTAGCGGTTACAAACCGAAAAAAGGCATATTGCCAAGGAGAAAGAAGACTTTAGCAGAAAAGACATTGGGACCGGAAATCCTCCCGGTTTGCGAGTGGTCCACGTTGGCGATGACTAGCAGAAATGATTAAGGCGTTCCGCACCTCCGGCGATTATCACCGGCAATTCGGAACGCCTTAGAAATTAGCTTCCATTGTACCGGAAGCTGGGGCTGGCTTTACGTCAGCGCATGGCCAATGTGTTGTCGCCCTCAGTTGAATCAGCCAGCATGATTCCATCAGCCAGCATGATCCCGTCAGATAGCATGATGCCATCTGAGAGCATAATTCCATCTGAGAGCATGATGCCGTCGCTAAGCATGATCCGGTCGGATAGCATGATTCCGTCCGCCAGCATGAT
>DIYZ01000242.1 GCA_002427845.1 Chloracidobacterium sp. UBA6041 | reverse complement strand
GAGTAATGAGTGATGAGTAACGGACAGAAACTTTGGCAGATATTTCGGGAGCAGGACAGGGATGGCAAGCCGGTTGAGCTGTCGGCAAAGAGTTCCTTTGCCGGAGTGTCGCGGCGCACATTTCTTGAGGTGCTGGGCTATTCGACGGCGGCTCTGACGCTGAGTGGTTGTCGCGCGCCAGAGCAAAAGATCATTCCGTATCTCAAGCAGCCGGTTGAATTCACGCCCGGTATGGCGAGTTGGTTTGCTTCCGTTTGTGGTGGGTGCAGTGCTGCATGCGGCGTGCTCGTGAAAGTGCGTGATGGCCGGCCGATTAAGCTTGAGGGCAATCCGGATCATCCACTCTCCAGCGGTGGCCTGTGCGCTTTGGCTCACGGGATGGTCTTCGGTTTGTACGACCCGGAGCGATTGCGGCAGCCATTGATCGGTTCTCAGCCAGCCACATGGGAACAAATCGATCAAGAGATCATTCGGAAGCTGGCGGCGATTAAACAGTCTGGTGGCCAGGTGCGTGTGCTGACCGGGCCAATTACCGGGCCAACATCGCTCGAGACAATTCAAAAGTTCCTGGCGGAGTTCAGCGACGCCAAACACATCACTTACCAGCCAGTTTCAACGGATGCGATTCGGCAAGCGCATCTGCGCTCGCATGGACTCGCGGCTATTCCCCAGTACCGCTTCGACAAAGCACGTTTGGTTATCAGCTTTGGCGCGGACTTCCTGGGGACATGGATTTCGCCCGTGCAGTTCACGCGCGGGTACGCCAAGGCGCGCAGCCTGCAGAACGGTGAGCACGAGATGTTGAGGCATGTGCAGTTTGAATCGCACCTGTCTTTAACCGGCAGTAACGCCGACACGCGCGTCAAGGTTTCACCAACGGAAGAAATCCAGGCGCTGCTCTATCTGGCCAAGCTCGTGTCGACGTCGAACGGGGTGAACGGCGCATCCGCGTTGCCGGTAGCTCAGCAACTAGCAACGTTCGAGCCCGCGCGGTTGAATCAAAAGACACGTACCGCAGTCGAGCGAATAGCCAAAGACCCGATGAAACTTCAGGGCGACGCGCTTATTGTCAGTGGGTCCGACGACGCGGACGTGCAATACCTCGTGAACTTCATCAACTCGGCGGCGGGCAGTTACGGCAGCACCGTTGACCTGGCCGCATCTTCTGCAAATAACCACAGCAGCGATCAGGACATGGTAGAACTCGTGCGCCAGATGAACGCTGGCGAGATCGCGGTGTTGATAGTGTCTGGGGTGAATCCAGCCTACGACCACTTCGATAGTCAGGCCTTTAGTAATGGCATGCAGAAGGTGCCGCTGAAGATCTCGCTCAATTCAGCGCTCGATGAAACGTTTGCACTCGCCGATTATGTTTGTCCGCAAAGTCATTTCCTCGAAGCATGGGACGATGTCGAACCAGTACGCGGAACCTTCAGTGTGAATCAGCCAACCATTGCTCCGCTTTTTCAAACGCGGGCCTTTCAGGAGAGTCTGCTGCGTTGGAGCGGCGACGGTCGAACTTTCTACGATGTGCTCAGACAATCGTGGCGCGAAAAGCTTTTCCCACAGCAGAAGCAGTACGCAACCTTCGATGAGTTCTGGGACCAAACGCTACAGAAAGGTGTGTTTACCCCACAGTCAGCGCAAATCGATACGCCTGCGTTCAAATCAGATGGACTTAAGGAAGCAATCGCCAGGCTGATCTCAGTCTCGGACGAAACGCCGGACGGTTTAGGGCTGGTGCTTTATCAGAAGGTTTCGATCCGCGACGGCCAATACGCCAACAACCCATGGCTGCAAGAGTTGCCCGATCCCATCACTAAGATTACCTGGGACAATTATGCGAGCGTCTCCCCGCGTTATGCCGAGGCCGCCGGCTTAGAAGAAGGCGGTGTCGCACGCGTCACGAAGGGCGCGACTTCAATTGAGCTGCCCGTGCACATTCAACCCGGTCAGCATGACGACGTGGTGGCGATCGCGCTTGGTTATGGACGGACGCAGGCTGGCAAGGCCGGCAACAACGTCGGCGCCAACGCTTACCCTTTCGTTGCCTTTAATGATGCGACGTTCCGTTACAACACGACAGGAGCCAAACTCGAAAAGACATCGAGAAGAATCGAGTTTGCGCAGAGTCAGACCAAGGACTCAATGGAAGATCGTCCGCTGGTCAGGGAACTCGCGCTCGCCGATTACACCAAGGGCAAAGGGGAAACAGAAGAGGAGTACGGCAGTTTGTGGTCGCCGCACGACTATCCCGAGCACAAATGGGGTCTGGCCGTTGACCTCAACGCCTGCGTTGGCTGTTCCGCCTGCGTCTTAAGTTGTCAGGCTGAAAACAATGTGCCTGTTGTCGGCAAGGATGAAGTCCGTCGCCGCCGCGAGATGCACTGGATCAGAATCGACCGTTACTTTGAAGGCGACCGCGAAGATCCGAAAGTCTTTTACCAGCCCGTGATGTGCCAGCAGTGCGACAACGCCTCGTGCGAAAGCGTTTGTCCGGTGCTGGCTACGGTGCACAGCAGCGAGGGCCTGAACATGCAGGTCTACAACCGCTGCGTCGGCACGCGCTATTGCGAGAACAACTGCCCGTACAAGGTTCGTCGATTCAACTGGTTTGAGTACTCGCATGCCGATCCAATCGCCAATCTGGCGCTCAATCCGGACGTCACCGTGCGGAGTCGCGGCGTGATGGAGAAATGCACTTTTTGCGTGCAGCGAATTGAAGAAGTGAAGATCCGCGCACGCAACGAAGGTCGCGCGATTAATGACAACGAAATTCAGCCGGCCTGTCAGCAGAGCTGTCCGGCGAACGCGATCATCTTTGGCGATTTGACTGACTTGAAGAGCCGCGTGGCGCAACTGAAAAAGAGCGGGCGCAATTACACGTTGCTGGATGAACTGAATGAGCGCCCGCCAACGAGCTATCTGGCAAAGGTGCGAAACAGTGAGGAGGTTTGAGAGGAACATCCTGAGAACCTCGACATAAGACGATGGCTGTATCAGCTAGAGAAGTCAACGAAACCGAACAACATCGCGCTTCCTTCGAAATCGCGCATCCGGTCTATTCGAAGCTGCGCAGCCCGCTCATTCTGGGTCATAAGTCGCACGCTGAAGTGACGCGAGACATCTGCCAACTCCTTGATCCTAAACCTGGTCGCGGTTGGTGGATCAGCCTCTCCATTTCGTTGGTACTGCTGATCATCGGCGTGGTGGCGACCGTCCACACAGTTATGACCGGCATCGGCACCTGGGGTCTGAACCGCACGGTCGGCTGGGCTTTCGATATCACGAACTTTGTCTTTTGGATCGGTATCGGTCATGCGGGCACCTTCATTTCCGCCATCCTATTTCTCTTTAATCAAAAATGGCGCACCTCAGTTAATCGTTCAGCGGAAGCGATGACGCTGATCGCGGTGATGTGCGCGGGCCTGTTTCCGATCATTCACATGGGCCGCCCGTGGTTGTTTTATTGGGTATTGCCTTATCCCAACACACGTGGCACGTTGTGGGTGAATTTCCGTTCGCCGCTTTTGTGGGACTTCTTTGCCATTTCGACCTACTTCACGATCTCGGCGGTCTTCTGGTACCTGGGCCTTGTGCCGGATTTAGCGACCGCACGCGACCGCACGAAATCAAAGCTGCGCCAAACGCTGTATCGCGTGATGAGCCTTGGCTGGAACGGATCGAATCGCACCTGGTCGCGTTACGAGACTGTTTACACAGTACTCGCCGCCTTGGCGACGCCCCTGGTTATCTCAGTTCACAGCATCGTCAGTTTTGACTTTGCCACTTCGCTCATTCCGGGCTGGCACTCGACGATCTTTCCGCCCTACTTCGTGGCCGGTGCCGTCTTTTCCGGTTTCGCGATGGTAATGACGCTGATGATCCTCGTGCGCAGACTGATGCATCTGGAGGATTACATCACGCCCCAGCACCTCGAAAACATGTGCAAGGTTGCGCTGCTCACGGGCTCGATAGTTGGCCTGGCCTATGTCACAGAGATTTTCATTGGATTTTATAGCGGTAATCCCAACGAGATCTTCTTAATCATCAATCGTGGCCTTGGTCCTTACGCCTGGGCCTACTGGATCATGTTTGGCTGCAACGCGCTTGTGTCGCAGCTTTTCTGGTTCAAGAAACTGCGCACCTCGATACCGGCGATCTTCGTCATTTCAATCCTAATCAATGTCGGCATGTGGTTTGAGCGATTCGTGATTATCGTCACTTCGCTGCACCGCGATTTCTTGCCGTCGAGCTGGGCCATGTACACCCCAACAATCACGGAAGTAGGCTTGCTCGTCGGCAGCTTCGGACTGTTCTTCACGTGCTTTCTGATTTTTCTGAGGCTCTTCCCGGTGATCTCGATCAATGAAGTGAAGGGAGTGCTCGGCTATGCGAAACATTGAAAGCGCAAAAAGATTCACGGCCGCCTTCTTCGAACGGGAAGAAGATCTAATTGCTGGCGCTGCTGAAGCACGGCAGGCGGGCTTTGAAGTCTACGACGTTTATACACCGTTCCCGGTTCATGGCATGGATCGAGCAGTGGCGCTGCCACCATCGCGTCTGACCTGGATCGCCTTTCTCGCCGGCGCATTGGGTTTGGTTTTCGGGTTGACGCTGCAAGTTTGGACCTCTGCCTATGACTGGCCGTTGAATGTTGGCGGCAAGCCATTCAATTCGTTCCCGCTGTTTATTCCGGTGACCTTTGAGCTGACCGTGCTCTTCTCGGGCCTGATTGCGATTGGTGTGCTCTTTGCGCGCAACCGAATGTGGCTGTTCAGTAAGCGCAAAGTTTTTGAGCGGGTGACTGACGATCGCTTTGTGCTGGTGCTGAGGCAGTCCGATGCTTCATTCGACATCGAGAAAGCAGGGCGTCTGTTCGCCCGTCACAACGCGATCAGTGTCGTCGAAGGAGACCAGTTCGTATGAGGAGGACACTCACATGGGTTGCGGTGATCTTGCTGCCGGTCGTGGTGATCGGGGGCGTAGGTGTTTTGGGTCGCGATGTCGGTGTCAGGAACCGCGAATGGCCCACGCAGATGCAGTACTCGCCTGCTTATCGTGCACAGACTGCGAATCCGGTGTTGCCATATCAGATGACTGAACAACCGCCGGTGCCAGGGACAGTGCCGCGCGGTTTCCAACCGTTTCACTATGGACCTGATCAGGCAGAAGCGGATCGCGCAGGTCGCGAGCTGAAAAATCCTTTTCAGCCCACCACGGAAAATCTTGCGCGCGGGCAATACATATTCACAAACAATTGTGCCGTCTGTCACGGCGCCACGGGCGCTGGTGATGGGCCAATCATTCCGAAGTATCCGAATCCGCCTTCATACCAAACTGAGAAGTCGAAGAGTTTACCCGATGGGACGATGTTTCATGTGATTACGATGGGTCGCAACAACATGCCTTCACATGCCGCACAGGTGTCGGCGGACGATCGCTGGAAGGTGATTCTTTACATTCGGAAGTTGCAAGGGAAGTAGGAACTTTTCACCACAGAGGACACAGAGGAAACGCAGAGACAGCACACGGAGTTATGTCAGACAAAAACTTCATCACCAGTCGCGAACAGAAAATTCTCTTCGTCATGCTTGGTATCGGCGTGACTGGGTTCGCCGCCGGCTTATACACGAACGACCCGCGATTGTGGCCCAGCTTTCTGCTTAATGCGTTCTTCTTTCTCACGCTCGCGCTTGGCGCCGCCGTTTTCGTCAGCATCAATCACGTCGCAAACGCAGGCTGGGGTACTGCCATCCGTCGCGTTCCCGAAGCGATGATGAGTTACTTGCCGCTNNTACGCTCGTTCTTCGGTTACAACGGCAAGCCGATGGTTTTCAAGAACGCATATCTCAGCACGCCATTTTTCTTCTCGCGCATGGCGGTGTTTCTCGGCCTCTGGGTGCTGCTGGCGTGGTTGATCAAGAGAGAATCTCGCCGGCAGGACGTCGATGGAGATCTAGGGCACACGAGCAAGAGCAGGAAGTATGCGGCGATCTTTCTCGCGGTGTTCGCCCTGACCTTTACGTTCGCCAGCTTTGACTGGCTCATGTCAATCGAGCCTCTTTTCTACAGCACTATCTATGCTTTCTACACTATCTCTGGTTTGCTGTTAGCTGGATTTGCCGCCATCACAATTCTGGTAATTCTGTTGCGACGACGGGGCTTTCTGCCGGAAGTGAACGAGAACCACCTGCACAATCTCGGCAAACTCGTTTTCGGATTTTCTACCTTCTGGGCCTACATCTGGCTGTGCCAGTACCTGCTCATCTATTATGCAAACCTGCCCGAAGAAACTATCTACTACTTGCGCAGAATGCAGACGCCGGGTTGGAAGGCGCTTTTCTTTCTGAATATCTTTCTGAACTGGCTCATACCTTTTGCCTTGTTGCTGTCGCGCGGCGCCAAGCGGAGCGAAGGTTGGCTGCTGCTGGCCTGCGGGATCGTTTTGGTGGGCCACTGGATCGATCTTTACGTGATGATCTTTCCGGCGTTAGAGCATTCGGCGCTCATTGGTTTGGTGGACGTTGCTATCGTGATCGGATTTGCTTCGCTCTTCTTGCAGTCGTTTCTTGCGGGTCTCAGAAAAGCCGCGCTGTTGCCAAAGCGCGACCCTTACCTTGCCGAAAGCTTGTGGCAGGAACCGCGTGAAGCGCCGGATCCACTGGCCTGAACCAGCGATATGAAGCGCGCGTTGGCTCTGTCCACCATCGGCGCGCTTGGCAGCGCTGCCGGATTGGGTCTTGGCAATGGCGCTGTTTTCAAACTCGTGCCCGAATATTTTCCGCGAGAGACGGGAACGGTGACTGGACTGGTTGGCGCCGCCGGCGGCCTCGGTGGGTTTTTCCCCCCACTGGTACTCGGATTAATCCGCAGCCAAACGGGCTCATATGCCCTCGGGTTTGTGCTCCTGTCAGCCTTTGCTTTGATCTGTCTGGCTATGAACTACTTGGTCTTTTTGCGCGTGCGCCGCGACCGCGAAACAGCATTGGCAAACTAGGCACATCAATTGCTGTTTTCTTCCTTAACATTGGAGGCCGGCGATGTCGGAAAAAATTCAAGCCATCGATTTTATGTACTACGTCGCAACGCGCGAGTTCATGGAGCAGTGGGATCGCGCGAAGGAGGGCGAACTCGTCTGTCGGATGGAGAAGGCAATCGGCGGATTGCCGCGCTTTGCTTCGATCGAAGAGATGTTGGGGCAGATGGACGATGCGGGCGTCGAAAAAGTTTTCATCACTCAGTGCAAGATGTGGTCGTATTGGCGCAAGTGGATGTACATGGATACGCAGTTGGAAGACGTGCTCCAGTACACGGAGAAGTATCCGGATCGTTTTGTGGGCCTCGCCGGTTATAACCCGTTTCGCATTAGAGAAAGTCTGAAAGAGATCGAACTCGCGGTCACGAAACACGGATTCAAAGGCGTGTACGTGCACATCTATGGCTTCGACATTCCCTTGAATGACGCGAAGATGTACCCCCTCTACGCGAAATGCGTCGAGCTGGACGTGCCCGTGTCGATGCAGGTGGGCCACGTGCTCGAAGCTATGCCGAGCGACGGCGGGCGGCCGATGTTTCTCGACCGCATCGCCTGCGACTTTCCAGATTTGAAGATGATCGGAGCGCACACTGGTTGGCCCTGGGTCGATGAGCTGCTCTCGGTCTGTTACAAGTGGGAGAACATCTGGTTTGGTGTTGACGCCTGGGGGCCCAAATACCTTTCGCCGCAAATCATTCAATTCATCAACAGTCGTATGGGCCGCGATCGTTGCATCTGGGGAACGAACGGTTTGCCCTGGCAAGAGAGCTTGCGCCAGGTGGATGAGTTGGGACTGAAAGAGGAGGTCAAACGAAAGCTGCTGCGCGAGAATGCCGTTGAGCTGTTCAAGTTGGATTCGAAAAAACAGTTTGTGGTGGATGCGTCAACGAGCCTCGCAGAGGCGCGAGTCAGTAGCCCCACCCGTGAGGGCGGGGTGGTGATGCCGGCAAGACCTTGAGACCCGAAGGGCCGGCACCCGGCTTTGTGCCGCACCGGCGGCGCTCGTGATCCTTTTATGATTATTGACCACGCCCTGACGGACGTGGCTACTGACTGCCGGCCCTTCGGGCCTGAATCTGGCGTTATATCGGAGAGCAATGACGGGCCTTCTGGATTTCAGTGACAAATCAGTAATCGTAACTGGCGGCGCACGCGGTATAGGCCGGGCGATTGTGCAACTCTTTGCCGAAGCCGGCGCGGACGTCGCAATCGGCGATCTGCGTTTGGAAGATGCGAACGATACGGCGCTGAACCTCAGCGAGATTTATCGCCGGCGCGTCGTCGCAATTCAGACCGATGTCACGAAATACGAAGATGTCGAGCGGCTGCGCGATGAAACGCTGCGGCTATTTGGCAAGATCGATGTGCTCGTCAACTGTGCCGGTTGGGATCGCTTGTTGCCCTTCCTCAAAACCACACCGGATCTCTGGCAGAAAGTGCTCACGATCAACTTTCTCGGCGCAGTCAATACCTGTCATGTTGTGTTGCCGCACATGGTTGAGCGCAAGCAGGGCGGGATCGTCAACATCAGTTCAGACACAGGCCGCGTCGGTTCGTTTGGCGAGGCGATCTACGCGAGTTCGAAGGCGGCGATAAACGCGTTCTCGAAAACGTTGGCACGGGAACACGCACGCGACAATATACGGGTGAACGTCGTTTCACCGGGACTCTGCGAGACACCTTTGATTGATGAGATGCGGCAGGATGAGTTCACCAAGAAGATACTCGGCTCGATAGTCAACTTCATTCCGATGAAACGTCTGGGCCAACCCGAGGAGATCGCACCGCTGGTAGTGTTTCTCGCTTCCGACGCGGCGAGTTACATCACCGGGCAGGTATTCAGCGTCAATGGTGGATTGAACATGGTGGGATAGGGCAAACGTAGGGACGGACCTGCTCGGTCCACCCAGGGCGCACACCAGGGTGCGTCCCTACGGAGAACCAGGTAGTGAGGCTCAGGTGATTACAGATTCAATCAACTGCGAAGACATCATTTCTGATCTCAACTTTTCTACCGTCCGCGAGTGGAAGGAGCAACATCCGGGCGAGAAGGCCATCGCTTACTTTCCCGTTTACGCGCCCGTCGAACTGATTCATGCCGCCGGTATGTTGCCGGTTGGCCTGAATGGCGCGGGCGACCAACTCGACATCCAATACGCCGACGCGCGCTTCGGCTCGTTCATCTGCTCAATCGTCAAGACTACTCTCGAAATGGGACTAACGAATCACCTGGCGCCATTTGACGGTGTGCTCTTTTCCTCTATCTGTGATTCGGCGCGGAATCTCTGCTTTGTAATGAAGCGGAACTTCCCGGACATGTACGTTGACTTCCTGCATCTGCCCCACAATCCGAACTCCAAATCGAGCACCGACTTTCTGGTGACTGAGTATCTACGTTTGCAAGAGCACCTGGAGGC
>DIYZ01000243.1 GCA_002427845.1 Chloracidobacterium sp. UBA6041 | reverse complement strand
ACTCATCACTCATCACTGTTCTCAGTGATGGCACACAGAGCAATCCGTCGACGCCATTAGTCTCTTGGGCGAAACTTCTTTGGTGACGGTCGGTCGTCCGTTTTCATCCAGCGTCACTTCGCGGTGCGTGCGATGACAGGCAACGCAAAAACCCATCGACAGCGCGTCGAACTGCTCAACCCGATCCATCGTCTCCACGGGACCGTGGCATTGCTGGCACTTAAGTCCAGCCGTGACGTGACGACTATGATTGAAGGCGACGTGGTCGGGCAGATCATTTACTTTCACCCATTCGATAGGCTTGTTTTGCGCCAACGCCGCGGCAATCTTTTGAATCTCCGGCGAGTCTTTAAGAATCTTTGAGTGGCAATTCATGCAGGTACTCGCGGCGGGGATGCCGGCCACTTTCGACTTGTCCGCCGACGAGTGACAGTACAAACACTGAATCTGATTATCGCCCGCGTGAACTTTGTGCGAAAAGTTAATAGGCTGCGCCGGCTGATAGCCCTGCTGATTTCCCAGGCCGCGAAAGTTCGAGCCTTGCCAAATCACGGCCACGCCGATCAGCGTCACTAACAACGAAATGATTTTTGCGGTGCGCAAACTCATTGTCTCGTTTTTTCCTAGCCTGCAAAGCAGGCGTCAGCGTAGAGCCTGGGGCGTAAGCCCCAGGAAAGGATAATGATTGGCCAATAGAGCCCGTGGAAACGGGCGGCAGCCTCCACGATGAATGCATCTGTTGACCTGGCCCGTTGGTTTCAAAAATGACGTGGCGATCATGTATGCCTTTATCTGTCGTCCGCTTCGCGAGCTCCGCTCCGGGGCTTGTTCCGATCCTGGGGTTCCGCTCCGCTCCACCCCTGGGCTTTATGCTTTTGCCCGCTTTGCGGGCTCTCGCAAAACGACTTCCGGCGAAAATTCTTCAAAACTTTCTTCAGTGTCTTGCGTCAGGATGACTCCTTCTGGTTCGGCCATGACAAACTGAAAAGTTTGTCCGACATTTCTTCACCTCGCTGTCACTGGCTTGTTCACAACCCCTCCGTCCGCAATCACCGGCAATGCTGTTGTCGCCGGCTGCTTCCTGGGCCGCGGTGATTGTCCGCGAATCTTGCGCCGGTCCCCGTTCCAGATCACAACCTGGTAAGGACGCCACAAGTAATGAATCGGAACGACGAGCATGTGGACTAAACGCGAGAACGGGAGGATTGCCAGGAAGATGAAGGCGTTAAGAATGTGTGCCTTTACCGCCATCGGCAGTGGCGCAATCATTTTCAAATCTGGTTGCAGGGTGAACAGCGAGCGCAAATAGGGCACTGCCGATGTGGCATACCACGACGAGCCCCAGCGATAGAACAGTGCCGTGTAAACGCCCAGGACTACCTGAACCAACAACACCAGCAGCACGACCACGTCCATCCACGAGGTGACGGCGCGTATGCGCGCGGAAGTGAAGCGTCGAACGATCAGGCTGACAATCCCGACCAGAGCCAGGAGACCAAACAACAGCCCTGTGATCTCAAGAATGTAGAGCCGGGCCGGCACGCCATTGAACCAGAGCACCTGTCGCGGAATCGCAAAGCCGATAACGTGGCCCATCAGGACTACCAGGATGCCGATGTGCCACGGCACAGAGCCGTAGAAAAGTTCATCACTCTCCAGAAATTGTGACGAGAGGCTTGAGTAGGTAAACCCGCGCTTGAGATAACGCTGTACCGTTATCACGATGGCGAGTGTGATGGCCGCATAGGGAAAGATGATGTAAAAGAGATTGTCGAGCATTGTGATTGCCTTCCATCAGGGTGCAAACCGTTGTTTTGATCTCGGTTCTTCCATACAACCAAAGAGATTTGCGTCAACGAGCCCGCAAAAGCGGGCGAAAGCATAAAGCCCAGGGTGGAGCGCAGCGGAACCCTGGGATCCAGCACAAGAAGAAGGTTCCAAAGCCCGCGAAGCGGGCGGCAGGCCCTCCCAGATTGTCTGGATTATTTTCAAACGCTGAATCATCCGTGCCTTCCTCTGTCGCCCGCTTCGCGGGCTGGTCGCGGCGGTCGCTGTTACGATCCTGGGGTTCCGCTTCGCTTCACCCCAGGCTTTACGCTTACGCCTGCTCCGCAGGCTGAAATACCGGCAAACTCGCTCGCTTGCAGAAAGCGCGCTCAGCAAATTCATCGGAATCAACACTGACTTCTGCGCGCAGCGTTGCCCGCACGACCTCGACCAAATGCCGATACGGGTTCTCACCATCACCGAATGCCACGAGCATCTTTGCTAACGCCGGCAACAGGCATTCACCGATGAGCGACTCGCGCAGTTCTTCGTCAGCGAGCTTAGTTAACAGGCGCAACAACACCGGCAGGTAATCCGGTAGTTGATGTTCCTGGCCCAAATCAAATGGCGCTTCTGTCTCACGAAGATTTGCCAGAAAAATACCGCGCTTATAGTTCTCGCCGAACAGGTGATAACCAATCTCCAGCGCACATACGGGACTCAGATCAAAAGTGCGCGTATAGAGCTCCTGCAGCTCCGCGAGAGAAAGGTTCGCGATGCCAGCGCGGAATTGAGCGAAGGCATTGGCTTCCTCGGTTAGTTCAGCCGACATCAGTTCGATCTGTCGAGACCAATCAGCGCCTGGATAATCGAGCAAGTTTGCGAGAGCGTTGTACGATCGCGAATGATTGGAACGCGGTTGAGCAACGTGCTTCGTCGAATGCATGATTGTTGATTGAGCTGACTCCACCTGCAATGTGCCTTTCTGTCGCCCCTTCGGGGCTATATTTCTTTTACTTTTCAGCGGCGGCTATAAACATCTCGCTCCTCCGGAGCGAAAACTCTCTTGTCTCACCTGGCGCAACTGCCTACTGCCTACTGCCTTCTGCTTACTGCTTACTGCTTACTGCTTTCTCACGCACCGCGCGCCGGTGCTTCGCGGAAACCAAATCCGGCTTCGCCCTTGTCTGCGAGCACATCGTCGTTCAACATCTGCATCGCCTCTTCACGATGCATGGGTGGAATAACGTAGCGGTCGTCCACCGTCGGCAGCGAAGTCAGACGGTAGATTTGTTCCGCTTCTGCTTCAGAACAACCGACCTCAGCCAGTGCCTGCTTTACTACTGCCGGGTCCATGTCGCCGACAGTCTCCATCCGTTTGAACAGACGAATCGCGTACTGCTTCTTCAACGCGAGCCGCACTGGTTCGACATTTCCCGCGGAGAACAAACGGGCAAGATATTCCATCGGCAGACGCGCCTTCTCGATCGGGCTGAACAGCTCTTCATTCGAGGAGTCGTACACGCCGTCACCAGTCTTGGCCATTACCGGCAGTAGCGGTGGCACATAGAAGAGCATCGGCAAGGTGCGAAATTCGGCGTGCAGAGGCAGGGCCAGCTTCCACTCCTTCACGTACTTGTAAACGGGCGAACGCTCGCAAGCTTCAAGTGTGAGCTCGTCGATTCCATTGCGCAGAGCCGCTTCGCGCACTTCGGGATCAGACGGATCGAGAATCAGATCGCGCTGGGCTTCGACCAACTGATCGTCAGGTACGTGCAACGCCTCGAGCATTCGATCGGCGTCGTAGAGCAGTCCCCCCAGATAACGAATGCGACCCACACAAGAATGGAAACAAGCTGGCGCTTCGCCAGTTTCAAGTCTCGGAAAACAGAGAATGCACTTCTCGGATTTTCCTGTGGACCAATTATAGAAAGTCTTCTTATAAGGACAGGCGGTCACGCACATGCGCCAGCCGCGGCAGCGCTCCTGGTTGATGAGGACGATGCCGTCTTCGCCGCGCTTGTAGATTGCGCCCGAAGGACACGCCGCGACGCAGCAGGCGTTCAAGCAGTGATTGCAGATGCGCGGCAAATAGAAGAAGACCAGCCGCTCAATGTCAAAAAGCTCTTCCCTCTGTTCGGGCGTTAGCGCTTCGAGGTTCGGATCGTTTGCCGCATAAACCGGCGAGCCACTCAGATCATCATCCCAGTTTGGGCCGGCCTTGATATCGATGGGTTTGTTCGTGACCATCGAGATCGGCCTCGCGGTTGGCTGGTCAGCACCTTCGGGCGAGTTGAAGAGGTCCTCATACTTGTACGTCCAGGGCTCATAGTAGTCGTCCATCCGCGGCATGTTCGGATTGTGAAAGAGGTTCAGCACGCGCAAAGATCGGCTACCCATCTTCAGCTCGGGCTTGCCGTTTTTCTGCTCCCAGCCGCCTTTGTATTTGCTCTGATCTTCCCACGCCGTCGGATAACCGGTGCCCGGCTTCGTCTCGACGTTGTTCCACCACATGTACTCGGCGCCCTTGCGGTCGGTCCAAACGTTCTTGCAGGCGATCGAGCAGGTGTGACAGCCGATGCACTTGTCGAGGTGAAAAACCATCGAGATTTGTAAACGAACGTCCATAAGTTTCTCCGAGAAGTCAGAAGTCAGGAGTCAGAAGTCAGAATAAGATCTTTTGCGCTCGCACGTCGGTCTTCATCTGCTGTGACTCCAAAGCTAACCACCTTTTCTTCTGACTTCTGACTTCTGACTTCTGACTCCTGACTCCTGACTCCTGACTCCTGACTCCTGACTTCTGGCTTCTGGCTTTTACCAACTGACCTTCTCCATCTTTCGTACCAGCACAAACGTGTCGCGGTTCACGCCCGTCGGACCCCAGTAATTGAAGTGGTAAGTAAACTGCCCGTAACCACCCATCATCAGCACCGGCTTCAAACGAATGCGGGTGAGGCTGTTGTGTCCGCCGGCGCGACGGTTGCCCCGCATTGGCGATTTCGGTATCGACAACGTTCTTTCGGGCGAGTGATATTGAATGCACACGCCTTTAGGAATGCGATGGCTCACCACCGCGCGCGTGCAGACGACACCGTTGTCGTTATAGGTCTCCACCCAATCGTTGTCCTTGATGCCAAGTTCGTCGGCGTCTTCGTCGTTAATCCACAGCGGTTCGCAACCGCGCGAGAGCGTCATCATGCGTTGGTTGTCGGAGTAGGTTGAGTGGATGTGCCACTTGCCGTGCGGCGTCAGATAATTGAGCGCCTTCACCTTGCCTGCGGTGCTGCTGTGCTTCAGATCGCCGTAATCCGCCGGCTTCGGGGACGGTTTGTAAGTCGGCAGATTTTCACCAAACGCGATGTAGCCCTCATGGTCCAGGTAAAACTGCTGCCGGCCTGTGAGCGTGCGCCACGGCACCAGCCGTTCGTAGTTGTAGGTGAACGCTGAATAGGCGCGGCCGTCATTGGTCAAGCCCGACCAGATCGGACTGTTAAGCAGGCGACGCGGTTGTGCTTGCAGATCTTTGTACGAAGTACGCGCGTTGCGATTCTTCTCGGCCAGATCGGCGAGTGGCAGTCCCACTTTCTTCTCGACAAACTGGTAGGCGCGATACGCCAGCTCGCCGTTTGTCTCCGGCGCCAGCAGCAGGATCAGATCGGCCGCGTCTTCCGCCCTCTTCAAAGACGGATACTTCTGACCGTCCCACTCGACAATCGGGTGCGATTGAGATTCAACGACCGCATCGTAGAAGTCCTCAATCGCGTACTTCACTCCGTGAGCGCCCATGCCGTTCTTTCTCGCCAATGGTCCGAGCGAGATAAAGCGGTTATAGAGGTTCACATAATCGCGTTCGACGACGGCGAAGTGGCCCATGGTCTTGCCCGGCACTGGCTCACACTCACCTTTGCCCCAATCCTTGATCTCGCTTTGCGAAATCTCGTCAGGCGTATCGTGCGAAAGCGGCATGGCAACCAGATCTTTCACCGGCGCTGGCAGATGTTTTTCCGAGAGTTCGCTGATCTTTTTTGCCAACCCGCGAAAGATGTCCCAGTCACTGCGCGATTCCCAGCACGGCGGCACAGCTTCCGAAAGCGGGTGAATAAACGAATGCATGTCGGTCGAGTTGAGATCAGCTTTTTCGTACCAGGTGGCTGCCGGCAAAACGATGTCGGAGTAGAGCGCCGAGGTATCCATGCGAAAGTTGAGATCAACGATCAGGTCAAGCTTTCCTTCGGGCGCTTTGCCATCCATCACGACATCCTTCACTGAGCCTGCGGCACACTCTTCAGCGATGTCGTTGTGATGTGTGCCCAGGTAATGCTTCAGGAAAAACTCATGGCCCTTAGCACTGGCCATCAGCGCATTGCCGCGCCAGATGAACCACACGCGCGGCCAGTTCTCTGGCGCGCTCGGGTTTTCCATCGACATCGGGAGCTTCTTCTCTTTTAGCTGCCGCACGACGTAGTCAACAATCTCTTGATCGCTTTTCGCGCCGGCAGCTAACGCATCCTGCACTACTTCCGGGTTTGGCTTGTTGAATTGCGGATAGAAAGGCAGCCAGCCGCAGCGCACCGCTTTTGCTTGCAGGTCAACAGTATGCCCACTGGCCAGGCCATCGGGTTTACCGTTCCGCGGCACGGAGTAGTAGTCGGTAAACCCACGCTCGTAACGCCATTGCTCGCTGTGAACGTAATGCCACGAAGGAGCATTCTGCAGCCGCGAAGGAGCAATCCAGTCCTTGGCAAACGCGATTGCTGACCAGGGAGCGACAGTGGCTAGCTTCTCTTGCCCGACGTAGTGATTAAGCCCGCCACCATTCTTCCCCACACAGCCGCAGAGCATCAACGCCGTCATAGCTGAACGGTACATGAGGTTGTTGTGGTACCAATGGTTGACGCCGGCGCCGATGATCACCGCACACTTGCCTTCGGTCTTTTCTGCGGTCGAGGCCCACTCGCGCGCAAACTTCATGACCGTTTCACGGCTTACTCCAGTCCACTTTTCCTGCCACGCAGGCGTGTACGATTGTTGCTCGTCGTTGTAATCTGCAGGATAGTCGCCACCCAGTCCGCGATCGACACCAAACTGGGCCAGCAGCAAGTCGTAAACCGTGGTGACGAGCACCTCGCCTTCGTCCGTATCGATCCATTTCGCCGGCACACCGCGATGAAATACACGGTCAGAGCCAAACTCTTCAACGGCGACGTTGACGTAATGAGAGTGACTGTCGATGAAAGACAATTGCGGCGCGATTAGCGATCCATCGGTCGGATCCTTTGGCTCGAGGTTCCACTTGCCTTCAGTCTTGCCCCAGCGATG
>DIYZ01000006.1 GCA_002427845.1 Chloracidobacterium sp. UBA6041 | reverse complement strand
GAGCCTGGAGAGATCTGGGCCAGAATGGTTAGAAGCTATGCCCCTGTGGGATTGTTGGGGTTGCTGGTGGCCGGCATCTTCGCGGCTTATATGTCTACGGTCAGCACCCTGATGAACTGGGGTGCGTCCTATGTAGTCAACGATTTGTATAAGCCCTTTTTACGACCGGCGGAGACTGAGCGCCACTATGTGTGGATTGGGCGGATAGGGTCGGTCGTGATCTTCGCGCTTTCTCTCTTTGTAGCGTACTACTTCGTGCAGGGCTTACGCGCCTGGTTTCTATTCATTAACTCGGTCGTCTTCGCTTTTATCTTGCCGCTCTCGTGGCTCAGGTTCTTCTGGTGGCGACTTAACATTTACGGCGAGGCTGCGGCACTCATCATCGGACTGCCGCTCAGCTATATCGTGTGGTTCCCGTTGGGATTCTCGAACGAACAAGCGCACCCGTTCTGGCAAGGGTTCCTACTCCTGTTCGGTCTGGGCTTCGCCACCATCATCGCTGTGACCTACCTGACGCCGCCGGAGCGCATTGAGACGCTGCGCGAATTCTACCGGCGCTGCCGACCGCCGGGACTGTGGGGACCTGTAGTCAGAGATTTCAGCCCGGAGGTGCGACGCACGATTCGACGCGAGACGCTGACCGATGTGATTGACTGCGCACTGGGCGTTGTCTTCTGCACAGCGGCGATTCTCGCCGTGATCAGCCCGCTGGGGCGGCACTGGTACATATTTGGCCTTGCCCTTGTGGCAGTTCTAACTAGCGGTGCTCTCTTCATCGCGCGTTGGTCACGTCGCGGCGTGTTTCGCGGTCTCTCTTCTGATGCGGCTTAGATTACTGTCGCTACTAGCACCCCACGCGGGCTGCCCGCGTGGGGACCCCGCCCTGCGGATGGAGAGAGGGCCATCACTCAAGCATAGAAGAAGACCGAAACCATGACTTCAAAACAACCAAAGGCGGACAAGGACATCCTGCCTGGGAGGAAGAAAGGCATAAATCATGATCAATAAGAACAAGGTTACTCTTAGAGCCGCCTCCTGTCGCCGGCCGGCAACGTATTGGACCATTGTCATGGTGGCATTGATCGCGGCTGCGTTGGCCATAGGCACGCTGGCACCGGCGTCTTCTGCGCAAACTAATGGTCCATCTCGGCATGCTCGCGAAGGCCATGCACTGTGGGCCCATCCACCGAATGTAGGCAAGACCGCTGAGTCGGTCCGCGAATTTGTCGCCCAATGCAAACGGGCGAACATTGACACCATCGTCATGAACGTCAAGGGAATGAGTGGCGAGATTTACTGGCGCAGTCGACGCTTCCCGCAGGCGATAGCAAAGGGCTACGAATCATTTGATGTTCTCGAACATCTCACGCGCGAGGCGCACGCTCAAGGGATCAGGGTTGACGCATGGCTCGTAGATTTCGCCGAAGGCGTCAAGGGGGCGGCCTATCGCGAGCATCCGGAATGGGCCCAACTCAACGCCGACGGCGGCACGACGGCAACAGAGACATTAGGCGTTAAACGTCGCCCTTATGATTATGTGTGGATGTGTCCGGCTCGGCGACCGGGCTACACGGACCAGTGGTTGCTGCCGATGATCGAAGAGATAGTGTCGAATTATGCAGTTGACAGCATCCATCACGACTATGTCCGCTACGGAGGCGATGTCGCCCCGGACAGCTATTGTTTCTGCGACTACTGCCTCGCGCACATTCCCCGCTACGTGATGCTCAACTACGAAACGCGAGCGCGAGCCGGGGAGCGTCATAGCGTGAAGCACATACAGGAGCGAATCGAAGCAAACTGGTGGAGCGACCCTACGATGCTTCCTGTCGACTGGCAGAAGCGCGACCGCCGCGAGATGGCCGACTTTCTAATTAACGGCAGCACCATCCCTGGCGGACCACCCGACATGCGCTACTTCTTCTATGACTACCGGGTCCATCAGATCGACACCTTCGTGCGCGAAGCTTACGAGCGTGTTAAACGTATTAACCCAAAGATTGGATTGTCAGCGGCCGTGTTCAAGAATCCGGTGCAAAGCGCCCGCTTCATCGGACAGCAGTGGCACGAATGGACGCGGTGGATAGATGTCTTCATGCCGATGACCTATCGCAGCCACTTTGCCGGCAGCTTTGAGGATTATCTGGCGCACCTGACCGAAATCACAGAGCGGCAGCTTGAATGGACGCGGCACGAGAAGCCTCTATACGCCGGTATTGCCTCGACTTATCTTTACAGAGAAGAGCTGCAGCCGATCGATGATATTCGCGAGCGAATCAGTGATCTCAAGAGTCTTACGGCGACGGATGTCGTGGCTCGCGCGGAGAAGGTGCGAGTCGTTGGCGCGAGCTACGCAACAATCGGAGCGCGTCTTGCTAAGGTCGCGCCTGAACGCGAACGCGAAATCAATGCGCTGGTTGCGGCAGTGACTACCGACGAAGGGCGTGCGGCAACGCCCGCTGCGATTGATCGACTCGCAGACGCGCTGTCGAGGCTGCGCAACGATCTGCCGCCTGGATATTTTCCGCCGGAGAAACTCTTGCGGGCAATCGAGGCAGCGCGTAAAGCCAAACCCGACGGCATCGTCATCTTCTCTGCCGGCAATCTGACGATAGAAAAACTCTGGCCCGCGCTCGAAGCAGCATTCAAGGAATAAGGGGGGACTAGGAAGCCGGAAGGCAGCAATAGAAATAATGGCCGGAATAAAGCGCTGGGACGAAAAAAAGCGCGGCATCAAGTATGCAGAGAGACGGTGCGGCCCGCTTGCGGGCGGGACGCCTGCGCCTCCAGCAGCCACGGTGAATGGAATGTTCGCGATGAACGGCGCCGGACTTTCGGAGTCCGCAAAACGCTGACGACTAATGGGCATTCATAAAAGCAAAACCGACGTGATTGCGCTGACGCTCGGCTTTCTGGCCTTCCTGAGTGTGAGTTTAAAAGCTCAGTCGCTGAGCCTCCATGTCGTGCATTTGCCGATTCAGTCCTATCGTTTGCTTGCGATGGCCATGGACGAAGACGGTGATATTTGGTTCGGCTCGATTCATCACGTCATCCATCGATACACGCCCTCGACGGGCGCCGTCGAGACCATCCCACTACCGCAAACGACGGCGAACTATAAGCTCTGGGCGAGCCAATGCCTGGCGGCCAACAGGAAAATTTACATTCTCGGGCAAGCTTACCCCAAACTGGTCATCTACGACCGCCAGACCAAGAGCTTCAGCGAAGAATCATATCCATCGCCAAAGCCCGATGTTTGGTTCGGCGTAGCCCACCCGGACGGGCGGCATCTCTATTTTTTTGATCGCGGCGGGGTGGGCATCATCAAATGGGATTCCAAGACTGATACGGGCAGAGCGATCCCTTACCACTACAAGACGCAGCTGCCCAGTTTCGGACGCTACGACCCGCGCGATCACGCCATCTGGTGCGGCATCTGGGACTACACGGACGGGAAGTACATACCGAATGCGATCACACGCTTTGATGTGGAGTCTGATTCTTTTGCCGGCATCTACTACTTTCCGAAGGACGAAACCGCGCTGCAACCTTACAGCAACCCGGACACGACGATCTTTTACCCATGGACGCTGCAAGGCAAAATGATCCCCTTCGATTTCCAGACCAAGCGCTGGTGCAAATTCATGGACGTGCCGGAGTTCGGCAAGCGTTACGGGTTTATCGGCATGAGTACGCTGCATCATGGCAATTTCTATTTTTCATTAAGCACCTATAACAGCGACGACGACCTCGGCATCGATGGTCAGCAATATCACTTTGCCAACTTCATCCTTACATTGGATCCGAAGACGCGTAAGTTCGATTTTCTCACGCTCGACATGCCCGGCGCTTATTACCAGATCGCCTACGTTCTTAGCGCTCACGGCCAGTTTTATGCGACCGGCTCGAACATTCTGACGCCGGAGGGACGAATCGTTCGTGAGAACAGAGGCGAAATCATCGTCTGGCAAACCCAATCGCTCAAACGAGGGGGCAAGACACGGAGCCGGAGATCCGTAGACTAATTCAACTGGATGGCGAATGAAGAGAGAGCTATTTAATCAATATCTGGATTATTTTAGACAGGGGTTCGCGGTCCTGATTTTATCGTTGTGCGTTTTTGGCTCGACGGGATACGCGCAGAAGCAACCGTTGGTCCGCTTGCTGACGGTACCCTTCACAATGCGAGCCGACTTTCAGGGAGAAAGTCTGGGCCAGTGGGCCAGTTACCCACCACCCCAGGATATTGGCTATGAGCCGTCACTATCGCCGACCGGTGATTTTGATGCCCGTGGTGGCCGTTCACTCATGCGTGTGGCGAGTCCTAATCGCCGGGGTCCTCTGCGGTTCGGTTTTATCAAGCGTCTAAGCATGGTGATGGCTGAAGGCGCACAGCTCTCCTTTGCTTATCAGCTTAGATCGCCTTCATCAAACGACCTCATCGAGATCGGTCTCGCTGGCCAGGATGGGCATCGCTACACGACAAAGGTTCCGGCAGCTCCAGACAGGTGGACCAATCTTGAGATCAAGCTGGCAGAACTGCGTGATGAAAAGGGACAAGAGCCTGTTACCGGGCTTGAGATTGAAGCGATCTATCTCGTCGCCGATCTCGCCAGCGCTAATCCCGATCTGACCTATCGCTTCATCCTTGACGATGTGGCGCTCAGTGCGGCACGTGATGCCCGCTTTGAAGTACGTACGCCGGAGGCCTTGGAAATTGAACCGTGGTGCGCGCTCAACAGCGCCCTTGGTTATCGATCCGGCGAGACTATTTCCATTAAGGCTACTGCCCCCGCTCGCCTCGCGCGCGCAGAGTGCATTCTGAAAAATCAAGTTGAGAGGATCGTCTCTTCACAGCCTCTTTACGATGATGGTACGCACGGCGACGAGCGGGCGGGTGACAGTGTGTGGTCGAATAATTCACTCTACACTCTACGCCCGACTGACCCGACCGGTGTGTGGGTGGCGCATTTGCAAGGAGTCACTTCAGATTGGCGAAACGTCAGTACTCCCGTGCGCTTCATCGTCCATCCATCGCAAGCAAGGAGTCATCCGCGACTTCTCTTCGGGCCGAGTGATCGGGAAGCGCTCATTGCCCGCACGGCTAATCCGAAAACCGCTGCCCTGTGGGCGAAATTACAAACTGTGGCGAAGAACACGCGGGAAACCGGCAACCTGGCACACGGCGGGGAAGCTTTCACGAGGCTTGATCGGGTGTATCTGCTGCCGACGCTTCTAGGTTACTTTGATGTGCTGACCCGCGCTCGAGCGCGAATCGCCAGCAATGCTTTCAACGCATACGTCACCGGCGACGCCGAGTCGCTCGCTGCCGCCAAATCCGCGATGCTTGATGTTGCGCGTTGGAAAACCTGGACCCCGCCCTGGTTTGAGGCTCATGGCCAACACACATACTATCCGGCGGGCGAACTGGCGTTCGACATGGCGTTCGCTTACGACTTGCTCTATGACAAGCTTTCGGATGATGAGCGGGCGCTGGTGCGGAGCGCGCTCATCGAGCGATCTATCATTCCAACCTATGAAGAGTATGTGGTTGATAATCGGGCAATGGCCGGCACGAGCAACTGGATCGCGCATACCGTTGGAGGTGCGCTGTTCGCGGCTGCTGCCATCGCAGGAGATGGGCCGGCAGCGGAGTCTAATGGGCGTTTAGAACTTTATACCAATGGACTACTGCAAAAGCTCGAAAGCCACATGGCTGCGAGTTACCTTCCCGATGGTAGCTACGGCGAAGGAATCAGCTATCAGGAGTTTGATCTCGAGAGTCTTGGACCTGCGTTCACCGCTTTGCAGCGCGTCTTCGGAATAGATTACTGGCAACGTTCTAACGTACTAGGATCACTCGCCTACCCGCTTTATACGCTGGCCAAGCCAACCAGCGAGAGCCTTGATATGGGCGATAGTCACCCGCCCAGTGGTCGGACCATCGCCCCGCTCGTTAAAAAATCCGGTGACCCGACGCTCCGCTGGTATTACGATCAATTCGAGCACTCATCGATTATTGACTTCATCTTTTTCGATGATTCAGTTGCGCCGCGCGCGCCTTCTCTTCCGACTTCTCGTCTTTTCAGTGACAAAGGCAACGCGGTCTTTCGCACCGGGTGGGGGCCGGAGGATTTCGTGTTTCTCTATCGCGCCGGACCCAACTTCAATCACAACCACGCGGATCAGGGATCGTTTCTGCTCAATGCATTCGGCGAGAATCTGGTGACTGAGGCGGGCTGGTCGGATTACTACAAAGACCCCTACTATGCGACATTCTTTACGCAGGCGATTGGTCATAACACGGTGTTGGTGGACGGCAACCCTGAGAGCCAGGATATAGCTGACACGCTACAGTTCGCCGCGCTCAATACTTACCCGCGCATCACGGATGCTATTACGAGCGGATTCTATGATGCGCTGGGAAGCGATTTAAAGGCGGTGTACAAGGATCGCCTTGATCGCTACACGCGCCGCATCGTTTTCGTCAAGCCGCATTACTTTGTGATCTACGACGACCTATCTGCAAAAGGCGCACCCGCCACTTTCGACTGGCTGCTGCATCTCCCGGATCGAACACGGATCAATACCTTGCCGGGCTTGACGCTCTACGGTGGGAATAGAGCTGCCCTCGCAGTGCGAACTTTCGCGCGGGTTGATGCCGAACTGCACGTGCGCGACGGGCATATTCCTTATCCTGTTTTTGCCGTTAGCACGCCGAAGTCTGTGCCGCCGCAGCCAGCTTTTTTAGACGTGCGCACCACGTCGCCAGCGACATCAGCACAGTTTCTTATCGCGCTGGTTCCGGCGCGAACCGCGACTGAGGCGCAGGCGTTAGCGGCCCGAATGACAGAAATTAAAGGCGATGGTTGGATCGGGCTACGCACAGAGCGCGGGACCGAGCATGACCTGGTGATGTTTCGCGTTGGAGCGACAAACGGCGCGTCGCGCTACGAAGAATGGATGACAGATGCTGTCGCGTGGACCATCATGCAACGCGAGGAAGCGTTGAGAATGTTCGCCGTACAGAACGCGCGTTCATTCACCCGCGGCGGACGCGCTTTGTTTGCGAGTGATAGCGCGGCAAGCGTCGCTGCCAACTACAACGCGAACGCGATCGACGTGGCTTGTTACTCTGCAAGCCAAGCAAAGATTCAGTTGTTCGCTGGAGCAAAGCCCGTGCGCGTACTGCTTGATGGTCGCGAATTGAGGGCGCACTACGACCGCGACAGCATGGCAATTTCGCTCACCATGCCATCCGGGCAGCACCAACTGAGAATTGCGCTGCAATGAGAAGTAGATGAAGGAAGGCGAGTGAGGCTGTTGGTGTTGTGAGAACGAGAATATTGATGAGAGTGCGAGTGTTTGCCTTCATACAAAAGCCGTTCGATTCGTGTGCGATTGCGCGTTGGAGAAACTTTGCGGCTAGCGGATGCGTGTCTGCAACTACGATGAACGGGCAGGGCGAAGTGTGAGGTGATGAAGATGGAACGCAGAACATTTCTTGAACTATCGGGTCTGGCTTTGGCTATGACTGCGGTGCCTGTGCGCACTGCAAAAGCGCAGCGCCCATTGCCAAAGAGTGAGTTTGATTATGTTGACTGGAGCTGGCAGCGCTGGCGCGAAATCACGGGCCAGACGCGCCCTAACGTCAGGGGCGATCAGAGTGGCAAGGCCGAGCTGATCTACTTGCACGAGCAGAGTGGAAAGCCGCTCACAACGGCGAGGGAATGGGATGCGCGTCGTGAGTCAATTAAACGTCTGCTCTCCGAATTTCTCGGGACGGCACCAAAGTCTAAGCCTCCGCTCGAGCCAGAGATACTTGAAGAGACGACGCTCGATACTTATACCCGACGGAAATTGAGCTATCAGACAGAACCGGGTGAGCGTGTCCCCGCCTACCTGCTGATCCCGAAGAACCTTCGAGAACGCGCGCCAGTCGTCCTCTGCCCGCACCAGACGACTACGCCTCTGACGAGCGGGATGCGAGACCCGGTTGGACTCAATGGCGACCCGACGCTTTACACCTCCCTCCACTTAGTCCGGCGCGGCTACGTCACCTTCACCTGGGATGCGCTTTGTTTCGGCGAGCGACATGATCCGGCGCGCGGGCATTACGGCGATGCGATTCCTTTTTATCGAAAGCATCCTGAATGGTCTTTGTTGAGCAAGATGGTCTGGGATATGAGCCGTGGCATTGACTATCTGGAGTCGCTCGATTTCGTTGACTCATCGCGCATTGGCTCTGTTGGCCACTCCCACGGCGGCATTACCACACTCTTCGGGATGGCCTTAGATGATCGGATCAAAGTGGGCGCGAGCAGTTGCGGGTTCGACACTTTTCGCATTGATGGCAATACGTGGCGCTGGTCGCGCGCGACTGCCCTCATACCTCGGGCTGGCTTCTACATCTCAAGTCCTTATATCAACATGGATCAGTATCGCGCCATGCCAGATTCGGAGACGATCAATACACCGCTGGATATTCATGAAATGCTCGCGCTCATTGCGCCGCGCCCGCTTTTCTTATCCACTTCCGATGAAGATTTTGTGTTTCCGAATGCAGGATGGAGCGTGCGCCAGTCGTTGGCGCGCGTCGAACCTGTTTACAAACTCCTTAATGCCAGCGAACGCATTAGCAGCTACTTCTTCAGTGGCGGGCATAGCTTCCCGCCGGAGGCATCTGGAAAGGCTTATGAATGGCTTGATCGTTGGCTAAAGTCCTAGCTCGGTTTGAATGGAGGCGCTGCACCTAAGTTATGGAGGTCATTCTTGCCATTGATGGCGGAGGAAGCCGCACACGATGTCTGGCGATTGACCAGCGTGGTCAAGTAGTCAGCAAAGGCGAAAGTGGTCCATCGAATCACCTGCTCGTCGCCAGAGATGTCGTCAAGAGTTCGCTGGCTGAGGCAATTGACCAAACGCTCACACTGGGCCACCTCAACCGTGATGACATCATTTGCGTATCGGCGGGACTGGCCGGCGTTGATTTTGATGGCGCGGACGCGCCCGCAATGGAAGAGTTGTTGCGCAAGCTGGGCTTCGCTCACGCGGTCGTCAACGGCGACATGATGATCGCACACGCCGGGGCGTTCGGAATGCATGAAGGCGTGATCGCCTTAGCTGGCACAGGCTCGGCAATTTTAGGCATCGGCGCCGGCGGCAAGCGCGTGAAAGTCGGTGGGTGGGGGCCGGTCTATGGTGATGAGGGGAGCGCATATCGGATAGGGCAGATGTCTATCAGAGCCGCAGCGAGAGACTACGACGGGCGCGGCCCCGAAACATCGCTGACGGAAGCGCTCCTTAGAGGGCTGGGCCTGCATGAATTCAGAGAAACGGTGTCGCGCGTGTACGTCGAAGGAATGGAGCCGCGTGAGATTGCCGCGCTCAGCAGCGTCGCATACGAGGCGGCTGTCGCAGGAGATGAGGTGGCGCGAACAATCTTCGCACAGGCGGGGGAAGAGCTTGCCGAAAGCGTCGCTGCGGCTGTCCGGCAACTCGATTTCACCGGTACTGAAATTTTGGTTTCCTATCAAGGAACGGTGCTTGAGGCGTGCGCGTTGGTGCGGGAACGTTTCGGCGATGCGCTCAGAGATGGCTTCCCAAACATCGCGATTGTGCCGCCACGATTCGAGCCGGTCATCGGCGCGTACTTGCTCGGATGCCAAGCACTGGAATGGCGAGCGGATGCAAACGTATTCGCCGCGCTCGAAGAAAGAACTGCATCACGGTGAGCAGGAACCATTTGTTGCTGTAGTTTGATAAGTCAATCCTTAATCAGATCTTTAAGCTGCAAGGGAAAGGAAAAGCAGGGTGTCATTCCTCGAATACATTGACGGTTTACAGGCGGTGCTCGAACGAATCAAGCGCGAGCAGAGAAGCAACATCGAGAAGGCCGGGAGACTTATCGCCGATTCGCTTTCGGCAGGCGGTATCGTTCACACTTTCGGGACAGGCCATTCACACCTGATCGCCGAGGAAGCGTTCTTTCGCGCCGGTGGTATCGCCGCCGTCAACCCGATACTCGATGAGCGCTTGATCTTCCTCAAGGGTGCGCTGGAAAGCACGCGCTCCGAGCAGGAGAGCGGGCTGGCGCGTTCCTTGATCGAGCGTGAGCAGGTCAGAGCTGAAGATGTAGCAATCATTATCTCTAATTCCGGTCGTAATGCCGCGCCCATCGAGATGGCGCTGGAGATGCAGGCGCGCGGCGTCAAGGTTATCGCCATTACGAATCTTGAGCAGTCGAGGCCGTCCGCCTCGCGTCATTCTTCGGGCAAAAAACTTTACCAACTCGCCGACATTTCGATTGACAACTGCGTCCCTGCGGGGGATGCGCTACTCACACTGCCCGGCCTCTCGTCGCGCATCGGCCCCTCATCAACAGTCGCGGGCGCGGCCATTATTAACTCCATCATCATCGAGGCGGTCGCTGAGCTTCTACACCGCGGAGAGCAGGTGCCAGTCCTGCCGAGCGCTAACATTGAAGGCGTGAGCGAAGAGACTCTGAGCCTCATCCTGAGTCGTTACAAGGGGCGTATCAGGTATCTGGACGTGGATGCGGGTGGCGCCGGTGGGCCAGAACTACGCCGAAGCGAAGGAGTTGCGTGACGCCAATTCTGGAAGTCATCGCTTGTTCCGTCGCTGATGCGATTGAAGCGGAGAGAGGCGGAGCAAGTCGCCTGGAAATCATCAGGGATTTTGAGCGGGGCGGCCTGACGCCGCCGCTT
>DIYZ01000244.1:40573-53216 GCA_002427845.1 Chloracidobacterium sp. UBA6041 | reverse complement strand
CGGCCTAGCCGGCTCGTGATTTAGCGAGCGCCGCCGCGATACGAGTGAGTCGCTCTCTTAGCGCGGGGTCGGTTTCCGCCTTGATCATTCCCTGAAGGCGGACATTGATCTCGAGTTGAGTGCCCGCAGGTAGAAACGAAAATATTTCCGGTAAGATCATCTCCATTGTATCGGCGTGGCGCAAGAGCTCGGGGGGCCGGAAGAAATTCTTTTCGGTGAATACGCGGAGGGACCCACTAACAATCGAGGCTAAGCCCCGGCCCATCTGGTCGCGATCAATGAAGAGGTCATCGGCGGAACCCGCACCGCGCGACCCGGTACGTGCATCAGCGAGTTGCATAATATCGCGAGAGATTTCGAGAATATAACGAAACAGCTCAACTTCCTCGGAGTCAAATAGTCTTGTCTCAGTCATGGCTGAGTTGTAGACAATTAAGATTTGGCCAACGCCGCTCAACATATCGGAGGCTTCGGTCATCCGCGTTTGCCGGGGAAAGGTTTCGTTGCGAAAGCGCGCGAAGTTCTCGGGAGAGACAATCCGCGCAAACATCGCGCCCGAAGCAGGGCTGTGATAACGAGGAAGTAATGTGGGATCGGTTTTCATGAGGGTCTTGAGAACGGCAGCGGCCTGTTTGTAATCCGATCCTCCCCATTGGCGATCGTTTGCGGGTAGTCCCTTTTCGATGTAAACCGCCGAGGTGAGTGAGCGATCAGGCGCGACTGGATAATGACGCAGCGTGCCGCCTTGATAGGCCACGACAAGTGTTCCGGCAATGATGAAATTAACAGCAACGGAAGCGAACATTAAACGTCTCCAGGATGTACGGGCGCCGAACGTTTGAGTTGACGCGGCGGGAGACAACGGCGTTACGGGCAAGTTGTCGATAAGAGACGATCTGATTCCGCTCGCGTCCAATGACTTGTTATAGCGCCCGTCGCAGCAACGGTCAACGGGAGTCTTACTGCGTTCGAGGTCTGCGTCAACTGTAAGTGCGATTCTCAAATAGAGCCATCGCCGATTTGTATCTCAGCGATGCGCGATAACGGTTGAGTTCAGGTGGCGCGGGCGAGCAGCATTCAAGCATCGCCGCACGAGGCCAGTTGAGAAGGACGCTATCCCGCGCTCACCTGCAACGATTTGATAATCAATAGAGGCGGCCGAAAGCGAACGCGGGTAAACTGCGTTTGCTTTACCAACCTTTCGACCAAAAAAGGAGGCCGCCTCTGATGAAGTTCTACTGCGGAATCGATTTGAGTGCAAGAGATTGTCACGTGTGTGTGATCGACCAACAACTTAAGATAGTGGTGCAGCAAAAGCTGCGCAACGAGCTGCCGAGAATCTGCCAGCTGCTATCGCCCTACAAAGCCAATCTGAAGATTGTGGTGGAAAGCACCTTCAACTGGTACTGGCTGATAGATGGTTTGCAGGCTGAGGGTTTCGCTGACTATTCTGTATGAAGTAGGCGAACTGACGCGCTTTGCTAACGTGAAAGTCTTCAGCTCTTACTGTCGCGTGATCCCCGGCATCGCCCAGTCTGGCAATGTCACGCGGCGCGGACGGGCGAGCAAACAGGGCAATCATTATCTGAAAGCAGCGTTCTCGCAGGCAGCCGTGCATGCGGTACGTTGCTATCCGAAGGTGCGCCGCTATTACGGCAGGAGCACATCGACTGGCCGTAAACTAAATCAACCACAGCCAGTTAGCACCCATCTTTGAACTTCTCGCCCAAGAGCCAGTTCAGCAACCGATCGGACAATGTACAGCCGTCAGATCAGTTGGCAACTTTTTGCAGATTAGTTGGCAATCAGCCGATTTGCCACAAGTGTGAAAATAACGGTACGACCATCGACAGACGATAAGCTGCTCAGGGGCAAACGCTTAATGGGGAATTTGTCCCCCGATGTTGGGCCAACGCCGATTGCCAACTAATGTGAAAATCGGTGCAGCCTCAACAACAGCCTATAATCAACTCATTTCCATGTACTTAGGTGCTTTGTGGGGCCTTGGTTGGAAAGACCCCCGTTTGCCAACTGATCTGCCGGGGTACACTAAGCGAGGTCTAAGGGGTAGGAGGTCATTGGTTGCGAGTTTTGACCGCTTTCGCCTTTGGCTTCTGTCGCTTCTTGGCTGGCGGTTTGGCTGACAGACCGAGAGTCTTCCGAGCTGCGGCGATGTCTTCCGCTATCGGTTCTTTCCCGGTTATGTTGCGAGCCATCTGGATGACCGCTTCAAGAAGCGCCTCGTTATCATCGAGCGGCACCTTCATAAGGTGTAGGGTGACGTCTTTTGCCATGGTTCGTTGAGGTTATGATACCGGTTTCGATACAAACGGATTGTTTACGATCAGATGTACCCGCACGCGGCCGGAAATCTCGAGCCGACATCTAATCATCCTTCCCACTTTAGACGGAGCGTCGGTAATCGTATTTGCGCACCGCCGCTACTAAAGGCCTTGTACTGGAGCTGCCCCGGATGACGCAGTCCATATATCCGCCTAAACGTGCGAATCGCAAGTTCTGAAAGCGATTTGAAATCGACCGGACTCGGCAGATCCACGAAGAAGTTAGGCGACCCATCGGGATCAAGCGCGCCCTCGGGTAGCACAGTCGGAATCTGCCAACCAAGCTGGCCCATCGCCACGTAGCCCTCAACGGAGAGTCGCGCCTGCGCGGGCTCGATGTAGGCATTGCTCGCAGCCTCGGCTCGCATTCCAAACTGGCCCTGAGCAGCAAACTGAACATAATAATTCGCGCGCTTGTATGAGATGACGAGATAGTCGTCTTCCGTGAAGATTGGCCAGGCAAAGCGCCAGATCATCAGTAAGCCTGTTCCATTCCTGATCAGCAGATGGCGAATATTTCATAGCACCGATTTTCACGTTCGGGTTTCCGATCGCCACAGGCAGAGTACCTTCGCCCAAGGACTGCTTAGTTACGTCCAACACCGTTTCGGGCTCAACCTGGATGCCGTCGCTCGAAGCATTCGATGACGCGCCAGTTTGCTCGTCCGTCTCGGACTCTCTCTCGGTGCTGAATTTCAACGCCGCCGACAGAACATTTACGATGTGCGCTATCTCTTCGTCAGTCTCTTTGCCAGTCAACTGAACGAATTTGCCAATCCCTGCGTCCGCAGTTAGTTTCTTGCCGTTCGAAGTCATGATTGAGTTGCTCCCACTCTGATCCAATCGCTTCGTTGTTTCTTGGCTCACCAGCGATCACGGCTTAGAGTCGGTGTACCTACCGAAAACTAAAAAAGCCACCAGTCGCATCAGCGACCGACGGCTAAACATAGTTCCGAAGACTGCTCAGTTTCAGAAGCAATTAGCTCTGCACATCTGGGCGTTAGCCCACAGGCACCGTCTCCTGCTCGGTTGCCGGATCCTCTCGGATCGCTCGTGATGCAGACAGAAGAATAGCAAGAAAGAGCGACTAATGCAACGGAGTCTTTCAATTGAGCACCCCAGCCCTTAGAGATTACTTTGCTTCTCCATCACGTCAACGAGCATGAAGACCCGGTAGGAATATATCTCTTAGAGTTGAAGCGAGCCGAAAGTTGTCAGCGCATTATAGACCCGAATTCTTGATCGGACTCCTACGGGCGAAAACTTGCAGGGGACTTTAACCTTTCTTGGCGCTTGATTCGCTTTGACACTTCAGCCTCACCCCAGATCATCACGCGGGGACGGCCAGCGCTGATCTTAGCTTCAACAACGAAACCGGGGCAACGCAATGTTCGGCTCTCAGAATAATCGTCCCAATCCGTCGGAAGCTCAGTCCCTTGCAGTAAGTCGGAGAAGAAAAAGAGTTCAGAAGAATCCTCCCAATCTGTTGGAAGCCCAGTCCACTTGTTGAACTGTTTCACAAACTCATCGACTCCCTGCCATTCTATTTGGTTCGCATACTCAATCGCCAGAAAATACAATTTGCCATCGAGAAAGAATGACCTGAGAGTGTTTATACCTTTGAGTCGCGCATCCTCAATGCCGATGCTGCGGAACACAAGCTCGCCAACTTCGGCCCGGTTTCTTATCATCTTTGCGCGTGGATAAAGAGTTCTGAATTGGGTGCTGGACATCCCGAGCTGAACCCCGCGGATTACAGGCGACATCGGGCACTGAGCCGCAATTTTCTGCATTTCTCTAATTTCTAATGCCCGCATCTTTTCTGCTGCTACAATATCCCCAAACGAAAGCTGCCAAGGGTCAAAACGAGTCAGATTACTGAGTTCTACTTTGAAACCTTGACAAAGGGCGCTACTGCGGTCCTCGTTCGGCATGTTCAAGGAAGTCACAATAGTCTCGATCTCCTGCGCCTCATTACGCGGATAGAATATGGACATATGCCAAAGTCTGTCTCCGAAGAAGGAGAGATAAAGCGAATCAATTCCGTGGAGGCTCTTATCTGGCGCACTGGAAGCGGCAGAATAGCGCATGTCGACGGACATTGTCCGCCAACCTCGTTCGAACGCTGCGGTTCTCCGATCATTCGATTCTGAAATAGTGGGATGAATTGCTAGAACGTCCGCGACCGTCATTCCAAGCCTGATGCCACGAATTGCGGGCGCTTTGTCTATTCCCAGCGTGCAGCCTTCCCGCCCCCGCTTTTCCACACTCAGCGCAGCTTCTCTGCGTTCCAGGCGAGTATCGATGAGGAGCAGTGAGACCCTATTGTTTTGCCTCCGGAATATGTTTACGGTAAAACCTTGGCATTGGCTACCCGCCCAATCTTCGCCGGATAAGTTCAGCGGCTTCGCAAGCTGCGTGGCTTCTTCCCAATAGTCCAGATCGCTATACTCGACGAAGACCTTATATAGTGCATCGTCGAGGAAGTGTAGTAACAGTTCGCTAATCCCTTTTAATCGCTCATCAGAGTTTCGGACTCCGCCGACAATCATTTCCCTCGTTATTACGGGATCGCCTCGGACATCGAGTTCGACAACGCCTTCCCTTGGCTCCGAAAAGCTGGCTGGATATAGAGCTCTAACTTCGCGGGTTGTCATGCCAAGCTTAATGCCACGAATCACCGGCGCTTTGTCTATTCCGAGCGTGCAGGGCTCCTGTTGGGTCGGCGTATCTGATGAAAGGGAGCCGCGGTCCCTTTGCGGCTCAACGGTGGTAGCCGCGAAGAATAACAAACACGGAAGTAAAGTTCGCACGCAGAGAAGAGGTCGCATGATGAACGGAGTTTATTTCCAGTGCATTTTGGAAAGCAAGCGCTCGGTCAAATTTGCCTAACAGCGGTCTGTTCTCGTCAGCGCTCGAAAATGTTCAGCACTTGGCGGATTGCCGAAATTTTATCGATCACCGGGCATTGCCATGAACTGTCGTTAGCCTTTTCAGCAAGTACAGGCCAACATTCCCGGTAACCTGTGAATCTTTTCGTTTAGCCTTTATGACTTGGGACAATCGGTGATTGCTCCTTTCGCTGTCCATCACTAATCTTTTCAGCCCGCTCTCAGTCTTTGCATACCAGCTTAAAGGCAACGGTTACTGTGCGCCCACGTTGATGACGAGAAGCTGTCAGCGTCCAGTTACGACAGGTTGGTTGGCGCGCTGAAGCTCGCTTATATTCTCGCGCAAGCTTGGCTGTGTTTTCTGGCTTGCTGATTTCAATAAGCGTCTGCGCAATCTGGGTGTCGGCCGAGGCGATCTGCTGCTTGACGCCGCTCACTTTTTCTTTTCCGATGGTGATGGCCCGCTCGTTTTCCTCTAACTGTGGTTTTGAAATCAATCCCGCCTCAAACAGCTTCTGTGATTGCGCGTAACGAGCTTCCGCTTTGCTCTCGCTGGCTTCATACAGCGCCAAGAGCCTTTCCAAACTGGCTTTGAGTTCCTTTGTAGTGTTGATGTAATCCTGTCTAAGCTTGTTGAGGTCAACCGTGGGTTGGGCTTGCTCCTTCCGCGTCGGCTTAACGGACTGTTTGCGTTGACCGTTGGGTACTGACTTCTCGTCCTTAGTCGATATTGGTTTCGATAGCGGATCGCTTGGCGAAGGCTCAAAGCCCTGTTGTCTAAAACCGATCTTCGGTTGCGCTGGGGTCGGGGTGGGCGTCGGAGAGTTTTGTTGAGCCATCGCTACCCCGGCGCAACCGAAAGCGACGATCATTACGGCGACGGTAAGGACTTTGATCTTCACGGCTTATTTCTCTCCTGTCGTTTGTGTCAGTGACTCGCACATGACATCATGCGGATCAACCGTTCAAAAAGGAGCCCGTGACCATGACACATCGTCTAACCATTATCACCCTGCTTCTCGCGTTATGCGTGAGCCTCTACTTCGTCAACTCCGGTTCCCATGCGGCACCCGCCGCGCAGACCTGGGAATACAAAGTCCAAGTGAAAAAGTGCAACGACGAAAAGACCCTCAACGCGCTTGGGGCCGAAGGCTGGGAGCTAACAACATATTCCCAGTGGCCGGTAGCTATGAGCACCGTTGACACCTGTGTTTTCAAACGTCCGAAATAAAGGAGCCTCATGGACGACAACGACATCATCATTGTGATCGCCGAACACTTGCGCCTTAACTCTAAAGATGGCGAGATTGTCCATCGCTACCGCCGAACTTGACGAACTATTTAATGCTACCGGGTTGGCTCTGTCGAAAAAACATCTAAGAATCAGATTCGTCTGCGGGTTGATCATCTATGACGTCTTCCCATCCCCCCTCGCGGGCGAGTTCGTAAAAGCAAGAGTCCGAAATCTCAAAGTCGCGAATGGTCAAGGACTCAACTCTATGAAAATCTTCGCCAGCATACTTCTTGTACTTTCCATCGAACGAAGCATGCTGTAGGAAGATAACCACTAACTCACCGCCATTACTTTTGAACTCAATTCGAAGCCTTCGCACCAGTTCAATTACTCCTGATGTTACTTCCCCTCGATCATGGGCGGTCAGTACTAACTGCGTCTTCTTATCACTCCAGGTTAGGAAGTACTCGTGCGCTAGCGCTGGCGGTATCGAAGAGGAGCCGTCGTTGAGATTGCGCAAAAGTTCCTCGTGACGCGCCACTCTCCCGAGCTCCTGCTCCGGCGATAGAGCGCGGTTAACGTCTAAGGCCTCACCACAAGTTGCACACAGCAGAAATACCCCATCTGCAGAAAAGGTTTTAGCTCTTAGACCGCCGCACGCATAACACCAATCGTCATCGGTTAGGTCACCTTCATCCATGTTGTCGACCCACTCTTGCATTATGTCTTCTTCCTCGGGGGTGATGAGTCCAACACTCGCCCTGTAGGCTATGTCTGCTTCAAACATTCTCGCGACTCTGATAAGCCCCAGACTGGTCGCACGGCAGACGTAATCTGATAAGTCCTCACCGGTGTTGTTAGCTTTTGAATTGGCCACGGCTTCGAAGAACCTGGACACGCTCTCGAGACGCTCGCCAGTCTGGCTTGCAATGAAGCGCCGTGCTTCATCGCTGTCGTAGAATGGTTGGAAGTTGGCTTCGTCGGTTGGATTCTTATCGGACATTGGCGGTCCCTTCTGCCTCGCATTATGCGCTCATCAAACCCCGATCCAAATACGCCCGCGCTTCGCCGCGGTGCTGATCATTTGGAAGGCTCCGGAAACCGCGTCGACCTGATCGTCGTGAGCGCCATGTGGGAATGCGGTTGCTTCGTCCAGGAAGTTCGAGATCCAATCGCCACGAATCAATTTCACTTTGCCTTGTTCAGCGCGAGCCGCGACCGGCAGGGCTCTGGAAATTTTGTCTCGATCGACGCAAATACTTTTGATCGCCGTACCGAGAAGCTCGGGCAGTGTCCGCAATTCCTGAACCGCAGCAAGCCCGTGCATGGCCGATTCGATGCCGAGTTGGACTCGCGGCTCACGCTCAGCGGTTTCGATAATGCACCGCCTGACCACGGGCCACTCAGCTTTTAGTTTCAAGACGTTCTGAATGTAGACGTCGCCTTCGGGTGAGAGGGCGACGCAGGCACTTGCTGAGAAGTCCGCTTGCTGTCGTGTGGAAGCAGCCAAATCCCAGTAGCGGTGCCAGCGCAACGCAGTTCGCTCGCCGACGAGTTGGTGGACGTCGGGCGCGTGTTCGACAATTTGAAACCAGTGCCGCTTGAATAAAGTGCCTTCTAACTCGCAAAACGCGCCTTCGATCTCTTGCTGCTGCCATTGGTGCGTGTACTGGCTTTCAAGTCGTTTGACGAAATCGGCCGGAAGAAAACTATTGTCGCGAGTGCTTGAGCGAATGACCGCATAGTCAGGCGAGCTAGCTTTAACGAACGTCTCATGCAGCCAGTCAAAGCCCCTGGGAGTGGTACAGATCCAAGCCTTCCCCGGCGACTCGCGCAAGCGACCAAGTAGAATCAGCCAAGTCTCTTGTGTACATAGCGCGCCTTCGTCAAGAAAGAACCATCCCAAGTTGACGCCGCGAAGTCTGTCCGGTTCATCGGCAGAGCGAAACAGCACGTTTGTTCCGTTCACAAGCTGCGCGGTCATGTCCGTTTTATTGAAAGACCGAAGCACGCCGCCGGTCCGCGTAAGATCAAGAAACGTGGCCAGCGTACTGTCTGCGAGCATACGATATGTTGGCGCAACGCACATTCCGGTTGACCCGCCCGGCATGCGCAGGATCTCCAAAACCCCGCCCCGCGTCTTACCCGAACCAGCCCCACCGACAAACAAACGGAACGCTGCGTCACTGCTCCAGAAGAGCGACTGCGGCGCCGTGGCCGTTGAGTGCCTGAGTCTGACTGTCTTCGATTGCATTTGAAGTTGGGCAACCAAGTTCTATCTCGATGCTTTGCGTGCTGAGCGGCACGAGTTCCAATCTCTCGCTGTATCCGCGGTCCCGCCCTCGGGTTTTCAGATAGAAGATCGTCGCGATAATATTTCCGTCGCGAATCGCCTTGAACAAAGTTTGCTCTGCCTCGTCCGTGAACGATGAACTTAATTCGTCGACGAGCTCGCGCAATTCCAGATCGCTGTTGACCACACTCCAGACGGTGCCACGACTACAATGAAACCTTCGGGCGCACGCCGCCATGTTGCCGTCGAGCTCTTTCAATGCCTCGATCAGAACTTCCTTGCTCGGTATTTTCTTCTGACTCATCTCACTGATGACCGCACACGCTCGACTCAAGACTGACGGCCGTATCGTGAATCATCTTGATCTTCTTCTTGTCCGCAGCGGAGTTGCTCGCGCCCGCCTTCTCGGCCTCAGCCAAGCGCCGAAGCCTTTGCAATGTGGGTTCGCGCAGATTTCTCAGGTCGTAGCGCTCTCGCTGGGCCCTGATTCTCAGCCCAACGATCGGCACCCGGTTGTATCAGTCGTCGAAATTTCCCCATTTCGTGCCGCATCATCTCGTGGCGCATCGCGCAACCTAAGTCTGGAAAGATCTTCTCAAACCTTTTGCGCTGAGTTTCCATCGGTAGTCGCCTGAGCAGCCGACTGTAATCTGTAGAGGTAGGGGTCGCCTTTGCGGCCTCCCCCAGTGCGCAACACAGTGCCTTCGTCGAACAGCGCGCGCAGGGCCGTTGACGTCAACCCCTTGTTGGAGCCGGCGATTCGATCTTTGATTTCCGCTTCCGCGATCGGCTCATCACCGAGAACACCAAGCACTGCTTTTTTTCGCTCACTCAAGGTAAATTCCTTCATGTCGCCACAGGCTGAAACGACGCCGGTCTCTGGATCCAGGTGAATGATCGTTTCTGGCAAGTCCTCGCCGTATCGCTGAGTGCTTTCGATGGTCCGAGCCTTCTCTCTCTTTCGCATTGTCAAAAGTGTATCTACGGCACCGAAGAACCCGGTAGATCCCATCACAGCATCGCCAGCCTCCCTCATGTCTCCGCCTTTTCCATTGTGGTGCACCATTAGGATGTGAGTCTGACAACGCGACGAGCGCGCCACGTCAACCAGAGGCTCAAGCGAGCGAGTAACTTCTGCGTATGAATTGAAATCAGAAATGCGAACAAACCGCGAAAGAGGATCAATGATCACTAGAGCGGGTGAGTGTTCTTCTATCGCCGCTTCCAAGGCTGCGATAGCGTCTTTCGGCGTGGGTCCCGTATGAATCAAAATGTCCGAGCCTTGCGCGCCCATGCGACGGTAACGTTCTGCCACCTCGTCGCGCTTCTCTTCCAGGACTAAGTGAATGACCTTTCCCTGTCGAGTTGATCGATCAAGGAAGGGCTCGCCACGCGAAACGCTCACGGCTAACCCTTGACCGCAAGTAGTTTTTCCAACCTTGGGCTTCGCGCATAGCGCGGAAGTGCCGCCCGCAACTAATGTTCGATCCCAGACGTACTCAACTTTCTGCTTTGGTTCAGCGAGCAAGTCATCTACAGGAGTGAAGGCAAAGCGAGAGCATTCTATTTTCGCTGGCGCAGCGCGGTTGCCGTTTGTGTAAAACTCAGAGCGCCCTTGCAGCGCCTTGTCTATGGTCATCTGACCATAGGTCCGGCCGTCGCCGCCGTGGCGCTGGTCCCACTTGTCGCGAAACAAACGAGAGCCACGAAACATTTGATCGAGGGTCTGTGGGTCGCCGCCAGACCAAAACGCTAACTTCGAGCACAAGGCTTGATCGGCGCGAGAATCGTCGCCGCCGTAGTCGATTGTGTCTCCCTGGTACAACCGGAAAACCAAATCACCGTCCTTCGCCGCGAATGCTTTTCGCAGAAGAGAGTGAACGTCCCTTGACGGTGCTTCACTCGAAGCAACTTTTGCCGTCATCGGCGGCGCAACATCGATCGCGGGTAGGTCTAACGCCTGCCAGTCAAGAAAGTCACCCTCGCAAATCTCAAAAAGATATGGTGCATCCTCTGATCGCCGCCCCGGAACATAAAACATGCGGCTGGCATCGCTGGCCGCGGCATCAATCTTTCCGCCGGAGAGCTGCGAAGCCCAGTTCCAAAGGCGCGGAAAGTCGGCCGCGGGAATTGGATCCGCAAGCGGGATGATCACTCGAAAGCGGTGCAAGTTTTCGCTATGACTGAATGTAGTGTGGGCCGCAAGCGCACAGCCTCGATTGCGCCAAGGCCGCAAATCGCGCTCGAAGTCGGCAAACTCATCGTAATCGAGGACGAGGTAAGAAAGTTCGACGACGTTCTTCAACAGACGGTGCGGAGGATCGAATGTGGCTGGCGACCACAACGGGCCGTCCTTCTCGTCGCGAATAGGCGGTCTTGGAATCTTGCGGCAGATCTCTGGCCACGTGCGCTCAACCTGACGCGGCGAAGCGTCGGCTTTGCGATCGAACAGTGAAATCCTCACCCTTCGCAACCTCCGCCGTTACGCAGCCTCGCGCCCGCCACTCGTTTTGCGATTGCGCGCCAGATATGCCCGCAAATCGCTATCCAATATCACGATCCGGCGTCTTACCTGCGCGTACGGGATTCCGCCTTCACCCAAGATTCGCTTCAGCGTCGGCGTCGAAACCCCGATCGCTTCGGCTGACTTCTCAAGCCCCCGCGCGATAGTGCCACCTTCCTCGTTTTTTGCTTCACGCTCCATAAAAACTCTCCTTTTCCTGAACTCCGCTGACTGTTCATTGAGTCTCGTGGTGCGTTATACTCCGTTCCTGACATGAAGTCGAAGAACATAACGAAACGTTTGCAAGCCAGAATGCAGTTGCAATCATTACAGCCACGAATTAGTCGACCTCCGGATGGTCTGGAAATGATTCTTAGCTCGGTGGAGGAGGTGGCGGTTGAATTTGAGGTACCGAGCTATCGCGAGTTGTTGCGGAATGGGCGCCGGTTGTATGTGGATCTTCTCACGAGGTCGCCGGAACTAGCCAACATGGACCCGCCGGTCACCTATGCCGACTATCGTCGATCCGTCGTGCTGGCCCAGTGGTCTAAGAGCTTGCGCCAGATTGCCCAAGGTAGCCGTCAGAGCCTCATAGAAGTGGTTTATACCATCGACCACAATGGTGAGTTTCAGATCAGCCGCCATGATGCTCTCATAAAGGCACTGAACGCCTGCGGTAAAAAGCACGACCTCCGACACCTGCGCGAGTGTGCCGTAGAAAATTGCAAGAAGCTCTTCTGGGCTAAAAAACTACCGAAAGATCAATTAGACAATCCGCAAGCAAGGGTCGGGTGCTGCGATAAGTGCAAAAACATCCTCCGGGTTAGAAAAAAGCGCGCCGCCGACAAACTCAGACCAAAGCCAGCAAGGGCCAAAAAGCCCTCAGCACAAAGTAAGCGCGAACTGATCATTGCCGTAGGACACGCGGTTAAGGATTTTTGTCGAGAGCGCGACATACCAGATTTTCCACGGTCGCCCGAGAACGTCAAGCTCATAGCCAATCGCGTAGGCACCACCATAAGAAAAACTAACTATGCCTTGGGCTGCCTACTGGACCGGGCTTAAAAGGTCTTTCTAGGTCTGCTGGGTCTTTGTGGGTTTTCCGGGTCTGTGACGGCATTCTTTTTCTGGGGGTATTGGGTTTTCTAAGTCCTACTATATGTAAGACCCAGAAACAGCATCCTCGGAGGGTGGCCTCTCAACACCCGGACTTATAAAAAGGCTCCCGGCAAGTGTAGGGAGAAATGTAGGGACTCTGTGCATAGCAGGAGTGATCAGGAGGAACGCGGTGTGGGAGAAAAGCCCAATGTTTCATGGCCTGAGCGATCACGAGTGATCAGGAGAAACGGGTCTGAATGGTCTGCAAAACCTTTATTCATC
>DIYZ01000244.1:0-40318 GCA_002427845.1 Chloracidobacterium sp. UBA6041 | reverse complement strand
CGATTCCGATCGCCGCCTCCAAAACCCCAATACACTCAATAGTTTACTTGAGCCGCCGGTATCCAGCATTTTTCGTTCGAGTCACTCTTGGGTCACTTCCGGGAAATGGTTTCAGGATCTTTTGTCTTCTGCACGGTCAGCCAGTAGGTCAGTGAACTCGCTGGAGAGGTGGTCGAAGGCACGGGAGCAGAGGTGGCAGCGACTGGTTCGCGGGACTCGAACGTTGGTTTAGTATCGCCTTTCTTAGATCCGCTCCAGAAGATCGGTGCTATCAGACTCGCCAACACAACCACCGCGAGCGCCGCAAGAATGACAACGACAACAGGCCGGCGACGAGCTGCCAGGGCTTAACGTTTGGCCGCGTCGCGCGGTGCCGCAAGAATGACAACGACAACAGGCCGGCGACGAGCGGGCGCCTACAAGGTCCTAAGAAAACCGGAGCCTAACTGGTGAGCTGCGTAACGTAAGATCGTACCTTCAAATCCTCTCGCCCCGACAACTAGAGAGGAATAACTTAAGGCCTGCAAACGGATTCTTGCCACATCTCTGATTTGCAGACAAAATAGTCGACCAGTAAGCCGTCTATCAGACTGGGGGTCAACGCCAAAGCATGTAAAATGCTGGGGTAGTCTTCAATCATCAGCCTCCTATGGCCGGGGTGGATTCGACAACCAACCTGGCAGCGCGTGGCGAGAGAATTCTAGTGACCGGAATCGAGCGTCTACAAAGGATCGGGATAATCCGAACTGGCACCCCGCAGCGAGGGTTCAGCTACAGGAGTGTGAATGGGAAACGACTCTCAAAGGCTGACCTCGCCAGAATTCAGAGACTCGGAATACCTCCAGCCTGGACCAAAGTTGCTATCAACCCATCGCCCAATGGTAAGTTGCAGGTAGTTGGACAAGACTCCGCCGGTCGTTGGCAATACCGTTACCACGAAAGTCATACCAGGATTCAGGGACACAGGAAATTCAAACGTCTCACTCATTTCATCGAAGACCTACCCAGAATGCGAACGACTGTAGCTCGGCATCTAAGGCAGCCGGATCTTGGCCGAGAACGCATTCTGGCCTGCATTCTAAGGGTTCTTTCGAGTTGTTTTCTCCGACCGGGAAGCGAGGTCTACGCCAGCGAGAACGGTAGCTATGGAATAGCCACCCTAAAGCCTAATCACGTTTCGGTTCAAGGTGATTTGGTGAAGTTTGACTTTCCCGGGAAGTCAGGCGTCCGACAATGCCGGGAGTTCCGGGACCGCGAGGTTGCCAGAGTTCTCAAGAAGCTCCTCAAGTGTCGCAGGACAGAGGTCTTCAAGTATAAGAATGAGCATGGTGATTTTGTCGATATCAAGCGCCGGCACATCAATGAATATATTAAGGAGGTAATGGGCGAAAAGTTTACTGCAAAAGATTTTCGCACCTGGGCCGGCACTCTCTTGTGTGCCTGTGCGCTGGCGCGCTCCGGCACTGACCAATTTGAAAAGTCCTCGTCACGAAGGCGAAAGGTTGTGGCGGCCATTAAAGAAACAGCGCAGTCTCTGGGCAACACGGCGGCCGTCTGTCGAAGTTCTTACATCTGCCCCGGTGTAATTGAGAGGTTCGAGAAAGGGCAAACCATGGAACATTATTTTTCAACCCCGAAGGAGTTCATGGCCTATCGCAGCTCTCGACTTCATCCCGCGGAGAAGTCACTGCTCAAACTACTGAAGTAAGGGCCGGTGTGGTCGTTGCAAACGGTACTAATCGCCAGCCAGTATGTGCTAATCCATCATGCAAGCCCCATCCCGGTATTATCGTTTGGCACGCGATGGATAACCTGGCCAATTTTTGTGCTAGCATAGCGCTGCCGAGCCAATCGCATATAAGTATCTGATCCCTCCGACTAATAGTCGCCCTGAAGCTTCATGATAATAGTCCTGGCGGAAATTCGCGGCGAGCAGAAACTGCCCGGGTGCGAGTTCAAGCAGACAAGCCTCAAGATTGGACGAGACGCACAGCGATGCACCTTAGTGTTCAATCAGGCGCAGTGGCCAATGGTTTCGCGCCTCCACGCGGAAATCCGCTTTGAAGGTGGCCGTTGTTACCTGTCTGATACCGGCTCGACTCATGGAACCTTTTTAAACGGCCAGCGCATCGCCGCGACGATGGAGATTGTTCCAGGCGCGCACATTCAGTTTGGCGTCCAGGGGCCCATTCTTGCGGTGGAATCGATCACCGCCGAACCTGCCGCCCCGGATTTTTCTAAAACACTCGTCGACGCCTCAGCGGCGCAGCAACAAGAAGCACTGCGCTCGAAGTTACAGCAAGGCGCTCAAGCTAAACCTCCCGTAGTCCTCGCGAGGCCGCCGGTAAAGGCTACCCATGTTCCGGAACCACCAACAGCTAACGAGCCGACGCCTGCTGTTCGACAAACTTCGCAGTCCGCGCCAGTGTTGATCTATGAGAGCGGATCTGCCATGCAAGCAGTCCGTCAATTCGTTCTCACCGACGACCGCACACTCCTTGGGCGTGATCCATCTGCTGCTATTGAAATCGACGCTGCCGCGGCAGCGGTCTCACGCCATCATGCGGAGATCCAACGCCAGCCCGATGGCACGTTTCTAATCAGCGACCTCAAGAGTTTTAACGGAACACTCCTTAACCAACAGCGGATTGCACAACCGGAGAGACTTCATCATGGCGACAGTGTTCAATTGGGCGCAGGCGGGCCGAGCTTCCGCTTTATAGATCCATCTCACCCGTCTCCGCGGATACAAAGCTCCAACTCGTCCCCTGATGCAGCAAATCCCATTTCCTTCAACTCTAAGGTTGGATCCCGCACTCTCGTCTACCGTCCAGGGTCCGAACCTAGATCTCAACCGACCGCCGATGCGTCGGGCGCGCAGCTTTTCATCCAACGCGGTTTCAATGGCAAGCAAAAGCTCTCGGTCGGCCGAGAACCAGACAACGATATCCAGCTGGACGGTCTGGTCATTTCGAAGCACCATGCGACCTTCATCAATACCGCGCAAGGGGTGTGGGTGGAAGAGGCGGGCTCCACAAATGGTGTTTACCTAAACGGTGGCCGTATCAGCGGCAGGCAACCCGTGACGAACCAGGATGTGGTACAGATCGGGCCGTTTTTATTAAGAGCGGATCCGCGCATGGGCGTCGCGGTTTTTGATACGAGAGCAAAAACCCGAATCGATGCCATCGGTATTACTGCGACGGTGCAACGGCGCTCAGGGCGAGGATCGAGAAAATTGCTTGATGACATAAGCCTCGCGATTGCTCCGAATGAATTTGTGGGTTTGCTTGGCCCCTCCGGCGCGGGGAAATCCATGTTAATGAACGCGCTGAACGGAATGCACCGCACTGGCAGCGGCAGAGTCCTAATTAACAATCTCGAGCTCTATCAGCATCTCGATTCACTTAAACAGGGGATTGGTTACGTACCCCAGGAAGACATCATTCATCGCCAGTTGACGGTCTATCGCACGCTCTACTACGTAGCGCGCTTACGCCTCTCGCGCGACGTTGCCAGAAGTGAGGTGGATCAGATAGTTGGCGAGGTGCTTGACGTAACCGGTCTCAGTTCCAGGCGCGACGTGCTCGTCTCAGAACTCTCAGGAGGACAACGCAAACGTGTCTCAATCGCCGTGGAGTTGATTACCAAACCATCTGTGATCTTCCTGGATGAGCCCACTTCGGGTCTCGACCCCGCGACCGAACAGCGAATCATGAGGCTCTTTCGGCAAATAGCAGAGTCAGGTCGCACCGTTATTCTAACAACCCACGCGATGGAGAACGTGCGTCTATTCGACAAGGTTGTGCTGTTGATGGGCGGCAAGCTGATCTTTTACGGCCCACCAGCCGAAGCTCTCAAGTTTGTTGGTGCAACAGATTTCATCGATCTCTACAAAAAGATAGAGGAACCGGTCGAGTCGGAGATGGCCAAGCTGGGGCAACTGCCAGCCAGCGCAAAGGAGGGAGAACAACGCGCTTACGAAACGCGCGGGATGGAGATCGCTGACTCCGTGGCCGAGGATTGGCGGCGCCGGTTCATGGCTACCGACCTTTACAGACATAACGTCTCGGAGCCTTTGAGGCAGGTGCAGAGCGAAACCAGGACCGCCCATCCACCACCTCGACGTCACAGCATTATCGACGCCTTGCTACAATGGATGACGCTGCTACGACGGTATACCGAGGTACTCGCTAGTGATAAGTGGAACTTGTTTATTCTCTTCTGCCAGGCCCCGATCATCGGCGTGTTGACATATCTCGTCGTCGGAAAGAATGACCCTCGAGATTTTCCTTATTTTATTCTGGCGCTGGTCTCAATATGGTTTGGGACCTCCGTGGCTGCTCGCGAGATAGTCAAAGAGAGGCCAATCTTCCGTCGGGAACGCATGGTCAATCTCCGGCTCCTCCCTTATCTGGCTTCAAAGCTATTGGTTCTCTCTTTGATCGTCGGGCTGCAAGCGACACTTTTATTCGGTACCCTAAAGATTCTGCATTTTGCGGGAATCATGTATCTGCCCGGTCTCTTCTTTGGGATACCGCAATTACTCGTACTGGCACTAACAGGCATTGTTGGTATAGCTCTTGGTCTTTTCGTATCCGCGGTTGTGAAAACATCTGAGGTGGCCACGAGCCTGGTGCCTCTAATCTTGATCCCGCAGATACTATTTGCCGGACTGACTGCCGTTCCCACTGGGATGGCAAAGCTCATGGGCGCTGCGATGCCCGCTACCTGGTCGTTTGACGAAATGAAAAGACTCTCGACTCTGGATACGCTAAAAGAAGAAGGTTCGAACCCTCGGGGAAAAAATGAAGGACGGGGCCTGCTGGAGCACGTCAAGGAATTGAACACCAGGAACATCGAAGGCGCGCGCAGCCAGGCGGAAGATTACAACCAGCGGACCAGCGAAGCAGTCAAGGACCACGAACGGAAGTTGCGTGACTATTTGCAGTCTCCGAGTGGCACGGCGACTTCACCGGTTAGTCCACCAGCTCCCCTGACCATTGGTTCGCCGCCCCCGATACCAGAACCGCAAGAGATAAGCGATGATCTCAGCGGCTATGTAACTTTCCTACATCCCTGGGGCAATATCGCATTGGATGCGGCAGTGCTCTGCCTGATGCTCGGGGGACTGATCGTTGCAACTATGATTGCCCTGCGGGTGAAGGATCGTTAGAGCAGGATTGTTCATGGAATACGGCAAGATCTAAGCGCGAGCTTCATGCATCCGGGGAGAGAAGATGAATATGGTTACGACAGAATTAACCTCATATGATGAAGTCCCCTACCCTAACTATACATACCCGCAAACGCATCCCGATCGTCTGGCAACGTTGGCAACCCTTTTTGGAATGCAACCTGCTCCGGTCGAACATTGCCGTGCGTTAGAACTGGGGTGCGGCGATGGAAGTAATTTGCTGCCGATGGCGTTCGGTCTGCCGGAGAGTGAGTTCGTCGGAGTCGATCTGGCGGCGCATCCGATAGCCAATGGCAACGCGAGGAGTGCGGCTCTGGGGCTGAAGAATATCGAGCTACGCCGGCTTGATCTGATGGAAATCGGAAAGGAGATAGGACAATTCGATTACATCATGGTTCATGGGCTTTATTCCTGGATACCTCCTGCCGCCCGGGATAAGATTCTCGCCATTTGCCGTTCTTCTCTTAATCCTCAAGGTGTCGCTTACATCTCCTACAACACATATCCCGGCTGCCACCTGCGCGAAATCACTCGTCAGTTGATGCTCTTTCACACAAAGGACGTGAAAGACTCTCGAGAGCGGATCGCGCAAGGGCGCGCTTTGATTCAGTGGCTCGCGGATGGGCAAACTCAATCAAGCGCCTACCAAACGTTTCTTCGCGAAGTGAGCGAGCGATTCAAGGTAAAAAGCCACGGTGCTGTGTTTCACGACGACCTCGCTGAAATAAACGCCCCGGTGTATTTTCACCAGTTCGTCAGCCATGCCGCGGAACATGGCCTGCAGTTTCTGTCAGAGGCAGATTTCTTTGAGAGTCAGGACTATGACTTTCCAGAGCAGCTGCGCCACTTGGCCGAACAAGATAGGCTTACCAGAGAGCAGTATCTTGATTTCTTGAAGGGCAGAGCCTTTCGACAGACGTTGCTCTGTCATCATGAGATATCGCTGGACCGCTCTGTGAAGCTTGATCGAGTCCGCAGGTTTTACATTAAGTCAGAGGCTCGCCCGGTGTCCGCCGCCCCTGACATTAAATCAACCTCGGTCGAAGAGTTTCGCAGACCCAAAGAAGGTTCGATCTCGACCGACTTTCCGCTGGCCAAGGCGGCATTGTTTCACCTGAGCGAGATCTATCCCCGGTCAGCACACTTCGACGTACTGCTGGCGAAGGCTTGCTCGCTTATCGGCCAAACAATGTCTCATGAGGATTTTGCTTCAGACGAAGACGCGCGAACGTTTGCCGAAGTAATGTTAAAGACATACGGCGCGGGAGTTATTGAGCTGCATCTTCACGAGCCCCAATTCGTGGTTGAGCCAAGCGAGTATCCACAAGCCAGTCCACTCGCGCGTTTGCAAGCTCAGCAGGGAGTGATCATCACGTCACTGTTCCCCAACACCATTGGTCTGGAGGACGACCTTGGTAGACATTTGCTTGTTCTCCTGGACGGCACGCGGAACCGCCCGGCCGTCCTTGACGAACTGAGAAAAATGATCGATTCAAACGTCGAGGAATCGCCCCAGGATGAGGAAGCGTTTACAGAGAGAAAGAGGTTTCTGGAAGCTCTGCCAGATGACCTAGAAAATCAACTCAACCACTTGGGACGCCTTGGCTTGCTGCTCGCCTGAAGCATGGAAATCAACGGCCTCGCAAGCTGTCCGGCAAAGAAGCCACATTATCCCTTGCCCTCTTCGTCCGGTATTCTCACCTCTTGCGCCGTCAAGCTGGGTCCGCGGCCACGCGCCCTGTGTGGACAGCTCTGTTAGTGCAATTCCGACTTACGCTCGTTTTCACGAGAGTCCCGCAGGATCAGATATCCGCGCTCGATCATCCGTGCCACGAGCTCCGTAAAGTCGCGCAGCCCAAAATCCTCAGGTAACTCCGAGCCGGGTATGGCATCGTTGTAGATCTGGGTAGGCGTCCTCGTACCATCGAAACGAGCAATCAAAGGGACCATCCATTGATCAAATCGCCCGAAGGCAGTAAAAGGCTTATCAGTTTTAAAGAGAAACTCAGCAGGGACGAGCGAGCGTTCGTGCACCACATGGGTGACTTGGACCAGCAGACTCGGCGCCAGCTCAGGCCGAGCCTGTTGCAGCTCTTCAAAAAAGCCGGGCTGTGAAAGGCGCTGATGCAACGCAAATGCCCGCTCCCAATCCCGCCCATCTGTCTCTCCGCTAAGTTTCACGCGAGCAGTCCACGGCTTAGAGTGTCCATTCTTCGCATGTCGCCGCATGACTAGGGCGCCGTAGGGCATTTTGATAGTCCCCTCAGCTTGGAACGCTTCTCCTAATTCCCGAAGTTCTTTTATCCCCAGGTTCTTCTCCCGGGCGGCTAGCCTTTTGAGCATCTCGATGGGGGTCGACTCCTCAAAGTAAGCAAAGATGATGTCGAACTCATCGCCTTTTTTTCCCAACCACTTTCTGGCCCGCTCCTCAAAGGGCCCTTCACTTGTATCCAGACCAATCGACAGGACGAAGAGCGTGCCATCCTCGCGCAAGTGGTGCGGCGATCCTTCGATGATGCGCTTGACGACGAGTTCGCCGGTCATCCCACCATCGCGCCAGATCGTTTCGATGCTCAGCGATGGCACATAGGGAGGATGGGCCACGATAAGGTCGAAGGTTCGCCCTTTCATCGCGCCGTAGAGGTCGCTACAAACAGCCTCCACGTTGTCGCGGTTGTTGAGAGCACAATTGAAGGTCGCAAATTGGGTAGTGCGCTCGGTGACATCCGAAGAGACTACACGCCTGCTATGTCTACTCAAGACAAACGCCCCTATGCCTGAACCCGCACAGAGATCGAGAGCGTCTTCGGCGACGATCTGCGGCAGCAGGCGTAGAAAACGGAGTGTGCCCTCATAAATTGCTGGAAACACTATATCCGGCGGTGCAGTAAACTCACTCCCATCAGGGTTACTATGCCGGTCGGAGGCGATCCAAAATCCTCCGACTGGGTAGAGCAAGACTGTTGCATAGAATTGATCATCACCAAACTTCCCTACGCCCATAATCCCAAGTGAGAGAAAGGCATCGCAAGTCGCAGTGTCGAGCACACGCTCAGCTTCTGAACGCGGCACTAGTCGCTGAAACAGAAAAAGACGAATCAAGATCCGTAACTGAGCGGAGATATCTGTAGAATCAAGCGTGTCGCTCTTGACTGAACCCACATCAGACATAGCTTCGATTTTGAGCGCGCGACAGATCGTCTCTTCATCGAACTGCGCGTTTTTCAATGCCACCCTAACATGCTCAAACTCCTTCGCCGTCCCGGTGCGTATCGGCGGCTCGTGCGTGAACGATTTGCTCATGAGAGGGACTCCCTTGGATTTATTATCGTTGAATGGCGCCAGTGGCTTCCGCTCGGTCCGTTTCACCGCTGTTGACAAGGACTTGCATGGCCCTGTAGGCTTCGCCAATCCAAGCGTATCGTGGCTCTTTTCGCCACGTTTAGCGGTCCTCCTGTAGAGAACAAACTTTCATGGACGAACGATACAGCATTCAGCATTTGTTGGCCCTGCGAAAATTGACGCGTGGGATGGCCGATCTGCTGCGCGGTCAGATGAAGGAATTGCTTTCGACGCTCGCGCCGCTGTTTCACCCCAAGATAGTCTTTGGTAACTACGTCGATGGTGAAAGCTACGGAACATCCAGAACTGGAGACAAAGCATTCAAAGAGTTTCAGGAACTCTATCGCACAATTGGCCAGTCCAGGCTCTACAACCTACCTCTGGAATTTAAGAGTCCGCTCGAGGTGATCAATCCTCAACTGGAGATGACGCCGCTGGAATACACACATGTTGCGATGATCGGAAATGAAAGCAAAACGATCGCGGTTACTTCTCCACTGAAGTGGGTGCTTACCTACGGCGGCTTTTCCCCCGGACGATTAAAGGCACTCTTGGCGGGACGCAAGCAGACTGGCGATGAGCTTCAACAATTCGTTTTGCACTATCTCATGATGCATATTGTTGTCTCAAAACAAGTCGGCGTGTCACAAATTCTCAAAGCCCTTCACTTCCCTCTTAGCACCGAATGCTCTCCTGAGTTTGGCGACCTGCCGGTAACCTATGTCTCTTCGGCTATCTCCACAATGCGCCCGCCGGACGACGTGATTGTCGAGAGCACTGAGGTTTCTGGCATGAGTGCGTTCGAGGAAATTGTTCAATTGGAGGATGTGGACAAGCTTCGCGATCCTCTGAAAGAGCAACTGCTCGAGATTACGAAGGGGTACGTTCGAGAGGGGCAATGATCATAAGAAAGCGTGCAGGCTCTGATCACCCTGACGACAACGGCTTTTCAGCAGGCGCTAGATCTACCGACGAAGGTGAGTTGAGAAAATGGAGGAAACATTCTCCTTAACTGACGTTGAAGGCGAGCTCCTCGCAACGATGGAGCAACCTCACGCTCGTTTGTCGGATGAGACGCCCTTTCAAGTGCTTCTACTGGGCGACTGGAGCGGTCGCAAGAATCGTGGGCTGCATGTTTCAAGCGACGAACTCGCCGGCTGGCGGCCCAGGATTGTGGATCGCGACAATCTAAATCAGGTGATGTCACGGCTTGGGGTGAAGCTTCACATTCCCCTAACAAAAGACGGCAGTCAGTCGCTATCCATCAACTTCAACCAACTCGAAGACTTTCATCCCGACCGGCTCTTCAACCGGCTGGAGATCTTCGAGGCTTTAGGCCGGACGCGTACGAAGCTAAACAATCCAAAAGCGTTTCAAGAAGCTGCTGCCGAAGTGCGCGGATGGAACCAATTGGCTGCAACCGAGCCTTTTCATGCAGAGCCTACTCCTGCTCTCGTGTCTGAAGAACCGCCACCGCTGACGCCGGGTCCGGATTCTGAAGGCAGTCTCCTCGACCAGATTCTCGCAGGAAGACTAGATGCCTCCTCTGCCACCTCACCGAAGACGCTCGGCCACCGATCTCCAGAAGTTTCGCCCGAGATTCTTGAACTGGCAAAAGCGGCTGTAAAGAGTCATCTCGTTCCGGATACCGAAGCGGAAGCAGACCAATTGATTGCGGCAGTTGATGCCCGCATCGCCGAAACCATGCGGGCCATTCTGCATCATCCGCATTTTCAGGCACTCGAGTCGGCTTGGCGCGGGCTCGATTTTCTCGTCACACGACTCGAAACAGGTACTGAGCTCAAGCTCTACTTGCTCGACATTACATTCGAGGAATTCAAAGCCGACTTGCGCACCAACAAAGACTTCCGCAAGACCGCGATTTACAAACTCTTAGTCGAACAGACCGTCGGGACGTCGGGCGGCCTGCCCTGGGCCGTAATAGCCGCCAACTACACTTTCGATTTCGCTAGCGGAGATCCTGCGTTAATCGAGCGCATCTCGCTGATTGCACAAGAAGCAGGTGCACCCTTCATCGCCGGGGCGTCTGCTCATTTGCTTGGCTGCGAGTCTTTAGTTGAAACACCAGACCCAGACGATTGGCGAGAGCCGCTTGGCGAGCAAATCGAAGCGTGGTGGGAGACCCTGATAAATAGTTCTGCTGCCGCTTACGTCGGCTTCGCACTACCGCAGTTCTTACTGCGTCTGCCCTACGGTAAAGAGACAGAACCAACTGAGGAGTTCGAGTTCGAAGAGATGCCGCCGGATGGCCCGAGACATGAGTCTTACCTGTGGGCCAATCCCGCGTTTGCGGTGGTTTACCTCCTGGCAAAAGGATTCAGCGAAGCTGGTTGGGGTTTGCGGCCCAGCGACGTGCAAGAGATCCAAGGTCTCCCTCTACACGTTTACCAAAGAGAGGACGAATCAGAGATCAAGCCTTGCGCAGAGGTCCTGCTCACGCTGCGTGCCGCAGAGAAGATCATCAATCGGGGCTTGATGCCTTTGCTGTCGTTGAAAGACTCAGACACGATCCGCCTGGGAATGTTTCAATCAATCGCCGGCACCCAACTACACGGTCCGTGGGCCGGAGACTCTTAACGTAAACGCGGTCCGAACCGCTGGCGGTTGAGGCTTTAAGGATAACTCAACGAGCCGAAAATGGGGAGGGTTTATGATTCATTTGACTTGACAGCTATTTTAAAAGGAATTGAATTCCCTCCATCATTGAATCAACGGAAAGGATTAAGCAAATGGCCCTCAGGTCTCCATTTTGGAGTGCTAATCAGCGGTTGCAAAGAGCAGCCCAGAACCAGACGGCGATGAAACAATTTGAGCCTGACCAGGCCGCCGTCAAGCTACTCCAACAGGCTTTGGTAAATACTGGCATCGGCCCTCTCATTAAGGTCGACGGCATCTTCGGACCTAAGACGGTCGCGGCTGTCGGCACAGTCCAGACGCGTTTTAATATGGATCGCGACGCAGGTGTGGCCGGGCGTCAGACGCTGGGAATTCTGGATATCCTGCTGCAAGGAGGCACGATCGGTCGCGACCTGGCGCAAAGCGACACCGTACTCGCAGGGCAAAAAGTCCGTGCGGCCATCCTTGCTTTGAACCTTCTTAAAATAAGTCAGAATAACGGAACCACCCCGGCTCCGCTGACGGTGGCTGCCCTGCGCACGCATTTCCGCTTTACGATTGCACCGGCTACGATCAGCGTCACCCGGCAGATTACGGGTAGAGACATAGACAACATGCTGCTACGGTATAATCAGCTTCTAGGTCTATTTGCCGCGAGTGCAACCAGATTCCGCACCGGCGTACCCGTCAACGGCATCAATACGGCAGCAGAAGCTCCCTTAAATGGCCCAATTACTTTCGGTCCCGGTTTCACGAACGTCAATTCTCATTTCGGAGACCTAATTGGCCCGAACTCGCGAGCCGCAATATTGATTCACGAAGCCGTCCACGTCTTTGATAGTCAATCCGGCATAAACAACGATACGCACATCTCCGAGTTTGACCCAGCCTACAACATACAGCCTGCAGACCGAGCACTGCATAATCCCAGCTCTTTTGCCAGTGTGGCGGCGCACATCCAGAACAATGGAGATCCGAGTCCGCGCTTTGGTCTGGGGCCAGGAGCTCGCGGCCTGTGAGCAGATCGCTAGAGCCAGCCGAACCGGACCGTGGCCTGAATCAACGAAATCGAATCCAGAGATTATCTAAGGGTAGTGCCAGTCTGAGGACCTGCTGGAGTCTTAGTCACACCAAGACCGAAAGCAAGTGCCCTTTCTTTTCTGCGCCTCTCTTACTTCTACTAAACTGCAGAAGGATCTCGGATCTTTCGTCTTCCATGAAATAAGAAGTGATTGGCCCAAAAAACTTTTCGGCTTCCGGCGCAGTACACGTTTCGAGAAAGGAGCGAAAGAATCGCGGATCATAGAACCGCGAAAACAGCTCCATTCCATCCGGCATTGTAACCATCAGCGATGTCCTGAAGAATTCGCGCAACTCAAGCAGCGAAAGCGGACTGGTTAGGTAGACACCCCACTCGTGCCCCCACCCCTGTTGTACCATCTGTTTGAGAAGCTCGGATCGTGGCGGCAACGCAACGAGATAGGGAGCAATCGTAGCGTTTTGTTCGCTGCGATAAAGCGAATGAAACGCCTTGCTGAAGCCGCGGATAAGATCAAGCAACTTCCCGTCATGAACGGCATCGACCAGGGCCATCAGGGATCCAGATTGACTAGATAAGATGTGAATTAGGCGACCCTCAGGTGTCGCCGCTTCATAAGTTTCAAGCGCATTCTGAGAAACAACCTCGGGTCGAGGCGGCGGACTCGCAGCGGGTGGCGGCGAAGGAGCTACCCTCTTTAGTTCGGTCTTGGTTGGGACCACCGGTTTATTCGCCACTGTGTGCGGTGCTTGTTGGGGATGGCGTTCGTCGACGAAGTCTCTATTTCTGCTTGCAGCCGGGGCTGGTGGCACGTCTTTGGATGTGGTTGGAGGGTTCGGTGAAATCGCTGCCGGCGGTGCAGGCTGAGGAACTGAGACGGGAGGAAGCTTCTTCGATTGTTTTCGCTGAGGCGCTGGTGGAGGTGCAGACTTGGCCGGTTCGCTTCTCATCGCCTCTTGCTCAGCAGGTGAAACCGCGACCGTTTTTGGAAAGTCTTCGATGCGAACTTTGAAATCCGTTTTCCCTGCGTAAACCTGGTCGCCGTCGGTTAGGTAGGCCTCGGTAATCATCTTACCGTTCAACTGAGTCCCGTTTCGGCTGTTCAGATCCCTGAGGCGACAACTGCGCGAATTGCACTCGATGGCGAAATGCTCGCCCGACATGAAGCTGTCTTCCATGGCAACATCAGCCTTTGAGATGCGCCCAACACGCACAGTCTCACCAACTTTGGCTTCGATTTGTTTTCCCTTAAGAGGGCCGGAGGTAACTTCCAGGATTAGCCGCATAACTCATTCTCTGCTTGTTCTTTCTAGCAGAAACGGGCCGTCGTGAAAAGCGTTTAGAGTAATTGGGTCAGCGGGCTAACGGCCGTCAATGAAAGTAGTAGCCCACGTTGTGCTCGAGCCGCTGCTCTGGCGCCTGGCGGTGAGCGTTCTAAAATCCTGACTCATTAGAACTCTCCGTGCGGACTCACGAGATTAGGGGATTACAAGGGATTAGTGCTTGCGGGAAAAACTTCATGGTCCAATGAACACTGTCGGACATCCCATCGCGATGGGGTTGGGACCGCCCGGAATTTCGACAACTAGATCCGTTACGCGACAAGCCATCATGAAATCAATCATAACGGTCGGGCTACCCACTATCACCACGCCGCCGACATCCGGCACGACGCCCTTCACAATTGGGCAGGCGTGAAAATCTATCAGCGCACGCCATGCAGGCATGTATCCGATCAAGACGTCGGTACTTCCAGGTCCAGGAGCTAATGGTGATCCGTGGGTAGTTAGATCAGCAACGCGCGCAGCCATATTTCCCATTTTGTTCTGTCCTTTCGAGTCCGCTTCCTAATGCATTCTCAAACAATTAACTGGTCTGGTCGAGACCCATCAAGCGGGCGCAGGTAAAACACTCGGCAGTTCTTCTTCAACCTTCAAACCCTGACCGGGGGCAGTGCGCCCAGTCACCGGGAATTTTTCGTCCTTCTTTTTCAATTGATCGTTGTCGACGAAATCATCGATCGCCTTCTTCTTATCCTCTTCCGCTTTTCGCGCTGCTGCCCGTTCAGCCGCCTTATCTTCCGCGTCCTGCTGAGCCTGCTTGAAAGGGTCAGCTGCTTTATCGATATTGTCCGCATCAACCTTAACGTTCTTGGCAGCGTCGGCAGCATTGGTTGCCGTATCCTGAATCTTCTTGGCCTCATCAACTTTGTCACGCACTGCATTGAGCTTTTCGTTGGCGCCGTGCAGGACCGAGCCCAGCGGGCCGGCAACACTGCCGAAAACTTTCTCGGCAATGAGATTCCAAATTGGGAAAAACGTGTTGCGAAACATCAGCGCAATTAGCCAGGGCAGTCGGCCCAAATAGACCTCCATAGTTTGGGCCTTTTCCTGGCTGGCCTTGGTTCGAGACGCCTCAAGCGCCGCGGCCAGATCGCCAATGGCCAGCATCAGGATCGGCTCAGTGTATTTGCCCAGGAATTGATTCAGTTCTTTACTCACGAAGTCTTGAACGCTGAAACCCTGGAAGCTGGTCGGCACCATGCCGTTGATTAGTCACCCCCAAGCCGGTGATCATGTTAGTTAGGTACCGTCGGCCGGCCGCCAGCAGCAACGTGTTATCGATTGGTGCGGAAGCTCCCTGAGCCATCAGACGCAGGTAAACTTCCTCAAGCAGACCGACGTTTGCTGCCGTCACTTCCTGAATCGGTCTGTTAAGAAATGTCGGCAGGCCGCTAATGTCTTTCAGTATTGTGTCGAGCGCTTTGATGGTGGCATCGGCAGCCGTCGGTGGAGTAGGCGGGGCGGCACTATCCTTTTTCTGACTACCTTTGAGGATGGCAAAAACAGCCTTCATCTGCGCTGTTCCTGGCGTTTCTTCAGGCTCCTGATTCCTACCGGCAAAATCGTAGATGTCTTTCTTAGTGTCGTCGACCTTCTTCTCGACATCCTCCTTAACTTCATTCACTTTGTCGACCACCGGCTGCAGCAGGTTGTCAGGGTCGCCAGCAGCAGCGCCGGCCTCGGGTGGGGGCGCCTTCTTGAACCAAACAGGGAAAATCAGCTCGTATTTTTCGTAGTCTGTCTTAATAGAGTCGATCGTCATCCAATGGGAAGCGCGTTCGATGTTGCGCTCGTGACTCATGAGCGAGTCGTCTTTCTTTTCAGGATCCTGGTTGCGGCGCAATTCGAGGTACACAGCCAGATAGATGTCAAACATCTTGAAGAGAAATCTCTGCACGACCTGCATCGTATTACCGATGCCGGGAATCGATGGGATGGCACTCATCACGCTGTTCAACCCTCCTGCGGGGCCATCCCCCGAAGGTGGTTTCAAATAATAATCGTTGAGCGACTCGCAGAACTTATTGAAGTTGGCGCGCGCCTGATGAAGTTTCTTGCCAGCCTCGTGAATGTCCTTGTAATTGATCGAGTCGCCCTTGATGCTGTCAGCCGTCGACTTGATCTCCGAGATGATGCTGTCGAGCTGGGTTGGATCGGGCTTGCTATCCTTCTTAGGACCGCCTCCAAGGAGGCTCCCTACCGCCGCGCCCACGTCCCCGAGCGGCCCTTTGTCCTTCAGATATTCCTGCAACACCACGGCGCACGAAGAAACGAAGCCATGCAAGAGGATGGCTTCGCGCTGCAGCGCGTCGCGGAACATGATGGCATGGCCTTCGGGTGCAGCCGGCGCACCTGACGGAGTAAATTTTTTATGAAGGAATTTCTTGTCCGTGTCCGCGTGCACCAGGCCGTAGTGTATGAACTCGGTCGGAATGTGTGTATCAAGCGCGTTGTGTTTGCCCGAGCCATCCGGATCGGGACCAGCAGCGCCGCCTGAGTCTGAATGCGCGCCGGTCAGAGGTTCGTCTCGGATAAACGTCGGCGTAGCAGTGGCGGGTCCGCCGGCGCCCCCGGCGTTAGCTACCTTATCCAGAACTGAAACCGCATCGTCTAAGAAACCCAATCCTCACACCTCTATTTCGAAAGCTCTTTAAGTTTGCTCTTGGTGGCCTCGTCTGGTTCGCCTGTCACATTCAGATTGTATGCGGCCTGAAACTTTTTGATGGCTTCCTTCGTCTCGTCTCCGATCTCACCGTCTTTTGAGAACATACCCTGGCGATGCATCGTCAGCAATCATTGCTACCGCAGCTGCAAGAGGGCCGACGAGCGTGCCGGCCATCCCCTCACCAGCTGCGCCGCCACTATTTATCAGCACCATTGTTCCCACGATGGTTACGCCGCTGGGACCTATCGTAATGAAGCCGCCGCTCGCCTTTAGCGTTATCTGGACCCCCGCATCGATAACGATATTGGTTCCCGCTTTGACATAGTATTCAGTTCCCACAACCTCGCTGTGATTTGATTTGAACTCTTCAATAACGTCGCCCTTGACCTTCAGTGACTTTGAACCGTCGATCTCAGTTGCGACTTTGCCCCCTACCTTCAGGTGCTGATCTCGCTCGACTTTTTCCACGTGGTCGCGCTTAACGATGACGTGTGAGTCTCTCTCAACCTGCTCCTCCTTGTCGCGCTTGACGACCAGATGACGATCCTGCCCGATCCATTCCCGCCGATCATTTTTGACACGCACATCCATGTCTCTTTCGCCATGGATGAAGACCTGTTCCGAGCCTTTCTTGTCCTCATAACGAATCTCATTGAAACCGTCGCCTCCCTTTGAGGACATCGTTTTGGTTGTACTCTTGGTTTTTTCAGCTGGGAGATCATACGGCGGCATCATGTCGGCGTTGTAAACGCACCCCACAATTATCGGCTGATCGGGATCACCTTCCAGAAAATCCACGACAACCTCCATACTAATCCGCGGAATAAACATTACGCCCCATTTTTTTCCGGCCCACGTCTGCGCCACCCGGATCCAACAAGAACTATCAGCGTCATTCTTGCCCTGGCGGTCCCAATGGAACTGGACCTTTACCCGCCCGTGCTTGTCAGTAAAGATCTCCTCCCCAGGCGGTCCCACGACCATCGCAGTCTGCGTTCCCTGTACCGTCGGTTTGATAGTTATCTGAGGAGGAATAAAGGGAAGATCAAACGGTATACAGGTCAAGTGGTTCTCATAGGCGAACTCCGCATCGTCACCTGAACGATAAGCCTCACCTTGGAGGCGCGCCGAGTGGGTTATTCCAGTCAACACGTATTCCCCATCCGCATCAAAATGCCGGTCGAGAGCGAACTTATATCCGGCGACGAAGTGCCGGCAGTTGCTGCTTGCTCTGATGACAAGACCAGGCAGCGTCTCCTGCTCCATGCGAATCTTCGTCGTCCGTTCGTTATCCTCGAATATTTTCGAGAGATCAGAGGCCTGGTCGCCCCCGCCCTTTTCCACACCGTCAAAACGCTGAGCGTAGGCGCCAGGATAATCGTAGATCTCAAAACTCTCGTTGGCCTTGAGTTTGAGCTGGTGTTCCACAGTACCGGCCGCTACTTTGTCGAGGGTATGTATCTGCGACTGAAGGTTCTTGTCAGGCAACTCGAAACAGTGGTCCCACAGCGTATACGTCCCTGAACGAAGCTCCTGTGTCTTCTCCCACGATAGAATGCGGGTCTCATCGCGATAGCCACCGGAGATCCCCTCATAGATTATCGTTTTCTGATCTTCCTCTACATACTCAGTATGGCTCTCAGGCGTATTGGCAAGTACCAGTTTATGACCATCGGCTGCATGTTTGAAGAAGTAAAAAATGCCCTCTTCTTCCATCAGGCGACTGGCAAAGTTGAAATCAGTTTCACGGTACTGCACGCAAAAATCGCGGGGGTGAAATTCACCCTGGATCTCAAAGGCAATATCCAATCCCTGCAACACCTGTTTCAGAATATCGGGGACCGTCAGGTGCTGAAAGATCCTGCTGCCCGCGGTCTTGGTCAGAAACCAAAGCTGCGGAACAATCTCCATACGATAAAAAGTGAACGTCTCGTCGCGTCCGCCCTGGCTAATACTTTTGCAGATCCCATTGAAATAGCGTTCCTTATCATTCGGCAGTTCAAGCTTGACGGTGATCTTCTGGCCCAGGAGTTTGTCGAATTTGATCTTAGTCGGGTCTTCCGCCCATAGATCGAGTTGAAAACTGAAGAGCTGCGAAATGGCTTCGTGGCCGGAAAACCCAACGAGCAGCAGTATATCCTTGCCCAAAGGGGTGGTGACCGACAGTGGTCTGTTTGCTTGAGTATAGCCTGGCATTTTTCTCCGGTCTTAACGCAAAGGAAGCCCTTACGCAATCGCGTATTGAAACTTCCCGTCATCGCCTACCGAGACGCGGACTTCAGAGACTGTAGCGCCCGCGGCCATACGGGATAGAAATTCTCCGGACATCTCAGGCAACAACGTACGGGTCAGAATATGATCAACATTGCGCGCGCCACTTGCCACCTCTTTGCAACGGTTCCCAATCTCCTTGATGACCCCTTCGTCATAGATGAATTTCGCGCCATGGTTTTCCTGGAGACGATCCCCGATCCGTCCCAATTGCAATCTTATGATCTGCTTCATCACTTCATCGGAAATCGGATAGTACGGAACGACGACCAGGCGCCCCAGCAACGCCGGTTTAAAGTCCTTAACGAGCTCGGGCCTTATGGACTCAACCAGCGTTTCCGGTTCTGGCTTAGTGTCAGGATCGGCACACAATTTCATAATGCTTTCGGTTGCGGTGTTTGAAGTCAGAATAATCACAGTGTTCTTGAAGTCGATCTCGCGCCCTTCCCCGTCTTCGAGCATTCCTTTATCAAAGACCTGATAGAAGAGCTCCATTACGTCGGGATGGGCCTTTTCGGCTTCATCAAGCAGCACGACCGAGTAAGGCTTGCGCCGCACCGCTTCCGTCAGCACTCCACCTTCGCCATAACCGACGTATCCGGGAGGCGAGCCCTTGAGCGAGGAAACGGTATGGGGTTCCTGATACTCACTCATATTGATCGTTACCAGATTCTTCTCGCCGCCATACAAGGTGTCGGCCAGGGTCAAAGCGGTTTCCGTTTTACCCACGCCGCTTGGCCCCACCAGCAAAAATACGCCCACAGGTCGTCGTGGGTCGGTGAGTTGCGCGCGCGCCGTGCGTATTCGCTGGGCGATCGCTTCAAGCGCATGTGACTGACCGATCACGCGCTGCTCCAATCGATCGCGAAGAGCTAATACGGTCTGAATCTCGTCGGTCATCATCTTTCCAACCGGGATTCCCGTCCAGCCAGAGATAACATCGCCAATCGTTTGCGAATCGACGCAAGCTTGCATCAAAGGCGTCTCGCCCTGAACCTTCTCCAACTCTTCATTGAGTTGGGAAAGCTTCAAGCGCAAGCCCTCTACGTCAATCGGCTGGCTCGGTACAGCCGCTGCCAGGTCTGGGGCCGAAGCCGTTGCCGCCGTTACTTCCGCTGCACCCTCGGCAACCGACGCTGGTGTTACACCCGCGGCTGCAACCGAGGGCACTGCGGCACCGATGCCGTTGCTGCTGCTGTCCCCCGCCGCGGTGCGCGTTCTCGCCTCTTCAAGCTGACCATGAATCTCACGAATCTGCCCAATGATCTCCCGTTCCTTATCCCACTGCGCTTTCAAATTGCCTAACCGCGCTTCTTCTGCCGTTTTCGCCGACTTCAATTCGTCGATGCGAGCGCTGTGATCCACTCCCGTGATTGCTTCCCTTTCCAGGGCCTCAATCTCGGTCGTCGATTGGTCCATTCGGCGTTGTGCGTCTTCGACGGATGCTGGCGTCGCTCCCTGACCTATGGCCACGCGCGCACAAGCAGTATCAAGTACGCTCACCGACTTATCCGGCAGTTGCCGCCCCGAAATATAACGATGCGAAAGCTTCACCGCGTCCTCAACCGCTTCAGCCAGAATGCGCACTTTATGGTGATGCTCCAACGACTCGGCCAGGCCACGCATCATGTTGATTGCCTTCTCTTCATCCGGCTCTTCAACTTTTACCACTTGAAAGCGTCGTGCGAGCGCCGCATCCTTTTCGAAATACTTCTTATACTCGGCCCAGGTGGTAGCGGCGATCGTGCGTAATTCACCGCGGGCCAACGCCGGCTTGAGAAGATTGGCCGCATCGTTCTGGCCTGCCTGGCCACCTGCTCCGATCATTGTGTGTGCTTCATCAATGAAAATGATAATTGGCTGGGAAGAGCCTTTTACCTCTTCGATCACAGACTTTAGCCGATTTTCAAACTCACCTTTGATCCCCGCACCAGCTTGTAACAGTCCCAGATCGAGTGTCCGCACTGCAACGTTCTTCAGCGGATCTGGCACGTCACCCGCGGCGATGCGCAGTGCAAACCCTTCGACGACGGCGGTCTTGCCAACGCCCGCCTCACCTGTGAGGATCGGATTGTTCTGACGCCGCCGCATAAGAATGTCAATCACCTGCCGAATCTCGAAGTCACGGCCAAGCACCGGATCGATCTGACCCGCCCGAGCTCTGGCTGTCAGATCGACTGTGAATTGATCAAGCGCCTTCGTCTTGCCGGCCGTGACCGGCCCGCCCCCAGCGGCTCCAGCCATTTCGGATTGAGACCCGAGACCGGTTGCTTCCTTAGCCTCCGCGGAACCGGCCGTGATATCGACAAGGTTCTTCTTGAGTGACTCAACGGAAATTGAACCAAACTCTCGTGAGATCTCTCGGGCCAGACGCGCCAAATCATCGGTGGCAAGGAGGGCCAGGAGCAGATGTCCGGTTCGAATCTGTGCCGCGCCATAATCAACTGAGGCAAGTAACCAGGCCTCCTGAATCCACTGTGGCAGCCGCGGGGAAAGGCCCGGCGTGCGCGCGTTACCGGTCTTCAGTTTGTCCATCGCCGTTGTCAAATCTTTCGAGATGCGCGCCTGGCTCACCTCGAAGTGGCGAAAAATACTTCCGATATCCGTATCCGAGTTTTCAATCAGCTTCAGCAGAAAGTGTTCCGGCTCCACGTCGTAATTCGTGCGCGAGAGACAGAGCCCGGCAGCGCCTTCAAGCACGCCGCGACAAGTACTATTGAGTCTGGCAATCAACGATTTTAGGTTCACAGCCATGATCCGACCCTTTCTTTTAACAAGACTGGCGCTTGCAGTTGCTAATCGTTCAGTTATTTGCCCTAATCACAACCTGGTCGTCGTCGTTCGCAAACTCGCACGTCTTGAGCCAACTGGTCCAACCGAGCCTTGGCCCATCGTCAACATTCCCCGACAGCATAGCGAACGGAACCTCTTTCGCATCGAGCACTAGTTGCATATCAAATTCGAATTCGAGCCCTGTAAACAAGCGGGCAAACTCAGACAGCGGCTGGTGAGCTGACCCCACGGGAATAAACGCCCTGAACTTCTTCAAGCTCATCGCGCCAAGCCTAATACGAAACTTCGACTGATCGCTCCAAACCCGCGTGCCGGCAATAGTGCTTGTGCCTAGTTCGCTGTTTTCGCTTCCCAACCTGGTAACATTATCATCGAGTTTCAACCACTCGCCCGGAAATTGCACGACTTCGGCGGGTACATCGAAGTAGTCAGCTATTACTCCCGCCATGGCAGTTGCCGAGTGAGGCCGCTGAACGACCAGACCGCTGTAAGGCAGCAGTCCCTGATCCCTAAAGGATAGCTGCCCGCGTAAACCACTCGTCCCCATCCCGATTAGCCCAAACAGATGGGAGGTGAACTGGTCTGCACCGTTTCGCTCATACGCGATGGGGAAATGATACTTCTCCCACACCCTATAGAAGAGCGAGATCATTCGGTGGTTGAAAATATCCAGAAAACTCCAGAGCGCTGTGTCCTTGTAACGGGCGCGCTCCATCACCAGCTCCATGTATTGGTAAGGAAGTATTCCGACAGGGCCGGTGATCCCCATGAACGCCACCGTCATCTCCGGCGGTTGTTGGGCGTCGACGCTGTCCTGCACGAGGTCGTAAATCTCACAGGGGGGAAACGAGAGTGTCTGCCTCGTCCTAAAGCGCACCACTTCGCGCTTGGCGTCCGTATCCCGCCCCACGGGGTCGCGGTCCGGATACATCCGCTCAAGAAGGCGAACCGCTTGAAAGAATTCAAAACTGTACGGCTCGTCAAAAACCTCCTGCGCTAAAGGAGGATCTGTTCGCCGGCTCTCGGTGGCCATCGTTTTAGTATTCCCTCTCGTTGGCTGGTTGTAGCCACGAGCTGATTGAAGGAATTCACTGAAGTGTAAAGCCCCAGAAATCTTTCCAGCACAGAGGCAAACAAAAACAGTCCGCTGCCTACATACTGCTCCTCGTCAAACTCTATTGTCGTTTCAATGCCGCGGACGAAACCTGCTCCGATGCGCGTACCCGTTTGCCGGACTGCCGGACGGCTCTTTAATCGCTTGAGACCCCTAATTTGTTTCCGCGTTGCGGAAGAATCCAGCAGATCATAAAGAAACAGAATCTCCTGGAGCGCGTCAGGTTCGCCGTTGGCTCCCGTTTTCACCAGCGACAGATGGTTGAGCGACAGATGTGAAATCAACCGCCACTGCATTCCTCTTCCCAGGGGCGGCCTCATCGTCGGGGTTGGCTTTGTCAGACAACGCACGCGCGATAGCGGCAGTGCACCTTCGGATTCCAAATCTCCTTCGGCGCCGCCGAAAGGAAGTTTAGACGGCAAATCACGATTGGTGCAGGTGGTATGCACGCTAAGAATGTTGGTCGCCGGCACATGCGGGTTAAACGCCAGGTCCACCAGAGTGATGAAAAGCTCCGTGCCCGGGTCGTCAGGTCGTTGCGAGGGGTGGCGCGTGGAATACCAGAACGTGGAGTCCTCTCCGACGCTATCGAAATGATGAAAGGAGTAGAACGGCTTAAATTCGCGCGACTTACCTTGATGAGGATCGTCAGCCACTACGGAATCGATCGAGTAAATCTCCATCGCCATTTGCCGGCGAACGTCCGGTATCACATGGTACTCATGCTGTTTGCCGCTCAAACGGATGGGCTCGGAAAGATCGTGGAACAGATTGATCACCGGCGTACACCCGAGTCTAAAAGTGCTTGCGTCTACCAGGCCGCGCAATGGGCTGACATCGCGCAGGTAAATATGGATCTCGAATCTAGTCTCAAAACCCGCGCGCGCGGCTTTATCGAGACCGCTGAGATCAAAGAAGAGAAACTTCTCCGGCAAGGCAAAGTACTCCGAAAGCAACCGGTAGCCGGGAAACGAGCGGGCAGTATATTGCAGCAGTCCTTCGTCTACCCCAAACCCAACCTGGCTAATAGCCGAGTGCGGCAAGACTATTGGCGCCAATTTAGCCAACGTCAGCTTTCTAGTTCGGCGCGACGCAGTCGGCGCCCCCGGCCTAATCTCAACTCTCGCTGCGTGGTTGAAAATCATCTCATACAGCGGATACACAACTTGCGGTTCACCAGCAAGATAGAAGCGCAAACTGGAAATTGGCTGCTGCGTAACTCCAGTCTTGAGCGTCTTAAGCGAGGTGTCGTTCATACAGGAAAGCGTGAGCTTGATGACGGCCTCACTCCACCGGCCACGCGTGTCGACCGGATCAAGCGACTCCAGAGATGCGGATACGAGGTCAAGGGGCCAAAGAGTGGTGTCATAACCCGTGCGGAAACGGCAAGGACTTCCCTGGATTGGTCGTGAATAGAGACCAGTGCCTTTCGGGATTGGATGTCCGGTGGTTAAGATGCCCTCCTTGGGTGTGAATTGAACAATCGACATGGACGGAATGGGCGTCAAATAGTGAGGATAGAGAATATTTAGAAAGGATTCTGTAATCTCCGGGAATTCGTCATCTACCTTGAGATGTACGCGTCCGGCAAGAAAGGCGAAGGCCTCGATGAGGCGTTCTACGTGCGGGTCTTCGCACCTATCGCTTTCCAGTAAGAGGCGCGAGGCTATCTTCGGATACTTCTGGGCAAATTCCGTACCCATTTGCCGCAGGAACACCAACTCACGCTCATAGTAACCAAGCAGCTCGTCGCGCATATCACTAGTTGAAGTTTAGATTTAGAGTAAAGTGTTGTCGCCCAGGTTTTGTGCCACCGGCGCGCCTGAAACAGTTGCCGCTTCTCATTCCGTCCTCACCGAGTATTCCCCACTGCCGAGCTGGAGTACGGTGTCGAAAGTTATCGGTTCCGGCGCCGGGTCAACCTTCAAGCGCGCGTCAATGCGAAATCGCAAGAGCCGCTCAGCGGATCGCACCGGTTCAATCGAGACGACTACGTTTTCCAATCGCTGCTCAAAGCGTCTGACCGTCTCTTCCACTTCGCGCTTGATGAACTTCTGATCATCGCCGCTGTCGATGGTGAGGTGTGTAAAGTCCGGCAAACCATAGGACGCCACGGAGTTATTCGTCTCTTTTAGCTCGGGAGGCACTCCGCCAGCTATCTGTCTCGTGTTGAGCAACCATTCGAGATCACGCCTCACTGACTGCTTCAATTGCCGTAAGCTTTTTGACCGCGAAGCAATCGGTTCACGCGTGATTTCCGGTTCATAATCGAGCAGACGATCCAGCACCGAGGTCGTGACCCGAACCTCATTATCAGTTCTCGCCATCTTCCTACTTTCTTCCGGTTTCCAGACCAGTGACCGACGACGCCGCCAAGGGTAGGCGTCGGACACACATGCTACTGCCGTGCGCCGGGAATCAGATCAATACGAGCAGCAACCAACTCGCCCGGGCACCGCTAACTCAGGAACGCTCCTCCCTCAGTCCGCAACCGTCAACGCTCACCTCCTCAAATCTCAAGACACTCCTAAGCGTCGAAGGTGATACTACGAATCTCGGGACGAGCCGATGAGACAACTGCCGCCCTCGTCAGACCTTAACGTTCGCCTTTACATCCCAGCCGAACAACACCGGTCCGCCCTGGGCCTGACCAGTTTGACTCTGTTCTTGATACTCCACGTTAACTTTTGCGAAGTTCAGCGTCACGTTTTCCGTGAGCTGCTCACTTCCATGGCCGGCTTCCTGAATACTGCTCACTAACAGGTCTGACAGCTTGATCTTCAAATACTCAAGCGGCTTTTCGCCTGCCTTGCGAATGGTCACGAAAGCCTCCTTGATGTGCTTTCCACTAGCGCAGTGGAACATCAGTATCGGGGACGCTTTATCAACAAACTTTGACACACTGATATCGTGTACGGCTACTTTTCCGGCGCCGCCACCCCCACCTGCGCCGAAAGTACCGGTCTGGTCCATACCCCAGCTAAAACTTTCGATGTGAATTTCATCCTTGTGTACTTTGTCCTTGCTTTCACCTTTAATTCCCTCGAGCTTCAGGAACATATCAACTGCCATAACGTTTATCCTCCTCAGTTAGGTTTTCAGCGATGCGGTCCGCTTGTTCTGTGTTATTCAACACGGGTTCCACGTTCCGAGATGCGAGCGCGGGCGTAAAAGAATACCCCGGATTCTTACCTTGCAGACGGTGGCAGCTCTGCTACCAGCCGCAAGGATACGGTCAGTTCATCGAGTTGAAAGTGTGGTCGCAGAAACGCCACTGCCTTGTAAGCGCCGGGCTTGCCCGGCACTTCCATGACCTCGATGCGGGCTTCCTTCAAAGGTCTCGACGCCTTGATTTCCTGGCCCACATCGTCGTTGGTGACGACATACTGCAGAATCCACTGGTTAAGGAAGTGCTCACACTCGCTACGCGAGATGAAGCTGCCAATCTTGTCGCGCATCATCGCCTTTATGTAATGCGCGAAGCGCGAGACCGCCATGATGTACTGCAACTGCGTCGACAGCCGAGCGTTGGCATTGGCAGCGTCCTGGTCGTATTTCTTGGCTTTCTGAGCTGACTGCGCGCCGAAGAACGCCGCATAGTCGGTATTCTTACAATGAACCAGCGGGATAAAGCCGAGATCGGAAAACTCTTTCTCGCGCCGGTCCGTGATTGAGATCTCGGTTGGACACTTCAAAGCCACATCGCCTTCATCGGTTTGAAAAGTATGGGTAGGCAGTCCTTGAACGAGACCTCCGCCTTCAACACCGCGAATCGCGGCGCACCATTGATACATCGCGAACGACTCTGTGAGACGCGTGCCAAATGAGTAAGCCGCGTTGCTCCACAAATACTTGCTGTGGTCCCGCCCGGTAACGTCCTCCTGGAAATTAAACGTCTCGGTCGGCACGGCTTCTTTGCCATAGGGCAGACGCGCCAGAGTGCGCGGCAGAGTAAGGCCAACGTATCGCGAGTCTTCGGATTCACGGAATGAACGCCACTTTGCAAACTCCGTGCGATCGAAAATCTTCGCCAGGTCGCGCACCTCAGTCAGATCCTGATAGCTGTCCCAGCCAAAGAGTTGGGGGCTGGCCGCGGCTATAAATGGTGCGTTGGCGGCGGCAGCAACTCCCGAGATTTTTTCGAGCAGCGCCATGTCCTGAGGATGATTGCTGAACTCGTAATCTCCGATCATCGCCCCGAAAGGCTGACCGCCAAAGGTGCCAAACTCTTCCTCATAGACCTTTTTGAAGAGCGCAGATTGATCGAATTCCGCTGCGCGTTCGAGATCTTTCAAGAGGTCCTTCTTGGAACAATTGAAAACCCGAATCTTGAGCATGGTGCCTGTCTCGCTGTTCATCACCAGATGATTCAGGCCGCGCCAAGACCCCTCCATCTTTTGAAAGGCTTCGGCATGCATTACTTCGTTAAGTTGATCTGAAACCAGCCGATCAATCTCAGCGATGCGCGCATTAATGGCCGACTCCATATCCTTTGTCACGACTAATTGTCCCTGCATCACCTCCTGGACAAATTCCCCGATCATATCCTTCGCCTGCTGGGCCTGGATTTCCGTGCGCGCCAAACGGCCCTGATCCAGGATGCGGGTGAGTAAATCGCTTTCGCCCTGCTGCTCAACAGTCACCACGCTTTTCTCTTTACTGGCGTCGCTACTCATTTTGACTCCTCCTTCGCCGCGGACTCGTCACCTGTCGGCTTGTCGAGACCTAAAGCAGCACTCAACTGCGCCTGTGCGTTCGTGTCGGAAGCGATTTCGTTCAATATGGTTTCCAGCTTGTCGTTACCGTCCATCTTCGACAGCAGGTCAGAGAGTCGTTGACGCGCACTTACTAGTTTCCGCAGCGGCTCAACCTGTTGCGCGACGTTGTCAGGGTGAAAATCGTCAATACTCTTGAAGCGCAACTCGACGCCCATCTTACTGCCGTCGTTGGTAAGCTTGTTGTCGACTCGGTAAGCCAAGCGCGGTTTCATGGCCGCGAGCACCTGATCAAAGTTGTCGCGATCGATTTCAACGAGTTTACGATCCTTGACGCGCGGCAGCAGCTCGTCAGGCTGGCCGGAAAAGTCGCCCAATACGCCGAGCACGAAGGGTAACTCTTTGTTTTCGATGGCGCCGCCAACTTCCACGTCATACGTGATATGAACGCGCGGCGGCCGCACTCGGTCGATTTTGTGTTGTATGCTTTCCTTCTTTGGCATCGATAGTGCTCCTTTTTTCTGAAGTCCGCAGACGAGGTTTGAACTCAACCGGTTGGATTAAATTGTAACGGTCGTCCATTGGTTTTATCGCTTGCTAGAACAGGTTCCTGCGCTAGTCACATCTCACAATCCTAAAAATCATCTAAGTCTGCTCAGTTACTGCTAACGGGGTGTCCAACCCGAGTGTTTCTTTTAAATGTCCCAATACAGCACCGTCCTTGATCACATCCTCCAGCCAGACCTCCAGCGGCATCTGCCCCCACTTGATTGCCCGCTGCACCAGATAAGCAACCGGGCTGTGTGGTTCAGTCCTTTGAAAATACTGCGCCACCTCAGCTAGCTGTCTGAGAGCGTCAGCGCGGGAACGAAGTGGGCCACCGGAGGCTAGCGAACTCCCTTCACCAGTTCCCTCCGCCGAACCGGTAGCGCCATCGGCCACGGGATCAGGTTCAAGGATTCTTTTTTCTTTAACCACCTTTTCAATCAAACTGCGAATGGCGTCCAGCGTTTTCTTGATTAGACCCAGACCCGGCGTGTGCTTTCCGAATTTCTCATCCATCACGCGGTCGAGTACTTGAAACTCATCCCAGCATTGGTTGATCAGTAAGTATATCTCTTCGTAAAACGCGCGTCGCGTCGTATTCTTCGCCTTGCGCCAGTCTTCTCCCGTCGTCTTGCCTTCCGCTTCAGCCTGCGCTCTCAATTCCGAGGCTCGGTTTAAGGCGTCCGCATCGAGGGCCTCGAGATTCTCCGGTATATCAAACTTCGTGGAAACTTCCCACTCCAGATAGGCATAATCGACTCCGCCTGCGCTTTTGGTAAGCCGCACCCTCTTGAGTGGAATTTCCACACGACCATCCATGAACGAAAGCGCGTTAGCTCGAGCATCCAGGTCACCTTCCTCCATCTCCGGGTAGACGCGATCCCAATACTGCTCGTGTAAACCGCGCATTACCTTCAGCCCGTCGCGCATGCCCGCGAAACCATATAATTCGACGAGCGCCTCAACCAACCATGCGCAGACTTGAAGGTCTTTCGTTCTCGTAGCGAGTGCTCCGGTTGCAAGCTCGACCACCTTTGGCCACCCAGCGGTTTTCACCTCATGCTGCCAATCACCTTGCTCCAGATTGTCGTCCGAACGCCGCGCCTCGCGTATCTCGTCGTAAAGCCCCGAGTACTGCAGGTTTTCGCCCACAGGGTTGTCGCCGGGAATCGGGGCCAGGAGCGCCTCGACATCGACAACGGCAGGCGGCGCAGGTGGAGCTATCACTTCCGCCACTGACGTCGGTTCTACCACTGCTGACATCGGAAAATCCTTTCCTTTCTCAATTTGATTCCGAGCACCCGATGCGATCGCTACTCAGGGCGCTCGGCTCACCGTCCGATTCTTTGGATCGGACCAGCATTGTCTTAGCCCAAAGAACCCAAGCAACTGGCCTGGCCAGGAGCCATTCGCTCCCGAAACACGCCGTCAGATTATCCTAGTCACCTGTCCAGATGCCATGCTTTTGAGACCTTAAGATGGAGCGCCGTGTGTCTCCTCCTGGTTTTCAACAGGGCTTGCGAATTCTACGGCTTTGACTTCAAACAAACTCTTATCTCCGCCATCCACAAGAAGCAACCGCTGGCCGACAGCAGTGTATAGATCTTCGCCAACCTCTTTCCAGTCCGTCATCCGTCCCAGCCGTACCTGATCGTTTTCGGAATTGGGCGTGCCCGCATACAGAGTGGGAACATAAACTTCACCGATCGTTCCGTCCAGAGCTTCGATCCGAGCACTCGCCCACAGCATGTCACGCAACTGCTTAGGTGGCGAGATCTCCATACGCCTAATCTGCTCGAAAGGCAACCAGACGTATTTGTCCTTCACTATCAATTCCAGCACTGGCCCAACTCGATCGTCATCGTCCCGAAAGTCCTGAAACTCCTGACCATCAAGCTTTCCGGCGATCGCCGGCCGCTCTTCTTCCGCGCGATCGAGCGTTGCCCGCGCCTCTCCCATTTCGCCCCGGCTCATTTGACTCAGGGCGGAAACGTGCAAATCCACGTAGGCAGGTGGCTCGCTGAGGAAGTGAGGCTGCACTCCCTCGGCAAATACGCGACGTCGTTCCTCTTCGGCCTTCATGTTTGCACGATAGACCATCACACCTAATTCAGCGTCTGCACTTTGATGACCGATCACGTCGAGTTGTCTCTCCGCTCGTTCCCAATCGCCTGCGAAGCAGGACAACTCGAAGAGAAACGTGCGCCTCGCCGTATCACTCGGATTGGCCTTCACCTCGTGCACCAACGCCTCAATAGCCTCGTTGAGCTTTCCCGCCTGGAACAACTCTTTGGCTTGCATCATAAACTGGTTCCTCGCTGACAGCTCTTGCTAATATATCTGCCGGTCATTTCTGATTCTGCGGAGCGTGCAGATTTTTGAACATAGTGCGTTGGAACGGATTGTTGGCGCTCGCCGGCCGCAGGGTCGCGTGGACCTGCAAAGATCCGACATCCCACGTGAGCTCATATTGATCGCTAGTCATCAGAAGTCGCGAGCCGGCATCCAACATCTTGAATAACCCCCAAGTGCCGGGAAATGTCTTATCCACCGGCTGACCACCGCTCGGTACTACGGTGATCCTTACTCCGGAAGATCCTGAGCGTGCAGGCCAGGTGAATTTTGCCGATTGTGGCGAGTTCCCGCGCGTTTCCACTTTGGTGCCATCGATCTCTACCACGACGTCGGCATTGGGCACTGGCTGAAGAGTAAGATCGTAACCTAATTCGGGTTGCTGGCCACCGCCGGCAAATATTGCCTCTCGAAGCTTACGCGCGTTATTCAGATACTTAACAAAGTCGTCAGAAAACTTGATCGCGCCCGATTCTTTCAAGCGCCATTGTCCTTGCGCATCTTCGAAAGAGCTGGCGAGTTTCTGATTGAAGAAAATCGTCAACTGGCCATTGACCGGGTTCATGAATCCGGCCAGATCCGCCAAAGAAGCTTCACCCGTATCAGTGAAAGGATAGCCTGATTCAATAGCGTGTGCTTTCGGATAGATTTGCTCATTCCATCCTTTCACAATCTGTTCGTAGCCGCCTCCGTACAATAGCGCGCGCAGATTCTGCAGTGGCTGTTTCAGCAGGTTGGCCGTGTCGGTAGCCGCCGCCGTCTTGAACCCATCGAGCAAACCCGACACAGTCTGCTCGGCTTTCTGCAATCCGAGTTCATCTTTTCCGGTGAGTAGGGCTTGCGAGGTTTGCTGCAGCTGATTTTCTGACGCCAACTCCAGCGGATCCAGCACACGGCGCAACTCGGCACGGTACTGCGACATTGGAGAACTGTCCTTCTTTTTAGCTTCTCCGGACGACACGAACTGGAACAAGGGCCGAAATTCCTTTTCGACCTCCGTGCTGCCACCAAATTCATCATCATTGGACGTTGAAAACCAGCTCTTAATCCAGCCCCAAATCCCGCGGCTTTCCGGCTTGGCGGAAAGGTTAGTATTGCGCGCGACTTCCGACATTACTCGCTCCATTGGCGAGTCGGTAGCAGATAGGGCTTTGAGTGCTTCGACCGCATCATCCTTCGTTTTGAATGGGCGGACGCTGATACCTCTGACAAATTTTCGCCATTGATCAGTATAGTCGCGCACATACAGAGACTGCAGCTTACTGATATCTGTGCTCTGAGTCTGGTTGTTGCTGGCGGCTACCGTGCCCATCACCCAGTCATCTTTACTAATTTCCTCACCGGCGTTGTCGATCGTCGATTTCATGTAGTTGCGATAACCATCGATCGTGTAACTCCCGGGCACCGTGTACGTTCCTGCTACCGCTCCACGGCCTCGCCCCTCGAGCACGGAGTCGATACTCACCGGCGTCGTCTTCGCGTTGATCTCGGTAACGATCCGCTTGTAAAAGCGGTTGACTGGTGGATAAGCGGCGAGCTTGCGGCGAGCATCTGTGACAATCCTATCGTCAACCTTTATGTGAGGGGCGTCATCCCTCACCAACTGACGCGCGTAAAAATTCAACTCCTGAAGAGACAAAATCTCGGTGTCCGGCGGTGCTGTTCTTTTCCAGTATTCGGCGATTGTGCTAGCGAGAAAAGTGGGCTCCACTCTAGCGCCATCAGCCAGCATTAAGTAAGCCTTGAGCAGGTCGTAATGACGACCGAGTACATCTTCCTGGGAGGCGGCTGGTGCGCTCGCTGCAGCGGCATCGCCGGTGCCTGTCGGGCCGGCAACGTTCGCCGAGGGCTGTCCCGCCGCAAAGTTGCGCAAGTCCTTTTCCAGAGCTGCTACCGTGGGTTTCTTGAATCGCTCTTCGACTGCGTCGAAATAAATAGTGCGCAAGTAAGGAGCAATGTCGTTGCCAGAATAGAGTCCAAAACGCATATAGATCGGCGGCCTTGCCTCCAACTCCACCAGCTTCTCGCGAAGAGCATCCTGAGCTTCGACCTCAACACGCGCCGCCGTGGCATCCTTTTTAGTAACGTCCTTGCCAAAGTCCGCGCGCGTGATTTCGTCAACCCTCGCGCCCCGCTCAGTCGCGTCGGCAAGAAGTTTTTTGTTTGTGAAGAAAGAAACGACGGCGCCAAAAAGCAGGACAAAGAGCAGCAAAGCGCTAAGGATCAGGAGGATGGCACCCGTACGCGGCGGTTTCTTCTGGCTGGCTTGAAACGACGCCGCGAGGTCTTTGTCACTCAAGACAACTTCTTTGAAGAACCGATCTGTAAAGAAGCCCATGCCAAGCGCCTGGGCAGCTCTTTCGTCGCCTTCCTCAGGAACCGCGCTAGCCGGAGGCGAGCCACCGGTTGTGACGTTTGCCGTAAAGTAAAAGCCTCGCAGTAGCGGACTCTCGCTAAACGGGTTAGGCCTGAAGAGCGCGGAGGCAAACAAGCCTAGTTTCTCGCGCTTCTCGGCGAATCGCAGTGGAAAATCAAAGATCCGCAACTGGGTTGCCGGCGCTACCGGCACGCGCAGACGCAGCAACCGCTGCCGCAGTAGTGACTCGTAGAGCTGATCAAATTCAAGATCAAACAGCGCGTGAGCGTTTGCTGACTTCTCCAGGGGAATCGTCGCACCCCAAACTTCACCCGCGCTCTTCCCGCCCTTAAAGAACTCCCCAAAGCCCGCCAGCGCATCGATATGCGTGAAGACAAGGTAGACGGGAAAACGAGCCCGCACCAATTGAATCATCTCGTCAAGGCGGGCGCGCAGGGTCTTGGCTTGCTGTTCGATTTCCGTTTCGCCTGACTGCAGAAGGCGCGCCGCGTTGACCGCTACTACAAACCCGTCAAGCGCACGGTTGTTGCGGTGCTTCTTAATGGTTTCAGTGAGTGCGATCCACTCGTCGCGCGATGGACCATCCCCTTGATAGCGACCCGAAGTATCGAGTAACACAGCGGAGTCGGTAACGCGCCACTCACAGTGCTGCGTTGGCCGCACGATCTTCATCTCGGAGCGGCGTTGGCTTGGCAACGCGTGGAAGTCCAGACCTGAAGACAGGACCAGCGAAGTCTTTCCACTCGCTGATGGACCAGCTACTACGTACCAGGGCAATGCGTAAAGCGCCTCGCTCGATTTGGCGCCACCAAGGCGAGTGCTGCGCAACCACTGAACGGCTTCCTCGGCCCCACGAGTCAATTCTTCATAGACACGCTTCGGCGCGCCACCACCCTTAACGGGCGTTTGCGGAGTGCCACCTTCCGGTGCTACAGCCTGGGCGGCTTCGCGCTTCCGGGCACTCCGCTTACGCATGTAATTAATCAAAATCGCAAAAGGCCAGGTCAACAAGAGCAAGGCAATAATAATGATTTCCCAGGCGAAGCTAAGACCAATTGAAGGCCCAAGAAACACGATGGCGATGCTGGCAATCCCATAAAACGACACGAGTGCCGAGATACCGAGGATTGATTTCAGTTGGGATCCCTGATCAGACATTGAGAAACCCTTAGCGATGGTCTCTAGCTTGATTCCGGACTAATTCATTTAGGACGTTCTGGCATTTCTGTTTTGCCACTCGGCGCGCCATGGTTTTCTACGGCGGTAATTGAACGTTGGTCGGCGTGTCGGGGATTTTGTTTACCTTCATTTACCGCTCAACCAAGGTGCGTGTCAAGAGAGTCGTTGCCGCTCGCGGAGTTTCTTCGTCGCTATTAGCGCAATAACTGCTCCGTGGCGGTTCTTACGTCAAACTTGAGCAGGACGACCAGAACTAAATAAATCAAGAGAACAATCAAGAGTCCTGCGCCCGCTCCGATTTTTGCCCACAGCGGTAAACCCGGATCGCTTCGCGGCGCTGGTTGGTCTCTGACCTTCCAATGTGGCGACAACTCGGCTTCTTGCAATCGCCCAACCCGCTTGAGCTGCGCGGCAGTATTCTCAATCACCCCTTGAAGCTGGTCTTCCATATACACCTTGTACTTACCTTTGAAGCCCAGCAGCAGACTTACGTAATAAACCTCAACAACATCAGCTTCCGTTTCGATATGTTTGAGCAGATCATCGAGGTGTTCAAAGAATTTAATGCCGGCAAGCTGCTCTCCGAAATATTCGAGTTGCAGCGGAAACTTCTCCCACTCGTCGCGCAGCGGGAGATTTGTGCTCATTATTGTTTCGTCGACAAAGGCCGCTAACGCAAACTTGACCTCTTTGATTTGAGGTTCGCCATAACGTAGCGTTGCGCCACGCTGCTCCATCTCCTTTAACAACTGCTGCACGACGGGCCTTGGATTAATAGGAGCGGCCGTTCCGGCACGAAGCTTCAAGACTAGCTCCAATACCTGCCCCGCAAGACTGACGAGGTCACCGCCTGATCGTGAGCGGCGCCGGCTAACGCCTTGTGGGTATTCAGCAACTGCACTCATAGCTTGGGAATTCGGATTTCGAATTTAGTTTCGAACCACGACTTAAGCGAAGTAATGATAACGATTGTCCGGCGCAGCAAACTCGCGTTTTGCACGTAGAAGTTCGAAGCCGAACCTTTTTCAGGGCTTCACCGCATACATCTCAACCGTTTCGTCCTTAAATTCTTCGGGGACATAAACCGCCAGCGCTTTCGAGCCGGCAATTCGCTCCCAAAACATACCGCTGGAGTCCAAATGAAAATAATGAAACTTCGGCCGCGTAGGGATGGGCGCGGGCGGAGGCGAAGCATGCGTGAGCGTAACACCTGGCAGCGCCGAACCGATTACCACGTCAATAGTGTCTCGGGACGAGACTTTTATCACTCGCGGCACGCGTTCAATCAACTGTCCTTCGGGAATGTTCGCCCGCACGCCAAGATAAAAGCCGGCTTCTTTCAGCAACTGATCGTCTAACACGCGACCGGCGTAGAGTGACTCGCGCACTTTTTCGAGTGGTATTGGCACACACCGCGTTGGGATTACTGTCTCGAGCATGTCCCGAGTGTCCTGGGCCAACTGGCTGAAAGTGAAATACAGATCCTTGTGTTCATACCTCACGATGTCTTTGGGATGGCGATCCGGCGTAAATGTCATCAGCTTGCCGGCCAGCTCAGCCATCTCAAAGTAAAGCCGTTCGGGATGTAACACCGGTGTACGAAACAGATGCGCCAGATTTGGAATCGTTGAGTTGATTGTGTGTAACAGCCAGAAGACAGCTACTTCGGAACCGGTGAAATCCGCAAGTGAGGTGGTTCGCTGGCGACGCTGCTCTCCCAGGGAACTACTCTTCGTTATCAAGATCTCGACAAGCTGGCGGAGCATATTTTCCATCCAGGGCGAAGCGCGGATGTTAAGCACCGGCGGAATATAATTCTCGGCCAGTTTCAGTTGGCCCGTGGCTGTACGGCCAAGCTCCGCTATTTTAATCGAGCTATAGCCGTCGGTAACTTCCTCCCCAAATAGAAGACGCAGATTCCCTTGCGCGAAGGCGAGTTCCTGATCGTTCTCACCCGTCGTCTCATCTGGCGTTGACCTGGCTGTTTGCAAGTAGCGGACGTTTTGATCCGGGTCGCTGCCGCTGCGCTGAAAGTTTGCCGCTCCGGCGCGTTTGGCAGGAATTGCCAGATGAACATCCAGCCGGTCGGCATCCGGATCAAAATGCTCGCCAACCGGGCGCGGAGGTGGCGCAGGATCCGTGTCAGGAATATTTATCAAGAGTCCGTCGGGCATCACGGCGCGACAGCGAAGGAGTTCGATATTTCCGTTCCCAATCGCTTCACCGTTAAGTTGGATATCGAGAATGCCCCACTCAAAAGGCGCCAGTGAAGCAAAGCGGGAACTTAGGAGTTCCTCGTAGTAGTTGTCCCACTGTTGAAAGTGATGGGGCGTGAGGAGCATGCCCTCGTTCCACACAATTTTGCGATATCGGCTCATAACCTAGTCGTCTTCTCCTGGGTCTGTCGTCCGACTGGCCACCTTCGCCGCGGCGAGATCATTTTGTCGGGGGTGTCGGAAAGGCTTTCACGGAAGCGCGAGCCTTTTGCCCGCAGCCGCAGTTGGTCGATGATTTTCTCCGGATACTGTGCACCGACCGTGATTTCCGAAGTATGAATCCAGAGAAACCGCCTCAGAGGATACATCTAATAAATCTATCGGTTGCTTATAGTTCCGAACTTGGGTCGAACAAGATTTTGTTCTCTGGCGTGAGATTTGTCAACGGATTGTTTCAAAAGTGAGTGATGAATACCTGGCATTGTTGGGTGCGGAAAATCTTTACCGAATCGTTCCACCTCGTTCTTTAGCACCGAGCCGGGTACGATAAAGTATCGCACCGCTTCACCAGGCTTGTTCAAAAGCACAAAGACGTAGATGTGGTCAGCTTTGATAAAAACTTCAGGAGCCAAGAATTCAGAGTTTGACGCCAGTTTTCACTCCGGTAGGAGTGACATGTCTATAGGTGAGCGCAAAACACCAATACCAACTCCGTTCGGAGGAGCGGAATGGTTCTGGAGTGGTGAAACTCTAATTGACTTCCGCTCCTCCGAACGGAGCCGGAGGGGTTTTTACTTCGCAATCTATAAACATGCCACCCCTAACCGGGGTGAAACCCGTTGACTCTCTCGAATCGAACGATCTTGAAATAAGAGCCTTGGTGAGATTGCTCTTTCAGTTCAAATCTTGCTCATCCTTAAATCGGACTCCTCATGTGGCAAGCTAACACCAAGAAACGAACCACAGAAAGACTAGCGATTCGGCGGCGACAATGAGTCAGAAGTCAGCGGCTCGGCGGCGATGCCAAACTTTTGCGGATCCTGCGCGATGACTCCAATGGCGATGAAGCGGAGCACGAAATCATAAGTATCACTGCTGATGACCTGATGATCGCGCAAGTACCAGATCGAGCGGATGGCAGTGACGCTGTCGGTCACGTGACCCGAAAGATTGTGGATCTTCTGTTGCAATCCTGGACCTTCTTCCAACGAGGCAACCCACAAGAGGCTATCGTTTGCCAGTTCATCGCCGAACATTGCCCGCGTCCTCGACAAGGCCGCAGTGATTTGCCCAGCCACTAGCACCGGGTCGCCGCGGTCGCCGTCTTTTTCTATTCGCGCCAGCGTTGCATAGACCGCCAGGGGCGTCCTCACGCCGTTACTTTTTGCGATTGCGGATACCTGGGGGAGGGCCCGCTTCATTGCTTGTAACTCTTCTCGCAGTGTTGACGACCCGTGGTATCGCTGAACCTGGGCATTGATTTCGCGGAGCGGACTTTCCGTGAGCACGGGATGCGGTTCCCTGGCACTAATGCCGCTCAGGACTCTTGAGGCATATCCTTCGATGGTCGAAAACTCAGCCGAGTCCGGACTGCTCCTACGATCAGCGCTGGCGTTCGAATTGGATTCCGGTGGACCTTCGGACGGGGTGGGAAGGCTGGCACGATTATTATTGTCGTTGTCATTCTCGTTAACCGGCTGCTGCCTATTCAAGATCAGCTTTGAATTGCGATTCGAAGAGGAGCCCTTGTTAGCCAACAGGACCAAACCGGCAAGCAACAGGATCACGACTGCCGCAGCCGCTGCAATCACTGGCCCACTAAACGAAAATTGATTCGAGGCTGCCGCAGTTCCTGGACGGTGAGCGACATTCCGGGAAGAAACGACGGCGGGATTATTCACGGAAGGCGCAATGAGCGCGGGCCTTTCAACTGCGACCTGAGTGGGTTGGGTTTCCCCGTGAATTCGCACCACGATGTCACTGACTCCACCGAACGTGAGCACATCCCAATCGCACAGTTCGGCCGGCCCCGTCACCGGTCTTCCGTTAATCAACGTGCCGTTTGCCGAGCCACAATCCGAAAGATTGAAGACGCCGTCGAAGTTTTCGATCAGCACGTGACGCCGCGAAAGAGTCGTATCGTCTATAACCAGATCATTTTCCGGAGTGCGTCCGATCGAGAAGCGTTTCGAATCGACTTCAACTTCGCTACTTCCGAAGCCAGGCGGCAGCGTGAGCGTTAGGCGAGATGGCATGATTCATTAAGCCGCTGTTTATTCCAGAGTCTTTTGCTGGGCGGCGAGATTGCTCTGTGGTTGCGTGTAACTAGAGAGCGGCTCCATGTCTACGCCAAAGATGCGCGGATTTTCCCCAACGATTGCGGCGCCGAAGAAATGCGGCACGTACTTGATGGCCTCTCGCTGAAACTGATCGCTCATCTTTTCTGCGTTCTCCACCATCTGCCAGAAACTTCGCTCCGGATTGTCGGAGGTCCGTGTAGCGTTCAGAGCCCGCGTCAGGTTCGTACTCAAGCCACCCTCGCCTTCATTGTAGCTGGCAATCGCCAACGGCACGCTCAATTGACCAGTACCAAATCTGGCAATTAAGTCTTTCATGTATTGCGCCGCTATTGGAGCCATGATCTCCACCTTACAACGATCGTCAGACGCGGGGTCTCGGCTATTGGCCGTCACATAGGGTACGCCATATCTTCGTGCCGTCGTGCCGACGAATTGAAACATGCCCTTCGCGCCCGTGCCGCTGGAAAGACATGCGCAATACTCCGCTTCGATCATCGCCAGGTAAAGGCCGACCTGTGGCGACAGTCCTTTCTCATTGAACGATTTGACTACCATTGGCGCATACACGCGAGCGCGTTCCAGCAGCGAGGTTAGGTCATCTCTCGGGAAATGACACCCGCTACCCAATCTCGGACTATTCAAGCGACGTGCGTATGCATTGACCCAGATTTTGATCTGACCGACAACCGCCGGTGTGAAAGCAAAGCCTTCACGGTTGCCGATCATTCGCGCTACATGCTGGGCTTCTTTGGCGATAAAATCATTTTGCTCCTGTGGCGTCATCGCCAAATACTTCCTGGTCGCTGTGGTGGGGCCGATGTTTGAAGAATCAGTAGCCACTGGCGATGCCGCCTTCACTGGATCCGTCGGAGTTGACCCCGGAGAAGTTGGTTCCGTTGTCGCAGTCGGCAAATCCAGATCGGCGTTAGGAGAAGTACCGCTGTACTTCTTTACCGTTATCTGACCGCTATCGCTGTTACCTCTCGTTGCAAGCCCAATCACAATTGCGGCAAACAAGATGATCACAATGCCTGCGGCTGCGGCAATCACCGGCGCCGGCAAACCCGCCGTATTGGGCGCTTCTTCATATGGCGTTCCAGTGGGTGTCACGACAGCGCGAGCAGGTTGCGCGAAAGCGATGACCACAGACGTTTGACCGAGATCGATTTCGTCGCCGTCGTTAAGTACTGACCCGGTATACGGCACCGGCTGTCCATTCACAAAAGTACCGTTGGTAGAGCCTTCATCCATCACCCAGATCTTGTCGCCGTCGCGATTAAGACTTGCGTGCACACGCGAGAGGCCGCTGTCATTAAAAACCACATCAGCCATGTCGGTCCGACCAAGGGTCAACCGATTTGTGGTGAATGGAACCTCCCTGTTGCCATCAACGGAATGTATTCTGAGAATAACTTCCATAGACTACTTCACGTACAGGGTCGAGAGCGGACTATCGCTCGTCAGGCCAAATTGCTGTGGGTTCTCGCCTACAATGCCCGCGGCGAAGAAGCGGATGAGTTTCTCACGTTGCTCAGGCAAGTTTATCACTTTCCAAAGATCGCGGCGATCAGGAGGCAGTTGATCCCGCCATTGGCCTGCCTCGTTCGGGGTCATGCCAAAACAGGCCACTGCCAATACAGCATCCCCCGAAAAGAGATCAACCACCAGGGATTTCATATAGGCGGCAGCCACCATCGCGGCGCACTTCTGATCCTGATCGGCAAGCCTTGGGGTTTTGCACCGTCCGATGTGGCCCGTACTTTGTGCCAGCGGCAATGGGAATCGCCACAGTCCTTCTCCTTGAACACCGGTCTCAGAACGCCCTGGTGACAGATTGAAATTGCTGCGGCTCATTGCAACGAGGAAACCGAGCGGAGGATCAAGTCCCATCTCATTAATAAATGAATCATTAATCACATCCCGAAACGGACGCGCTCGGTTATGGAACCCCGGGACCGCGTATTCTCTGGTACGCGCTTCGACCTGATGCAGCAACTCCCGGTCAAAGATGTAACCCTCTTTTCGCGAAACTTCCCTGGCGAGTTTCTCGCACATGTCTTTGATATCGGATGTAGATAGGTTTTGACTCGGTTCGCCATTCCGCTGGTTGACGATGTCCGAAGGCGAGCCCGGTGAAGGATTGCTATCGGGCGGTTGTAGCTGGGCGCTCTCAAACCCCAGCACTACTTCATCGGGTTGAATACGGCGATTGCCTTTGTCGTCTTCGACAGT
>DIYZ01000156.1:5417-8393 GCA_002427845.1 Chloracidobacterium sp. UBA6041 | reverse complement strand
GACGGTTTGGTTGACGAAGTCAAGACTCTATTGGCCCAGGGGGTCCCCGCAAACTCGAATGCCCTGGGCGCGCATGGCTACCGGCGCGTGGTTGAATATCTTGAACGCAAACGCGATCTCCAGAGCGCTATCGAACAGACCAAACTGGACGTGCGCCACTATGCGAAAAGGCAGTTGACGTGGTTTCGCCGCGAACCGGGAGTCGAGTGGTTCTATGGTTTTGGCGAGGATGCAGACACCCAAAGCGCCATTTTACAAACGCTTGCCTATCCTCCGGCAGAAATCTAAGTTTCCCTATTCTCTGGCCTTTTCTTCGCTATTCGTGGGTTCGCTCTCGATCCAAGGGACCAATGCACGCGTTCAACCGACGATCCGAACGATGCAAAATGCGCAGAGATAAAAATGTGACAACACGCTGCCTCCAAAGTTCTTGTCAGTAACCAAACGCTGATGTAATCTGAAGTATCCCCCTCCCACAGTTAGAGCGTTTCCAAGGTGTTATTCCATGTCAGAGGGAAAGCCCGCGCCGCAGAACATTCAAGACGCGTTTCTCAACACCGTACGTCGGGAAAAAACGACGGTAATAATCTATCTTCTCAACGGCGCGAAGCTTACTGGTCGCATTCGCAGCTTTGATAAATTTTCAGTGCTGCTCGAATCAGGTTCCCACGAACAACTGATCTTCAAACACGCCATCTCAACCATCTCCCAAACACGGCGCACCAGCGGTGACTTGCGCTCGCAAGTTTCCGAAGCGACGGGCGATGACAAGCCCACTGAGCTGCCTTCGTCGGTCTGACACCGACTAATGAAACTCGAAAATCTTCAGCCAGTGAAGCCACTCAATACAGAACCGGGAGTGGGGTAGCGACCGGTTCTGTATTGAGTGGCGCTCTTAATTTGAGGTTTTGTCGAAACTGACGCATTCCCCAACTCGCCTCAATCGCTACATTCCTTTAAACTCTTGCGAGCAAATCTGAGGTCCGAGAGGAACCGGGTGGCAGGAACTTTTATAACCTTCGAAGGAATAGATGGAAGCGGCAAGTCAACGCAGTTGCGATTGCTCGCTAACTTTCTCAAATCGATTGGCTGCGATGTTTTGGAAACGCGCGAGCCCGGCGGCACGCCCGTCGGCAATCGGCTGAGGGCCGCACTGCTTGATGCTCAGGAGGAGGTTGATCCGCTGACCGAACTGCTGGTATTCGCTGCGGATCGCGCGCAGCACGTTCGCCGTGTCTTGCGACCGGCGCTCGAGGCCGGCCAGATCGTTTTCTCAGATCGTTATGCCGACGCGACCAGTGCGTATCAAGGCGCCGGTCGCGGATTTTCTCCTGAATTGATTGCGGAGATCATCGAATTGGCGACTGAAGGTCTAAAACCGGATTTAACTTTGCTTTTCGATCTACCGGTAACTGAGTCGAATGAGCGCACGCAACGCCGCGCCAACAGCAAACAGAAAGGCGATCGCTTAGACGGAGAAACTGCCGAGTTTCATGCGCGTGTGCGCGACGCCTACCTGCGTCTGGCGCGCACCGAACCCGAACGCGTGAAGGTTGTGGAAACGAATCAGCCCATCGAGGTGACTCATCAGCGCGTGAAACAGATTGTCGTGCCGTTTCTGCAAAGCAGGGGCCACGTTTGTGTGGACGAGTTTGATCTTGCGTGATTTTGTCCGTTTAGCAAACGAGCTTTTTCTTCGGTCATAACGAAACTCCGAGATAGAAACTAATGTTTGACTCCTTAACTGGAAACGAGCGTGTCAAAAAGCTGTTGAGACGAATGCAGGACGCGCGCCGCGTCCCCGGCGCAATGCTGTTTGCCGGCGAAGAAGGTGTCGGTAAAAAACTATTCGCGCTGGAAATTGCGAGGGCCCTCAATTGCCGTTCGCCTCAAGGCACTGAAGGCTGTGGCCATTGCCCTTCGTGCGTACGAATCGGTACGTTCAATTATCCGCAAAGCATCGAGTCGGAGGATTGGAAAGAAATTGTCTGGACAGACCATCCGGATGTTGGTCTGGTCGCGGCTCCCAAGCGAGTGTTACTGGTCGACCAGATGCGCAAGCTGGAACGCGAGGCAAACTTTCGTCCTTATGAGGGCAAGGCGCGCGTGTTTTTGATCGATGATGCTGACAAGCTAAACGATGCATCGGCAAATGCGCTTTTGAAAGTCCTGGAGGAACCACCGCATACCTCTCATATTGTTCTATTAACGTCGCGTCCGGCGATGCTGCTGCCGACAATTCGGTCGCGCTGCCAGATGATTCGATTCTCTCCACTGTCTGCGAATGAGATAGAGAGTCATCTGGTAACAAACAAGATTGCCGGAGCCCGAGAGTCCCGCATTCGCGCGCGAGTTGCCAGAGGCAGCCTCGGTCGCGCGCTGGCCCAGGATTTTCAAGAATTTACAGAACAACGAGAGGCGATGCTCAGGGTGCTCGAGGCGCTTGCCCTCAGCGACAATCGAATTGGGCTGCTGCGATCGGCGGAAGAATTGAACGAAGCTCGCTATAAAGATGAATATGAATCGAGGCTTGATGTTCTGGAAACTCTGATTCGCGATGCCTGGATACTATCGCTTCGGTCGCCGGCGGAGACCGTAGTTAATGAAGACCTGTTGCCCCAGCTCGAGAAGATAAGTAAACATTTGGACAGCACTCGACCCGCTGGTTGGATCGCGCAGATTGAAGAGATGCGGGAACAACTGATCGTAAACATTAATCGCAAGGCTGCCACCGACGCTTTGTTTCTCACAATGGCGGCGGCCTCACCGCCTCTACAGAAGAGGCGCTTCCTGCCCCGGTAGCGACTTTACTTATATACGATAGACAATCTTGTCCTTAATGCGGCGTTGCACAAGAAGTAATTCAACCAGTCCGCGCAGCGGACGAGTGCAAATAGCCCAGCACTTTAGAGTCTGTGTCAAAACTCGAGTTCTTTACGCCGAAGGCGTTACGTAGGCTAGCCCAGGGTATCACCC
>DIYZ01000156.1:0-5254 GCA_002427845.1 Chloracidobacterium sp. UBA6041 | reverse complement strand
TTCGGCGTATTTGATGCTCAGACGAGTTTTGACACAGGCACTTTAGTGCTGGGTTGTCGAAACGTGCCGGTTCGGAGTCCGCGTAACGGACGGCTGGTCTTCTCTCGTTGAACACGGCTTCAGTCGCCCGTTTCACGGGCTATGTTTCTGCGCTTTGCGAATCCCAGCACTAAAGTGCTGGGCTATTTGCACTCGCCCGCTGCGCGGACTAAGGGCCGAAGAAACCTTTTCTGCAAAGCCGCTTGACGTTTCCAAAAGGAGCAACCTGAAGGTTGTACTCTGAACAAAACAAAACGCTGCACGGTTAGTTAACCAGCGCAGCATTCAATGATTCTCGAAGTGTTTGTTCTTCTCTAGGTGAGGCTGACCAGCTCGGTCTCTTCGGTCGCGCCTGCGGCAGGTTTCTTCGCGGCAATTTCGCTCAACAGTTTTTCGGTTTCCATTACAAATGCTTCGACGATGTCTTCGCCGGCAACTTTGCGCATGGGCACTCCGTCTTTGAAGATCATGCCCACGCCGCGGCCAAACGTCACCCCCAATTGCGAATCGTGGGCTTCCCCTGGGCCATTCACCGCGCAACCCATGATCGAAAGGTGCAAAGGCTCCTCTACGTGCGCCAGGCGTCTCTCGATCTCAGTAACGATCTCGACGAAGTTGTCGACGTCCAGGCGGCCGCAGGTGGGGCAAGCAACCACGGTAACGCCGCGCGTGCGCAGCCCCAGCGACTTAACGATCTCCCACGCAACGCGCACTTCTTCATGTGGCTCAGCCGCAAGGGAAACACGAATCGTATCGCCGATACCTTCGTGGAGCAGTATGCCGAGCCCGATTGACGACTTGATGGTGCCGCCGAAAGCTGTGCCGGCTTCAGTCACGCCGAGATGAAATGGATAGTCGACCTTCTCGGCCAACAGACGATAAGCGGCGACTGTACGATGTACGTCGGAAGCTTTCAGGGAAATAATCGTGTCGGTGAAATCCAAATCTTCAAGGATTTGGATGTGACGCAGGGCAGACTCGACCATTGCCTCAGGCGTTGCGGTACCGTATTTCTTCAGTAGATCTTTTTCCAACGATCCGCCATTGACTCCAATACGAATCGGAACTTTCTGCGCCTGCGCCGCGCGGACCACTTCGCGAACACGTTCGTGCTTGCCAATGTTTCCCGGATTGAGCCGCAGCTTATCGATGCCCGCTTCGAGGGCGAGCAGCGCCAGCTTGTAATGGAAATGAATATCCGCGACCAGGGGAACGTCAGGAACGCGCTTGCGAATCTCTTTCAACGCCAACGCAGCGTCATCATCCGGAACGGCCAGACGCACAATCTCACAACCTGCGCGCACCATCTCTTCAATCTGAGCAACAGTTTGCCCGACGTCCGCCGTGTCCGTCTTGGTCATGGACTGGATGACAACGGGTGCGCCGCCGCCAATCTGTACGCCCTTAACCTGAACTGCTTTCGACTTTCGCATATGTACTTTCAGTTTCGAGTTTCGGGTTAAGAGTTTCGAGGTAGGGACCCTTATAACTCGAAACCCGGAACTCCGAACTCGAAACTCATTTCCCTGGTGTTGTCGCCGCCGGTTTCGAGCTGTCAGGCGGACGCGAAAATTGTTTCAGTACATCGTTCGTAATGACAAAAACCATAAGTAGCAGGACCATCACGAAACCAACTTGCTGAATTCTATCGCGCACTCGCATTGACAACGTCAGACCGACCGCCGTCAGCACCGCTTCGAGCAAAAGAATAAATATCGCGCCGCCGTCGAGCACCGGTATCGGCAACAGATTAAAGATGCCCAGATTCAGACTCAAGAAAGCGAGCGTCGTAAAGAACCCGCCCCAGCCAAATCTTTCCACCGAAGTTGATGCAACTTTATAGATCCCCACGGGGCCAGACAGAGTATTGCGCGCGGATCGTTTACCGGTAAAGAACTGTCCCAGCGCTTTGCCGGTCAGCCGCAGGATCTCGAAATTCGTTCGCACGGCATAGGCGCCGGCCGCGCTGAAACTGGGCCGGACCAAAGGAAAATCGTCGACAGGCAGAATACCCAGGCGCTCCGTGCCATCCGCCAGACGGCGGGCCGTAACAGTTATGTCTTTCTTTTCGCCATTACGGTCAATGGTCAGCGTGACTGGCTCTGCTTTGTGCTCTCTGACGAACTGCGTAATATGCTCGGCACTCCGTACGCTTTGTTCATTGATGGCCAGCACGCGATCGCCTGGTTGAAGGCCGGATTCGGAAGCCGGAGAGTCTTTCGTCACGTCACGGATAACAACCGGAAAGCCGCCATTGTCAGGAACGAAATCGAGAAAGCCCGCAGTCTCACCTTCTTCGACGTGAGCCGTAGGGGCAATCGTTAACGGTATACGTTGTCCATTGCGTTCAACGACGACTGGCAAAGGTTGACCGGGAGAGAGTAGGGCGTCGCCATGAATAGTATCCCACTGCGGATTCTCAGAGCCGTTGAAGGAGACAATGCGGTCGCCCGGTTGCAATCCCGCCGCTTGTGCGGCTCCGCCCGCTGAGACGTAGCTCACCACTGGTGCGGGAACAGCCGGCACTCCATACATCAGAGCGCCTGCGAGCGGGATGCTCAGCGCCGTCAGAATATTCATCACCGGCCCGGCGAGTGCGACCAGGATCCGCTGCCAGCGCGGACGCAGATCGAATCTTTCCTTCGGCGGAATATCCGCGGCGCCCTCACCCTCGATCGGCGCATTCGATTCGTCGCCTCCCAACTTTACATAACCGCCAAGCGGAATGGCGGACACGCGATAATCAGTTTGCCCCCATTTTCTTCCAAACAAACGCGGGCCAAAACCGACTGAAAAAGTCTCCACACGGATCTTGAATAGCTTTGCAACTACGAAATGGCCAAACTCATGTAAGACCACAGCCGCACCAAGAATCAGAATGAAAGCAAGAATTCCAATAACTACAGTCATCAAAAAGATCTCTTTCTTGTCTCGTTGTAAATATTAAACACCAGAGGGCCGGGACTCTTAGATCCGAAACCCAGTTACCGTAATCGAGTTTACGCGGCGGGTAACGGCGCGTCAAACGGTCCTTTCAGCGATTAAAGGCACAGATTTTGCTAGTTTTTGTATTTCGGAGGCGGCGGTAAGCCGAGCGGATCGATCCGCTTCGAGTATCGCGGCGAGTTCGCTGGCTGGTTGGTTGTTATGAAGAGTCATGACTGCTTCGATTATCAGCGGAATATCCGTCAGGCAAATACGCTCTTCGATAAAGGCCTGCACGGCTTCTTCATTTGCGGCGTTCATCGCCGCCGGCAAGGTGCCGCCCGCGCGCAAGGCGCGATAGGCGAGCGCGATACAAGGAAAACGATCCAGGTCGGGCGGTTCAAAATGCAGCGCCGACAACGCAGTCAGATCGAGCGACGGTAACTCACACGCGTGCCGCTCAGGATATGTCAGCGCGTACTGAATCGCATGACGCATATCAGTGATACCCATCTGCGCGATTACGGAACCATCGATAAGCTCGATCATGGAATGGACGACGGATTCCGGATGAACCACGATCCCAATTTGGTCTGGCGCGAAGCCAAACAGCCAGTGGGCTTCGATCACCTCGAGGCCTTTGTTCATCAAGGTGGCGGAGTCGATCGTAATCTTGGCGCCCATGTTCCACGTTGGATGACGCAGCGCTTCCGATACAGTTGATTCCTGCATCTGGGCTTTAGTCTTGGTGCGAAAAGGACCACCCGAAGCGGTCAGAATTATGCGGCGAACTTCCGCGCGCTTTTCACCACGAAGACACTGATGCAGGGCGTTGTGTTCGGAGTCAACCGGCAGCAGCTCGGCGCCTGACGCTTGCGCGGCTTTGGTCATCAATTCCCCGGCCATCACCAGTGTTTCTTTATTAGCCAGCGCCACCCGCTTCCCTGCTTCCAGTGCTCGAAGAGTCGGCACAAAACCAACTGCACCCACCGTGGCAGAGACTACGCACTCGGCCTGCGGATGCGTGGCGACTTCAATCAAACCCGGTTCACCTACAATTATGCGCGGCAGATCGATATCTCGCTCGAAGAGTTGCCCGCGCAGATCATGCGCGGCCTCTTCCGTCTCCACGGAGACCAGTTCCGGCAAGTGGTAGGCAATCTGATCGGCGAGCGTCTGCACGTTGTGTCCCGCGCCCAATGCGACCACGCGAAACTTTTCGCTGCCCAGCGACTCGATCACGCGCAACGTGTTGCAGCCGATCGAGCCAGTCGAGCCAAGTATGGCAATCCCCTTCGCACTAATGTTCGCGCTCATATTTATGCCGCCAGTTTATGCCGCCAGCCGGGGATGTTCTTTCTTTTTGGTAGTCATCAGTTAATTAAAATGGGGGCCAAAATAGAAGTGTGCAAAATAGTAGAGGAGCGGTGCGTTGAAGAGCAAGCTATCCAAACGATCGAGTACGCCGCCGTGTCCAGGCAATATTTTGGCAGCGTCCTTGGCGCCCGCGCCGCGCTTAAGCGCGCTTTCGGTTAGATCTCCGAGTATGCCCAGCACGGTCATCACGGCGGCCAGCGGCAGCATCCATTTCAATGGTAGTTCGCGAAAAAACCAGAAGTGTGAAACTGCTGCAAATGCCAGGGCTGCGACGACGCCGCCCGCGACTCCCTCCCAGGTTTTGCCGGGACTAATCTTTGGCGCCAGTTTGTGTTTGCCTAGAGCTTTGCCCACGTAGTAAGCGCCGGTGTCTGATCCCATGAGTACCAGGAAGAAGAACGACAACAAATGCGCCGAGAGTTTTTGTTCAAATCCGGTACGCACCGCCACGAGATGACCACCAAGTAAAACAACATAAAGCACGCCGAGAATTGTGGCACCGCAGGAGGCGATCATTTTGTCGAACGGGGTGCCTCGCAAAGTAGCGGCGACCAGCGTCCCTATGGTCAGTGCGAGAATAACAAGGACGATGGTTTGTATGTCCAAACGTTGCTGCATCGCATCCGGACTCGCGAAATAAAAGACGGTGAAGAGGGCCGCGCCGCCGAGGTATCCCGCCGCGGGATCTGGCTTCATCTCCTTTTTACCTGCGAGTAAATAAAACTCGTAAAGACCAAGCACCATGGCGGCAGCGGCCAGCAGAACGAAAAGCGGCTGCAACCAGGGGATTAAGATTGATGCGATCAGAAATGGGAGGGCGACTACGGCGGTGATTATTCGTGACATTCAGTCCTGTTAGAACCTGGGAAGAGATTTTGCATCTGTCATTTGAGATCAGTACTGTCCCAACGTT
>DIYZ01000253.1 GCA_002427845.1 Chloracidobacterium sp. UBA6041 | reverse complement strand
AGCCTCGGACACGAGACGCTCGCTATCAAGCTGGGACTTAGAAATACAGAACTGCTGCTTGAGAGTCTCGACGCTCCTCAGAAGGCGTATGAGTCTGTGCAAATTGCCGGCACGAATGGTAAAGGCTCGACTGCCGTGATCCTCGATTCGATTTGCCGTGCCGCAGGCATCCCTACCGGCGTTTATACTTCTCCGCACCTCGTTTCAATCACCGAAAGAATCAGAATTGATGGACGCGAAATCGACGAGAACAGGTTTGCGCAATACGCGAGCGAGGTCCGTTTGGCGGCCGAGGATTTGCTGGCAGCCGGGAAAATTGCGGCTCTACCGACGTTCTTTGAACACGTCACCGCGATTGCGCTGCTTGCCTTTCGCGAAGCCGGAGTCAAGCTGGCGATTCTCGAGACCGGACTGGGCGGACGCCTAGACGCCACCACTGTTGCCCAAGCCGGGATTATCGCCATCACTCCGTTGGCGCTGGACCACCAGGAGTATCTTGGAGAAACTCTCGAACAGATCGCTCGCGAGAAGGCCGCTATTATTCGTCCGGGCGTAACTGCGATAATCGCACAGCAACCACCGGAAGCGCTCGCTGTGATCAGGCAACGTTGCGCAGAATGCAACGTCCAGCCAGACGTCGAGTCAGAGCAATCGCGGCATCGCGTCGCGGGCGCGACTAACCATGGTCGCTGCAGGGTTTCGTTTGAGACGCCGGAAGGGCGATACGAAAATGTGCAGTTGGGATTACGTGGGCGACATCAGATTGCGAACGCAGCAGTGGCGATTCGGCTCGCAGAGTCGCTGCGCCGGCGGGGCTTTTACATCCCACAAGCAGCAATCATCAAGGGGGTTGAAGTGGCGCGCCACGCGGGCAGGTTGGAGCTGCACGAAGGTCAACCCGCGCTGTTGTTTGATGGCGCACATAATCCTTCCGGAGCGCAGGCTTTGCTCGAGTTTCTCGAGGAGTTCATAAAGGCACCGTTGACACTCGTTTTCGGCGCGATGAACGACAAGAAGCTGGGAGAGATGGCGGCAATTCTCTTTCCCCTCGCCGATCGTCTGATTCTTACTCAAACCGACAACCCCAGGGCTGCCGGAGTTGACGCATTGCAAAGAGCCGCATCACAAATCATCGACCGCAAAACAATTCTGACTGCGGGTTCAGCGCGGGATGCTTTTCGCCTGGCAAGAGAAGTGACTGCAGCGGACGGCATGATCTGCATCACGGGCTCGCTGTATCTGATCGGGGAAATCAAGGCGATAATAGAGGCGGCCGCACTGTCGGAAGTTGCCGGCTAATTATTGGGCCAAACATCCATACCATTGCAAAGGAACCTTATGGCTACAGACTGTCCGCAAATTCTCAGTAGTAAAGAAATATATCGCGGACGCGTGTTTGACGTAACGATTGACACGATTCGTCAGAGCGACAGGACTTACGAGCGCGAAACTGTGCATCATCCGGGCAGTGCCGTCATCGTTCCTGTATTTGAGGACGGCACGATCGCGCTGATTCGCCAATATCGCCACCCGGCGGTGCGGTATCTGTTGGAAGTGCCTGCGGGAAAGCTGAAGCGTGGCGAAGCGCCCGAGGAGGCTGCCGCGCGAGAGCTCGAAGAGGAGGTAGGTTTCGTCGCCGGCCGCTTAGAGAAGTTGTCCGAGTTCTTTGTTTCGCCGGGTTTTTGTGAAGAGAAAATGTGGGTTTACCTCGCTACGAAATTGACGGAGACTCAGCAACAACTCGAAGAGGATGAAGTTGTCGAGATCGTCCGCGTTCCTTTCTCCCAGGCCTTGAGCATGATCACAACCGGCGAGATAGAAGACGCGAAGACAATAATCGGCGTAATGCTGACAGCACCTCGCATCGGCCCATCCATGCTGGAAGCTGACTATCCCGCAGTCTGAAGAGCAAACTCCGCAACGATCTCCGCCGGCGCTTAGCTTTTCGTTTGACCCCTTAATGACAACTTCATACACTCGTCACCACCGTGTCCATTAACCAACCTGTTTCGCTGGAAGAACCGTTGACCGAAGCTCAGCCTGGCGCTCCCGGACAGGCCGCCTTATCTCATTTCGGATCAATCGATCCCGATGATCCGCCCTGGGGAGTTATGCATGCCGTGCTCGTCTGGGTCATTAGTGTTGCCTTATTGTTATTCGTACCGCTCGCGGCCTCCATACCTTACGTACTTTACCGCGTGTTAATCCAGGGTTCGGCGGATGGTTTGGGAACTGACCCAAACCTGATCTTCATTTCAATAATCGCCGTGCTGCCAACTCACATTCTTACCTTCCTGATAGTTTGGTTTGTAGTCACCAACCGAGGCCGGCGACCGTTCTGGCAAACACTTGGCTGGAGTTGGCCGGAAACCTTCGGGCCGTGGAGAACTATCGGCCTGGCAATCGCCCTGCTCTTCCTGGGGGGCCTAATAACGCACCTTCTCGGCGGCGACGATACGCAGATGGACCTGATCATAAAAAGCTCGCTAAAAACCCGTTTCGCCACGGCGTTTCTGGCAGCCGCGACCGGTCCATTCGTGGAAGAGTTGATCTACCGCGGAGTGCTCTATGCTGCGTTTCAAAGAGCGGTCGGGATGGCCTGGGCAGTAGTGCTGGCCTCGGCGCTATTCACGGGAGTCCACGTTCTCCAGTATTACAACAACCTTGGTGTAATCTTTGTAATTGCGCTTCTCAGCGTGACGTTGACGTTGGTGCGCGCCCGCACCGGCAGGCTTCTGCCCTCGTATGTAATGCATCTCGTCTTTAACGGCATCCAGGCGCTTATTCTCATAGCGCAACCGTTTGCGCAGAAACCTACGCCGGAAAAGAATTCGGCAATTGGATTCTTGATCGGTCACATTTCGCGACTCCTAACATAAAACATGGTTCATGAGGTGGTCGTAGTAGGCGGAGGCATCGGCGGATTGACAGTCGCCGCCTTACTCGCCGCACGGGGAGTAGATGTTTGCTTGTTGGAAAGAGAACCGCGGGTCGGTGGTTGCGCGTCAAGCTTTGATAAATTCGGCTACAGTTTCGAGCAAGGTGATGGACTCTATTCCCTGTGGCAGCCCAATGAGATCCATGACCAAGTCTTTTCCGAGCTTCCGGTTGATTCGCCCGAAGTTCACTTATTGGAGCCGGCTTATGTCGTGCGTCTGCCTGATCAATCTGAAATTGCTTTAACCAGGAATACTGAGCAGTTTGAGGAGAGCCTGCGGGCAGTCTTTCCCGAGTGCGTAGACGGCGCCGTCGCTTTTTACCGGAAGCTAACTCCGCTGAGTCAGGCATTGCGGCGATCTCTGCAACGGACGCCGGACTTCTTCTCAGTCTCGAAATCCCGGCGCGCTTTTAGCCTGGTGTCAGAAGGTAGGATGGGAGCGGAGATTCTCACGGCCGCCCGGCAAACTACTCTTGCGCAACTCAGCGGAGTGTCTTCCCGCTTCCGTCGCTTCGTAGATGTTCAGTTGCAGTCGCTGATCCAGGGCAGCAGCGCGCAAGTCGCTCATCTTCATGCGGCCCTGGCCCTGAGCGCGCCGCACGAGGGAATGTTTGCCATTCGCGGCGGCGCTCAAGCGCTCGGGAACACTCTGGCGGATTCCATAAAACGAAGCGGCGGCAAGATTCGTCTCGACACGCCTGCGCTCAGACTCTCCTACGATTCCGCGGGCGTAGCAAGCGGAGTCGATCTTTTGACTGGTGAGACCGTGACCGCGTCGAAAGCGATTGTCAGCAATTTGACGTTGTGGGATACGTACGGAAAACTTGTGGGTCTCAACCGTACGCCAAATAAAATCCGAAAGCACTTGCAAGGTCTACGAGGCTGGGGTGCCTACCTGCTCTATCTGGCTATGGACGATGACGCGGCTACATCATTACCTTCGAGTCATGTCATGGCGCTAACCGATTGGCAGGACGGTCAGGACTACGATCCGGAAAATAATCAGTTGCTATTTGCGGCGGCGCCTTCGTGGGATCCCAGAGGACCCGAGGGAAAACGAGCGGTTACTGTTCACGCCTTCACTGACGTCGATGCATGGTTTACCTTCCATAAGGACGAGACCGAGCTCGAAGAGAAAGATCAGGGAATGCTCGAATCGTATTGGAACCGGCTTCACGCTGCCATGCCTGAGCTGGGCGACAACATCGAAGTTATCGACACTGCCACACCGCGAAGCTTTTACGATCTAACCCGGCGAAAGTTGGGCATGGTCGGCGGCGTAACCCCCACTCCCGAGAGTGTCTGGTCCAAACACCCTGCGCATGAGACATCGTTCTCCAACCTCTTCGTTGTGAGCGACACGACCTGTACCGGTGGGATATCCGGCTTGACGCGGTCGGCCCTGGCTCTGGCAAACAAACTAACGCACACGTGACCCTTATTCCGTCAAAATCAACCCGAAAAAGACTGGACAAACGTATATTGTCTGGTGTATACGTGCAATAGACAATATGTACATAACCATTGATGAGGGTGACCGTCGTCCCATGTATCAGCAGGTTGTCGATGAGATCAAGGCGCTTATCGCTGCTGGCGAGTTATCTGAAGGGTCGTCTCTGCCACCTGTTCGTCAGGTTGCAGCAGACCTGGGAGTGAACCTCAACACGATCGCGTTCGCTTACAGGCAGCTGCAGAAAGAGGGATTGGTGAAGGTCAGACACGGCGCCGGAGCAGTCGTCAAATCCCGTCTGCTGAGCCAAACGACTGAGGAACAACTCCGCAGCCAACTGGGAACTGTCTTGACTCACCTGGCGCTGGCAGGATTGACCCTCTCGGAAGCGAAGGCTTTGATAGACGGAGAGCTAAACCGACTTTTTAAGGACAGGGAGTAAAGATCTTCGCGCGCCCTAAAATCATTTCAGTAATCGCGATGCTCACGCACTGGTCCATGGGTGATCTCAGGCCTCCCATGGCCACTCGTAGGTGAATCCTGGACCCGACCTGAACCTGAGGACGGAGGCGGGTAGCGCGTGGAACCGCCGGATGAACCCGACCCGCTTGACGACCCGCCAATGACTCCGCCAAGTCCCACTCCGGGGTAAATGCCATTCCCCCCGTAATAACCAACGCCATAGAAAGAACGTGAGTAAAATCCGCCGTAGGGTGATCCCCAACCGTAGCCAAAAGGAAGGAAGGTGTAACAAACCGTAGTCGGGTTATAAAACCAAATTCCGGAACGACCCCAAAAGCTCGAGCCCGACCAATCGTTAACCAGGCTGGAGACAAACGCGTTCAGCGTCTTTCCCGGCAGTTTGCTGTTGGCTTCAGCCAGAGTTTGTGCCCGAACCCTGCTCCAGTCTTCCAGAGTGTCTAACTTTTTCTTGTTGGTTTTTTCCAGCTTGGCAATTGAAAAGGAGTTGCTGCTGAACACTACCTTGTTCCCGCCCTTAATCTTTGTGTGCGACCCGTCCAGCATCACTCGACCTTTTCGGACGATGAGTTCAGTTGCATCGCCCGGCACCACGTTAACTCGATACAGCCCGCGCCGAACAATTGACATGTGCGTCTGGGGAGTTGTGATCCCGATGAGCAATTCACTGTCGTCAGCGCCCGTGACTTCCACGATAGCGGTGCCTCGGAGTAGGCGAACTTCCAGATTCTCGAGTGAGTTGTCGGCCAGCTCAAACTCTGAATTTTCACCAACGCGCATGTAAGAACCCGGATTGAGCAGCATCTCGACGCGTCCGTCTACTCCGGTCATAACGACATCGCCCGCCTCGAGGTCTTCTTTAATGGTGAGTTGTTTCCATTCCGAGTTTCCACGCGAGCGCATCGTGGCGCGACCGGTCACGGCATTAACTCCGCCGGCCTGTGCGGAGATGATGAATTTCTCGCGGTTCTGCGCACGGGCCACAACAGTAAGCGAAACGACCAAGGCAACGGCAAAAAGCGGCCAAACTGGGATGACGAGGGCTTTTCTCATGGAGTTTCCTTTTCAACACGGATTCTGGATGACCAAGCCTGGGGAAGGCCAATTATAGTCCTCTGCCGGGCATTTACAAGTTTTTCGGTTGCCGCGGGCGACGGCCGGCTGCCGCCCTAATCCCTCACATTTTTTGCGTAATATCCCTGTTTGGCACGCGCAACCACGTCGGGTCTATCTGCGATTTGCACGTTCACCGAGCGCCACTTCCCGTCGCGAACGGTATTCGACGGGCGATACCCGATACTATAAACACGCCCAAGGTCGCTAATCACCTGCTGATAAACGTCGTCTAAGTCGTTCAACTTATCGGCGCGATAAAAGACGGTTCCACATGCTTCCGCTAACTGAGCTAATTGTGCGCGCGCGATGGCGTAGGCCATGCGGGATGCAGGGTGGCGCTTAATCTCTTCCTTCTCGGTATCCAGATAGATCGGGAAAATCATTGTCTCCGAAGACCGCACTAACCCGAGCAACTCATCGAAGCTCGTCTGCGAGCCTTCACCAGCCACATTGGGCAAAGCATTATCGACGCCGTCCGTCATGACTACCACTGCGCTTCTTCGCAGCGAATTGCCCGAGGCGCGAAGAATCGCGAGCGCGTAATGCAGCGCGTCCCAAAACTTCGTGCCGCCCACTGGTTTTTCAATATCGTCAATCGAGTCCTTCAGTAATTTACGATCGCGTGTGAACGGAGAAACCACTTGTGGAAAGTCGGTAAATGTGACGATGGAAACTCGATCCATTGGGCGCGTTGCATCTACAAAACGTTTGGCTGAATTGCGAATGAGCTTGAGCTTGTCTTTGGTTGACCCGGACAGGTCCAGCAGTAACACGAGATCAAACGGCGCATCCGCGGCCGCAAAGAACGCGATCTCCTGCGGCTGCCCGTCCTCAAGCACCAAAAAATCTTTCTGCCGCAACTCCGGCGAAGGGTGTTGGGGGTTCAAACTGACGACCCCAACCTTAAGATCAACCAGGTCGGATTCAATTCGTATTGTTTCGGCCGGGTCCGGTGTTTGGGTCAGGTGGGCTGTGGGGATCAGCAGAGGCACCAAAACGGCAAGAAATACTTTTGCGCGCAGCTGTTTTATACGAATCAAACGCCGCTCAGTTTGCATAATATCCACGTTTGCCCCGTGCCACGGCGGCAGGTCGATTAACATTCACGCGGATCGCGCGCCACTTGCCGTCGCGAGTCTTGTCAGCAGGTCGATAGGCAAGGCTGTAGACAGTCCCCAGATCCGCCACGACGCGTTCATAAGCGCCCGCCAGGTCCTCGAGGCGTTCGACCTCGTAGAATACACCGCCGCCCGTGTCCGCCATCTCTTTCATTCTGTCGTATCCGGCGTCGAAGGCCTCCGGTTGCGTGTCCAGCGGACTTAGCGACTCGTATTCCGTATTGAGCCACAAAGTATAAAGCACACCATCAAACTCCTGAATGCGGCTTAGTAAATCTTTGTACGGAAGTTGCGAGCCATCACCCTGAACGCCCGGAATGCTTCCGTCGAGACCGTCACTCATAAGGATGATCGCTGTGCGCCGGGAACTCTTCGGGTCTTGGAGCAAATGGTTCAGGGCAAAGTCAGTCGCATCGTAAAGTTTTGTATCTCCAGCGGACGTGTCCATGGCACTAACGCGCTGACGCAAAACTTCTCTATTTAGAGTCAACGGCGAAACCACCGTCGGCCGGCCCGCAAAGGTGATGACGCCAATTCGATCTGAGGGGCGTGCCGCATCGATAAATCGTAACGCCGCGGCGCGAATCAGTTTTACAACGTCGCGCGTAGATCCGGAAAGGTCAATCAGCAACAACAGATCAAATGGCGCCGCTGAAGACTCAAACTGAAGAATCTGTTGCTCAGCGCCATTTTCGAAAAGCCTGAAATCTGATTTGCTTAGACCGACGAGGCCGCGATTAGTATTTCGATCGATCACGCTCAGGTTGAGCGTTACCAACTGGGAATCAACCCGAATAATATCGCCTTCGCCGATTTCCTGCGTCTCTGAAGCTGGCGCGGGTATGCCGGCCGCTTTCATCGGAGCTTCGTTGCCAAGCGCGTCCGGCGAGTTAGAGTCGGGTCTTTCGGACACCGCAGAATTACTGACCGGCGAAAGAGTAATAGGTCCCGTTTCTGTGTTTATCCTCAGTGTTTGTGCGCCAGATCCAAGACGTGCTTGTAATAAATGGCCATTCTCGCTCAACAGTTGGGGTAGTTCTGATCTGACTAAACCCTTCGCCGATCGCGCAACGATGTCGGCGTTTACTGATTGAAGAAATTCTATGTTCACGTCTCCAGCGATCGATCGGACGACTGCTGCTGCCGGAACGCCACGCAGCCTAATCGATCCGCTACCCGTCACTATCTCGACATGCGCAGTCTCAGGAATCTTAATTGCTAACCTGATCGCAGCCGCGGGATCGCTCGGTCCGCGCACGATTCTGATGCCTAGTTGGTTTCTGTTCTCAATTATGACTGGCGAGCGAGCGAATGTTTTCGCTCCTTCGATCGTAGCGGAAACTGAAACGTAGTTTTCCCGCCAAACTTCAGCGGCAACTTCGCCATACTGATTCTCGACACGAAGATGCCCGCCCGCGGGTAGTTCAATTTGAATGCCCGCAAAAGTATTGCTCGGACCGGTTTGCGCAAAACACGAGACAGCCAGCAGCACGAGGAAAAACGCTGCCGGCAATACACGTTTAAGTGATTGCAAAAACATAAGAATTTTTGGAGTAAACAAGCGAATTCAGGGGAGAGTTGCCGGGACTTTTCATTCTGCTCGTCAACCTTACGGGCTCTGGCCGTGTGCCCTCGTGAGATATTAGCGTACGGCTATCTTTCGATCATATCAAGCATCGAGTTTTCGTCCTTTGAGGAAGCCGGCGGAGTTGGCACCGGCGCTTGTCCTCCCAGGTCACCGAGTCTTAAGAGCAAGTTATTTGCGTTAGTGGCGTAAGGCATGGCGCCCTCCTGAGTCAACACGCCCGTGCGCACCATGTGCTCGATAACACCGTCAAACGTTTGCATCCCGTCCAGATCACCCTGGTCCATGGCATCGAGCAGCGACTTGCCTTCCGACTCGCCCTTTTCGATGTATTCACGCGTGCGCATGGTTGACTTGAGAATTTCGATCGCCGCAATTCGGCCTTTACCGTCCGGGCGCGGAATTAATCGCTGGGAGACAATGTAACGAAACGACTGCGCAATGCGCGTGCGTATCGCGCGCTCTTCGTTCTTGGGAAAGACGCCAATAATTCGATCAATTGTTTTCGAGGCGTCGATGGTATGCAGCGTCGACAAAACCAGGTGGCCCGTTTCGGCGGCTTCCAACGCCACTTCGATCGTTTCCAGGTCGCGCATCTCGCCTACCAGAATCACTTTCGGCGCCTGCCGCAGTGCGGCGCGCAGCGCAATCGCGAAACTTGGTGTATCCGAATGAAGCTCGCGCTGGTGAATGGTGCAGTTCTTGTGCGAATGCAAGAACTCAATCGGATCTTCGATAGTCACGATGTGGTAATACTTCGTCTCGTTAATCAGATCGATAATCGCCGCCAACGTGGAACTCTTGCCGCTGCCGGTGGGGCCGGTAACGAGCACAATGCCGTTCTTGATGTCGACGATCTCTTTCAATTGCGAGGGCAGATCGAAATCAGCAAAGTTCGGCGGGTGGGTAGGAATCACGCGCATCACGATGGCATGACTGCCCCGCTGCTTGAATATGTTCACTCGAAAACGGGCTTCGCCGGGAGCACTGAACGAAAGATCCGCCGACCCCGTCTTTTCTATACTTTCGGCCGCAGTCTGGTGGGCTCCGATGATCACCTTAGCCATGCCCGCCGTATGCGCAGGCGTCAGCTTTTCCAGACCGGGAATCTGAACGGGCTGGAGCTTGCCGGCCAGTTCTATTTGCGGGGGCCTTCCGGGCGAAAAGATCAGATCACTGACTTTGTCGGAGCTTTTCAGCATTTGCCGTAAAACCGCGCCGAAATTAAGTGGTGGAGGTGTATTCTCCGGAGGTGTTGAAGTGATTGGATTGCTCATTTTCTATCGGGAATTTTTCCCTTATCTGAGACGTCAAAAGTAAGTACTAGTCTTTGCGCTAAAGATTTTTTTAACGAAACGAACCAAAGGCCCGTCGCGTACATCAAAGGAAGCGTTCAAGTTGCGCGACTGTTCTCTAACGCTGAACAACTTTTCAAAGGAGGCGCCGGAACATGGCAACCTACAGAGATCCTGTTAGATGCTTTGCACCGCTTGAAGTGCTTGAGCGCCTGCTGGAAATTCGCGCTGAAGCGGGTTTCGCTCCCGCCGTTTATCTCCTCTCACCAGATGACCTGGCAATTATCTCGACGCTTTTGGCTTCGATGTGTACGCGTTTTCTGATGCCGAGACAGAGTTTCATTTCGGAGACTATCGAGCGCCGCTGGCGCCGGGTGGTGATCATGCCCACTGTTCGCTGACCGCTCATTAGTATCCCACTTTACCGAGGAGCTTTTACTCTCGAGCAGCTTGCCGGCTGTCTATCTTGCACAAGACGGACTCTAGAGAGCCTTTATTACAAAGAACGTGACGTCGTCACCTGCGCCCACGCCACCGGTCCACTCAACAACTTCTTGCTGAACTGCCGCTATTAAATCGCGCGCGCCGAGTTGGCGGTTTGCCTTAACGGCCTCAGCCAGCCGATCGCGACCAAATTCTTCTCCTTGCGGACTTTGTGCTTCCGTCGCGCCGTCGGTGTAGAGCACCAACACTTCGCCCGACTCGGTTGTCAGATAATACTCGTGGTAACGAGTGTCCTTAAACATCCCCAGGGGAAGGCTGCCCCTTTCGATGAACTTTGAATTGCCATCCTTATCAAGCAGAAGCGGCGGATTGTGGCCGGCGTTTGTGTAAGTGAGAGTCTTGTTCGTAACGTCAAGGATACCGTAGAAAGCGGTGACAAACTGGTTTCGCTCGATCGATTCCCAAAGCAGATAGTTTACTTTGGCCATCGAGATGTGCGGGGAATAACCAATGTGGGTGGCCGCGCGCAAGCTCGCGCGCAGAAAGGCCATCAGTAAAGCTGCCGGCACGCCTTTCCCGGAAACGTCGGCGATCACCAGACCAATTTGATCGTCATAAATCTTCACCCAATCGTAGTAGTCTCCTGAAACTTCTTCGGTGGGAAAGTTGTAAGCGCTTATATCGTAGCCGTCTAACTGCGGGTCTTTAGCCGGAAGCAACTGCAACTGCACCTGACGCGCCACTTCGAGTTGCCCTTCGAGACGCTTCTTCTCAATCAACTGTTCGTGAAGCATCACCTTCTCGATAATGATGGCCACCTGCGAGGCAAGCAGCATAAGAACCTCAAGGTCGTCTTCGGAGTAAGCATCGAGTTCGTCGCTCTCCAGGTCGAAAACGCCGATGACTTCTGTGTTGGAAATGATCGGGGCCACCATCTCCGAGCGTGTCTCCGCCCGCGCGTTAATATAAATGGGATCCTTTCGCACGTCGGGAGAAGTAATGGGCTCGGCGGTGAGAGCTACCTTTCCAATGAGACCTTCGCCAAGTTTCAGATGTAAATTCGTCAACTCATCGATGTCGTAACCCCTGACCGCTTCCGCCTGAAACACGCACGGCTCCTCGCCTTCGGCGACGGCGCTCTCGTCCACGCATTTCACGACGAAGATTCCTGCAGCGTCGTAGGGAATGAGCGAATCCAGCGTGTCCATCACTAGATTGAGGACTTCCTGCAGGTCGAGTGACCGGCTGATTTTCTTGGTAATGTCGAGCAGCATGCGCAACTTGTCTGTCGTGGTCAGACCAGGCACTGGCAGCTCTTTTATCTGTTTGCTCATAAGTCTAAACGTCGACCGGCCCTACAGCGTGAAGATCGGCTAAAAGCATAAAACGCAATTATAAGGGTTTAGGGCCGAAGGATGAAATAGCGGTTATCCTTAGTCCCCTTATTCGCGTCTTTCGGAATTTGGCTGCGCGGCCTTATAAGTTTTCCAGAGTCGCGTAACCTTCAGGCGATACTCGACTAGTTCACGACTGACGCGAAAATGTTTGGCAATCTGAGGAGACGTTTGACCTTCAAGTACAAATCTCCGCAACGACGAAAAAGGAACAAGCGCGGCAGCACCGGTCGCGTAGGCGGCCTCTTCGTCTGCTTTTCTGTAGTCTCGAGAGACAGTACGGCCGCGCGCATTTTGCGCGACTACGTTTAGGCGGCTGGGTTCATGGCCGAGAAAGACGTGAGAAATTTCCTCCATCAATGTTGCGTTAGTTCGCATCCGCCCGTGATTCGGATTAAGTATCACCAGCCTGCGACCGTCGGGCAGCGGGCGAGAACAGGCGCCGCCCGACCATTTCTCCGACCCCTGGCCCAGCAGATGTTCGCGAGTTTCGTCACTCAGGCCCTTGATCTGTTCAAAATCAATTACGAGCAAATTGGCGAACTTCGCCAGGCCAAACGGATCAAGCGGCGCCCCGGAGCGGACGCGCGCAAAATCGCGGAAGCCCAAAGCGTGGAGTTCGAACAGCCGCCACTTATCCCCGGGCGGCAAGTCATGATCGATCATGCGTTGGATTATAGCCTGCAAATGAGGAGACGACTCAGCGACGTTTTCGCGCGGACTTGGCCGGCTCAGTGCGACTAAACTGTGAGTAAGCTACACGAAACAATGCTGAAAGCGCATCCGCTGTTTCGGGCGAAAGATTGCGGTCAGCGCGCAAATGGGCCTCGACTATTTCGGGCGTAGACTCATGCGGATAATAAACAACTGCCTTCGCCTCGTCTGCCGTGTCGCGGCCACTACTAAGAATTCTTTCCAGGGGAACGTCCAACCACGTTGTCAGACGCGCGATGTTGTCTGCGTCGGGTTTCCCTGTACCGTTTTCTATCCGCGACAAGGTGGACGCCGAAACATTTGTCTGATCCGCAACATCGCGCAGACTAAGCTGCGATTCCTCGCGGCGACGGCGAATGGCGCGTCCAAGTTCCTGGGTATTGATGAGTGATTTTGCCGTTCTTGCCATAAATCTCCGGTAGCAGAACTCTTCCTTGCGTAGAACGATAGCACAGCGGGGGTTTTAGACGCAAGATTTTGTTTTATAGCTGAAACACTCCGGGCCAATCGCCGCCACCGAACAAAAGAGCCGACCGGTAAACCAGTCGGCCCCATGGTCCACAGTTCCGCCTTGGCTCAGGGTTGAGGCGGATGTCTTGACGCCGACATTGCGAGGTCGCGGGCGCGCGGCAAAACATCAACCGCCCGGGCCACCTGTTTGTCGTCGGAAGCGATAAAGACTCTATCCGCCATGACGCGGCCATATGCGGCAGTGACAACATTGAATCGCAACTGCAGCTCGATAAACGAATGATTGTGATCAACCAGCGGCGCCAGACTCTTGAAAGTTTGGTCCCTGGCGACAAATTCTTTGAAGGCATCGAAGACCGGGGCCGTAATCGTGAAGTCGCCTGGCTGCAACTCATGCTCAAAATCGATCCCTTCCGGAACTTTGTAAGCCGTAAGCCCCACAACGCGCCCATTCACCAGCTCGCGGGTAAAAGCAAACAGGGGACTCAATAGACGTCGTTGCGCTCCGGTGATTGTTCTCGCACTGACACTTTCATCCGGCGCGATGCCGCCGCCGCCATAAACTTTCCTTCCGGTGTCAGTCGTCTTCTCAGGCCCGGCGGGCTTCGTATCGTCTTGCTTTTGATCAATTTGTTTAGATCCGCCGTGCGTGTAGTAATCGTAGAAACTGCTGTCGGAATAGTCCCGCTGAATGAGCCGGCCCGACGGAGTGTAGTACTTCGCCGACGTCAGCGTTAGACCGGCGCCGTAATCGAGTGGAATGATGCTTTGGACGAGACCTTTACCAAAACTGGTCTGGCCCACAATCAGAGCGCGGTCGTGATCCTGCATTGCGCCGGCGACGATCTCCGAAGCCGAAGCCGTGTTTTCGTTAATAAGGATGACGAGCGGAATCGGATCCGGCGAGCTGTTTTTTGAGACGTGAACGTTATCGCGCCCGTTCCTACCCTTCTGCGTAAGAATCAATTGGCCACTCGGAAGGAACAGCGCGGCGACCTTAATCGCCTGGTCCAGAAAGCCGCCGGGGTTGTTTCTCAGGTCCAGGACAAGCGAATTGGCGCCCTTGGAGTGCAGGGTCTCCAGGGCGTACTCGAGTTCGTCGGAGGTGGAGTAGTTAAAGCCGCGCGTCATGTCGATATAACCAACTCCGGGCTTGACCATGTACGCGTCCGGAACTGAAGGCTGCGGCACCACGTCCCGCGTTATTTCGACGGTCTGTACTCGTTTGCCAGCGGCTCGCTCAACTGTAATCTTCACGATCGACCCGCGCGGTCCGCGGATTCTGTCGCGAACATCCGCCGATTCCCTGCCTGTCATCGTTACGCCATCGACGGCCACAATCCTGTCGCCGAAACGCAGACCGGCTCGCGCGGCGGGCGAATTCTGAAATGTTGCCGTGATGAATGTGTCCGCGTCCGGCCCAATGACGTAATTCTGAATCGAGGCGCCAATGCCGAAGTATTCCGACCGCTGGTCGGTTTTCAGGTCCTCGTATTCGTCCCGGTCGTAATAATTGGAGTGGGGATCCAGCGACCGCAACATGCCGATGATCGAAGATTTGAAGACCGAGTTGTAATCCAGTTTGCTGCCATCAACGTAATTCTCGTGAATCATTCGCAGCGCTTCGTCAAAATCTCTCTCAATAACCGGAATCGCAACCGAACTGCTGCGCGCGTTCCGACGGTTTGACGAGAGTGATCCGTTAACCGGCTTGCCGGTCGCTGCGCTTCCTGTCGGCGCGTGCGACTGCGGTTTTTGTTGCGCAAAAATGAAACCTTGAAGGTTGAGTAGGAGGAGCGTGATAAGTGGGAAGGAAAAAATCTTTTTCACAGTCAAAGCCTCTAATTAATTCGCTGAATGCTGGTTACTAAAACCCACACGCAAACGGAAAAACTAGCTATCCATGCGTGTGGCGATCCTAATACTAACGAATGCCCCACTACCGAGCAAGCACATCCGGCGTTATTCCGCGCCCCGTGTAGCCGAAGCACTTTGCGACGGAAATCCTGCTGATGGCAAACAACAAAACGTTCATGGGCCGCCGCTTGACTGCTCTTCTCAGGCATCCGTAGAATGAACTTAATCACGACCAAAAACGTACTTGGCACAGAACTGTTTTAATTTCCGGTTGATCTGAGGAGTTTCAAACTATGAGCAATCCATATCAAAGCAGCCATTTTCAAAAGGAAGAACAGCCGTCCTCCGAGACGGTCGATGACTTAATGCTTAGAGACGATGAAAGGGAAGGTGATTCCGGAGACAGACCCCGCACCGCCTCGTCAATTAGAGACATCGCCTCGCGTATCCCTGAATCGCTGAGCGCCATCGGTCGCGACATCAGTCGCACCATCGAGCGCGCCATCGCAGCGAAGGATGATTACGTGGTGGCTGTTAAGATATCGCCCACAGCCCAGGAAAAAGTCGATCAGCTCGTGCAGGCTGGAATTTTTCGTAATCGCGCCGAAGCAGCGGGTTTCCTGGTGGAAGAAGGAATAAAGACGCAGTCTGCGCTTTTTGAGCGAGTGCAGCAAAAACTCGCCGAAATCGAGCGGTTGCGCGCGGAGCTTCGCGGCATGGTTAATGAAAAGCCGGCCTGAGCGACGCGTCAGTTTCCCCCTTTTCCCGTTCTCCCCTCGATCTAAAAGTGCTACTCCCACCAGTGGAGACGCACGCTCGAAAAACGTCAAGACGAATCGAGAATAAAGTGGCCGAAAGATTCAAGCTCTCACTAACACCAATTCAACAATTCAGCCTTACCAATGGTCTACGCGTTATCCTTTGCGAAGACCATGCGGTGCCTGTCGTTTCAGTTGCGCTTTACTACGACGTTGGCTCGCGCAATGAAAAAACCGGGCGCACCGGCTTTGCTCACCTCTTCGAGCACATGATGTTTCAGGGCTCGGAAAACGTTCCTAAGGCCGCACACTTCCAATACATCTTCAATGCCGGCGGAACAATGAATGGGACGACATCCACCGAGCGAACCAACTATTTCGAAACACTTCCAGCAAGCCATCTTCCCCTGGCGCTCTGGCTTGAAAGCGATCGCATGCGCTCGCTGAAGGTTACCCAGGAAAATCTGGACAACCAGCGCAACGCTGTTCAGGAAGAGAAGCGTCTGCGCTACGACAATCAGCCTTACGTCAACGCGTTTTTGCGAATCAACGAGTTAATTTTCAAGAATCCGGCCAATGCCCACTCGACGATCGGCTCAATGGAAGATCTTGACTCGGCGACAATTGAAGATGTGCAGGAGTTCTTCCGAATTTACTACGCGCCGAACAACGCCGTGCTAACAATTGTGGGGGATTTCGACAGCGAAGAAGCGAGCGCACTGGTGCGCAAATACTTTGAGAGTATTCCCAGTCAGCCGCCTCCGCCCCCGGTTAATACGAGTGAGCCTGAAGATGTCGCGCAAACACAGGAGGTTTACTCAGACTCGCTCGCCCCGGCACCCGCCTTCGTACTTGGTTGGAAAATACCGCCGCGCAGGACCCCAGACTTTTATGCGCTTTCCCTCGCCGCCGATCTGATTTTCGAAGGCGACAGTTCCCGGCTGTATCAAAAGTTGGTCAAGGGTGACGAATCCGTAGTTTCGATTCAGGGCGGAATCGACGAGAGGCGTGGTCCATCCGCCTGGTACATTTTTGCTTTGCCAAAGCCGGGAGAAGAAGTAGCCGTGATACGCGATCAGATCTTTGAAGAGATTAGAGCATTAGGCGCTGCGGGCCCGTCGCCCGCGGAAATGGAAAAACTGCAAAACACGCTCTGCAACGATGTAGTTCGCGGACGGCAATCAACGATGTATCGAGCGCAGCGGCTGGCAGAGTATGGTCTCTACGATGGCGACCCAACACTTTTCGATACTGAACTCGATCAGTATTTGGCAATCACTGCCGACCAAATCCAGAGCGCGGTTAAGCGCTATCTTGACGTTGAAAATCGCGTCGTTCTTGACATAGTGCCCGCCGCAGCCGCGGACGCGGCGAGCGAAAGCGCCGCTTCAGCATCGTCACAACCGCCGGGTGAACCAAAACAACCAACTGCGCCGCCCCCGCAGGTGCCGGCAAGGCCAGCGACAGAACCCACAGCCGATGCCGACGTGACGGTGGGAGGCTCGGTTGGCAGCCAGCTTGAACCGCAACAGGCAGCGGATCCACCCAATCAAACAGAAAGGGTCTCAGGACCTCTGGTTATCTAATTGATGAACCTACAACACGACTCGATAAAACAACCGCCACCACCACTCCCTGCGCGTTCGCTAAAGCTGCCTACCGCGTTTGAGACCACACTGCCTAACGGGCTCGGGGTAGTCATCGTTGAAAACCCGAGACTGCCGCTCGTCAGTTATCGTCTCGCTCTACGAACAGGCGATGCACACGATCCGCAAGATCTGCCGGGGCTCATGGACATGCTGACGGGTTTACTCACCGAAGGCACTGAGTCGCGGACCAGCCGCGAGATTGCGGATGAGGTCGCACGGCTGGGCGCCACGCTTCAGGCAGGAGCTAACTCCGATTACACAACGATTGCCGCGTCTTCACTTTCGCTGTTTAGCGAAAACATTTTTGAGTTACTCGCCGATGTAACGCTCCGGCCGGTGTTTCCGGAAAACGAAGTAGAGCTGGCGAAACAAAATACCAAGGAAAGCCTGAAACAACAGCGCGCCCAACCGTCTTTCTTAGCCAGCGAGATGGTTGCGCGTGTGGTGTTTGGCGACCATCCTTACTCCGTTACAGCACCGACTCCAGAATCCATCGATGCTACGACGCGCGATCGGCTGCTCGAATTCCACCGCTCAGAGTTTGTTGCCAATAACGCAGTGTTGATTGTTGCCGGCGACGTTGATCGAGATTCACTGTTGCCGCAGATTGAGTCTCTGTTTGGCGGTTGGCAGCCAGGCGATGTTTCCGGCAACGACTTCCCCGACCCGCCGCAAAGAGCCTCCCGTGCCGCGTACCTTGTCGATAGACCAGGCTCTGCCCAGGCAAACATCGTCATCGCCAATGCCGGGATCATGCGCACCAGCCCCGACTATTTCCCGATGCTCCTGATGCATACCGTGCTTGGCGCAAACGCTTCCTCGCGACTGTTCATGAATCTGCGCGAAGAGAAGGGTTATACCTACGGTGCTTACTCAAGTCTCGATGCTCGACGCACCGCCGGCTCGTTTCGTGCGACTGCCGAGGTGAGAACTCCCGTTACCGGCGACTCACTTAAGGAATTTTTCTACGAACTAAATCGAATTCGCAATGAGCCGGTTTCTGAGAAAGAGATTTCCGACGCGAAATCGTACCTTACGGGAGTGTTTCCCATTCGTTTGGAAACGCAGGAGGGACTAATAGATCAGCTGGTGCAGATAAAGACGTTTGGTCTGCCTGATGATTATCTGGAAATTTACCGTAACCGGATACAAGCAGTAACAATCGAACAGGTTCAGGAAGTCGCGAGGAAATACGTAAGGCCAGATGAGGCGGCAATCATAATCGTTGGCGATGGAGCGCAGCTTCAAGATCAGGTCAAACCCTACGCCGAAGAGATTGAGTTTTACAACACAGCCGGCAAGAGAAAAATCCGGTCCGCGAGCGCAATTGACTCGAGGACTGCAGCGGTCGCAATCGCGGGAAACTGGTCTCTGCAAATCGATACGCCGTTGGGGCAAAGCATTCCCGCGAAGCTAACGCTTGCCCGAGCTGAAGACGGGTTAACCGGACGAGTGGAATCGGAAATGGGTGACGGCGAGCTGGTATCGGCGACTTTCGATGGCGAATCGTTTGCAGGAACTATTTCATTTGACGTCGCCGGACATGTGATGGAAGCACAAATCGTAGGCGAAGTTGCAAACGATCAAATGGAGGGCAGCATTAGTTTACAAAACGCGCCGGCGCTGTCTTTCACCGGCAACCGCGAGCGAGAAAGCGCCACAGATTCGCACGGATAAACACGGATAGAAATTAAAACAACGCTTCGTTGATACACTTTGCACAAAAACGTGTCTCCGGCTCAGTCCGCGCAGCGGACTAGTGAGAATAGCCCAGCACTTAAGAGTCTGTGTCAAAACTCGA
>DIYZ01000108.1:11227-17261 GCA_002427845.1 Chloracidobacterium sp. UBA6041 | reverse complement strand
GTAGAGTCCCGGTAAGGCAGAGCTTTACCGCACGGAACGCGGCAGAGCCACCGCTCTGGACTCACGTCGCTAAAGCGAGGCCTAATGAGATGTCAAATTGGAGCAACAACCTCAACGCGACGATGGACAAGCCCGTCCCAAAACATTATTCTAAAACTGCGGCGCGATCCCGATGACAGTGGCTATCAGTTTTGGCTCAATAAGCTAAACCAATTCGGCGGCAACTTCGAACAGGCGGAAATGGTCAAGGCGTTTATTATCTCTGGCGAATACCGAGACCGCTTTCCGAGATAGACAGGAGCAGCCACAGATGAACACGGATAACGCGGATCGGAAAGTCATGAAGATTTCAGATTTGTGCAATCCGTGTCTATCGGTGGCTTAGTTTGTGTGTCCCGAACAATCCTCACCCGATCCCATCCAATAGATTAGAATCTCCAGCGTCGCGACATGCCCCAATGACTCGCCGGATTATTGTTGCCATTCTGAGATTTGCGATGCGCGTCTATTTTCGGCGCGTTGAAGTAGTTGGCCTGGAAAACGTGCCGCGCAAAAGTCCTGTCATCTTTGTTCTCAATCACCCCAATGCACTGGTTGACCCCGCGTTTTTGCTTTGTCTCGCGCCGCGGCGCGTTTCTTTCCTGGCCAAGGCCCCGCTTTTTCGGATTCCCATCCTTAGTTTTTTTGTCCGTGCGCTTGACTCGCTTCCCGTATATCGCCCTCAGGATGAAGGTGAAGACGTCGTCAGGAATCGTGAAGTATTTGTAGCCGCGCGAAAGCTACTCGCGCGCGGTGGTACGATCGGTATTTGTCCCGAGGGCGTTTCACACGACGAGCCCCACCTGCTGCCAATCAAGACCGGAGCTGCACGGATAGCCCTCGCCGCCATATCCACTGGTGAGGTGGCCGATCTAAGCATCGTTCCGGCGGGTCTTTACTACACTTCCAAAACAAAATTTCGCAGCGCTGTGCTGCTCTATTTCGGCGACCCGATCTCGGTGTCGCCGGTTGAGCTTGAAGCCGACGGCGATCCGCCTCGCGCGGCAGTCCGGGAGTTATCTAATAACATCGAGTGTGCGCTTCGCCTGGTGATACTCGATGCTGAGCACAAAGAGGCGTTGCAGACGATCACGCGGGCGGAAAGAATTTTTTCATCGGAAACCGATGAAGAGGGAAATGATAGTCTGGCAGATGAGCTGCAACTTCAGCAGCGCTTCATTAAGGCCTACACGGTTTTGCGAGAACGAACCCCGGAGCGTTTGCACAAACTCGAAGTTAGAATGAGCCGGTTCGAAGAAGAACTAACTCAGGCCGGAGTCGATCCCGACGATCTTTCACCGCCAACCTCTACGCTTGCCGTCTTCAGACACTTGATAGGCCGCGTTCTCATTTTTCTGGTGCTCATCCTTCCGGCAACACTGGGCGCTGTGGTTCATTATCCTGCCTACCGGCTGGGAGGTTTCCTCGCGACGAGGTTCTCAAAGAACGAAGAAGATGTGATTTCTACCGTCAAGATTATTTCGGCGATGCTTCTGTTTCCGCTCACCTGGCTGCTGGCGGCGGTCGCGGGCTACGAGCTGTTGGGTTGGAAATTCTCCGTGGGGGTCGCGGTATTGGTTCCGCTGGCGGGTTATCTCGCGATCCTGTTTTTTGAAGGGATTGACAGTTTTTTTGGCGGATTGCGCGCCCTCGTGTTCTTCCTGATGAGGCGAAGATTTTTCGTGCGTTTACTTGCCGAAAGGAAAGCAATACGCAGCGAAATCATGGCCCTCGATGAGGAAACCACGATTCCCAGCCAGTGATTTCGTTGTTACCAGATATGGCGAGGGGGGGAACCAATCTGACGCCAGATTGTTGTTAAGTTATTTCTTGCGTGCTTTGACAGCGGCAGCACTCTTTGAACTCTTAGCGCCGGCGCGTTTTTTCCCGCCCGAAGATCTGACGGTTCGACCTTTACGGCCTTCGCCCTGAATCCGTCCCGCCTTCATTAAATTCTCATAACTTCCGCGTACGACGTTTCGCGCCACTTTTAATGAGTTGGCGAGCTCGCGCTCACTTGGTAGATAACTGCCTACCGTCATGGCGCCCGACTCGATAAGGCTTGTAAGTTGGTCAGTGATCTGTCTAGTCAGGGACTCTGGACGCTTGCGATTGACACGTATAGTTGTTTTCACTCCGACACCCTCCTCCGCTTGGTTCAATGGTTTTGGGGTAGATGGAATTCTATTCAGGCATCATTGAAGTGTCAACAAGCCAAATCCAGCTCTTAAAAAAGAACGCGACTATTAAGCAAGATGATAGGCCAATGTTAGACCAGCGGCTCAATTTGGTTTCCCTTGGGGCCATGTTTGCGAAGGTGTCGAGCGTTGCCCGTCCAAGTAGCGGCTGGTCGAGCAAGCAAAGAGCCCTGCAGGCAGGACCGGAAGAAAAACCGGATATTTTCACTGAATTCTGCCCCAGGCGCTGGTCTTCCAGTTATCGATCGCATCGCTCCCGAGGATCCACGGTGGCAGCGGCATCAGTAACATTTCCGACAGAGCCGACACGTAGGGCTCATACATTAGACGGAGTTCAGCCAACTTAAGGTCGGCGTCCTCGCCATCGCGCAGGTGCGCGCTGCTAATTTCGAGGATTTCCCGGATGCGTTCGAGATCGCCAGGATAAAGCCGGGTGATGCAGGATTGCGGAGCGCTGGGCGCGGTCCGGAATACTTGCGCAATGTCGACGACCGCGTGACGCGCCATCGCAAACGTTAGCTTCGCCTGCCAAGCAGGCGCCCCGTCAACTCCCACCATCACCAACGAACACGTGTCGAGCACCGTGGTCAACGCCGCCAGCCAGGATTGATTATCATGTTGCGACCGAAAGTAGCAAAGCACCGGATACGACAGATGGCTTTCCATTAATTCCGCCGACCAACGTTCCCACTCGTGCAAAACTTTGCTCAGCTCATGCATGTGTCCGCTCTCGCCATGACGCCGCAACATCTCTGCAGCACTCGACGGCGATCCGGCGCGAGCGTCCAGAAGCGAGATGTTAACCTCGCGACGGGAAAACGCCTGGTAGAGCACCGGCAGATATCCGATAACTATGGCGAGTAAGCCAAAACCGGTTGCGGCTTCCGCAACGACGATCAAACGACCGAGCGGCAGCAACGGTGCCACGTCGCCGTAACCCAGCGTGAAAAATGTGACACCGCTAAGGTAAAGATAAGTACCGAATGTTGTAGCGGCGGGAGAAACATTCAGCTCGGAGTCGGTGGCCCATAACAGAATTGTGTAGCCAATGATTAAGCCGGCGGCCCACATAGCCAGCAGCATCAGCAACGATAAGGGCCCAAACATTCCCAGGTACTTCTCGCGCCTTTTGTGATTGCGCATCGAACGCGCGATGCTGGAAGAAAATGCCCAGATCGATCCGTAGAAAACGCTGGTAAGCCGAAGTCGCCGCGTTACGCGCCGGGGCAGGATGATGGTTTCAAAAGCGTCCCAGAGAATTACCAGGATCAACGTGATGCCGGGAATAGCTGCTAAGAGTCTCATTTTATTTGTAAGCGTTTAGGCATAGTATGCTCGATCTTAACGTTGAATTACACATTTTGGACAGAGATGAAACTCAAACACGAATCTCCGTTTAGACAGCGGGGCGTGGTGTGATACCGCGGCCGTTCCCCATGCAACAAATTTTGCATGAGAAGGTCGAAGCCCTGAAGTTTCAACGATTTCTGTCCGGATGGCCGGATCATGGCGCCATTGCACGATGTTCTCGGCCTGGGAGCCGAGGCGCGCTGGAGTTAGCTGAATATTTCGCTTACTTTCCGGGTTCGAAACGCAGGCCAGGCATACAAATCGATGGCAATGCGGCGCCAGCCTCTGATAAGCTTCGCCGCTTCTCACCTATCAAGGCAGTAGGCAGAAGGCCCTAGGCACGAGTAAGACCGAAGACTGAAGACTGAACCTAGACGGGTTAGCGAATGAATCCACTTGATCAAGTTGCCTTTCTCGAAATGAGAAACATAACGAAGACCTTCCCCGGGGTTCGTGCGCTTGACGGTGTCTCGTTTGATCTACAGAAGGGCGAGCTGCATGCGCTCGTCGGCGAAAATGGCGCCGGTAAGTCGACGCTTATGAAAATCCTCGGTGGCGTCTATCCCTATCCGGAATATGGTGGCGAGATTTTGATCGAGGGTCAGGTGCAGCGATTTGGTAGCGTCAACGACGCAGCTCAGGCCGGTATCGCCGTCATCTACCAGGAGTTATCGCTGGTCAAAGAGATGTCGGTTGGTGAAAACATTTTTCTCGGCCGCGAGCCGCGCACACTTGGCGTCATTCGCTGGGAAGAACTCTACCGGCGCGCGCGACAATTGCTTGACGATCTGCACCTGGCAATCGATCCCCACACTCCCATACACAACCTCGGCATTGGGCAGCAACAGTTGATTGAGATTGCCAAAGCACTCTCACACAACGCACGCATACTGGTCCTTGATGAGCCAACTGCCGCTTTGACTGGCGCCGAAGTTGAAACGCTGTTCGGAATTATTCATAAGCTCAGGGCGCGCGGTGTCGGCATGGTCTACATCTCGCACAAGCTGGAAGAAGTGTTTCGCATTTGCAATCGCCTTACGGTTTTGCGCGACGGCCAGACGGTCGGCACCAGGCCAACGAGTGAACTGACAGAGGCCCAGGTGATCGCGCAGATGGTCGGCCGCGAAGTTGGAGACATCTTTCCGGCGGTACATCACGCGCAGGGCGACGTAGTCTTCGAAGCAAAAAACGTTTGCGTGAACGATCCAAACGTCCCCGGCAAGAGTCTGGTAAAGAACGTCAGCTTCGCAGTGCGGCGCGGCGAAGTGTTGGGCATAGCCGGGTTGATGGGCGCCGGTCGCAGTGATTTGTTGATGGCAATCTTTGGAGCGCATGCGGGTCGTTTCTCCGGTGAAATAAGAATTGCAGGCCACGCCGCGCGCATTGCGGGCCCTGCCGATGCCATAGGTTTGGGTATAGGTTTTGTGACTGAGGATCGAAAACGATTTGGTCTGGTGTTGGACCAGACGGTTTTGAACAACATGACGCTCGCCAGCCTCAAACGGATCTCGGGACGTTTCATAACAAACGTCGACGCCGAAGCAGCCGCCTGTGAAAGCGCCGCGAAAGAGTTGCACGTCAAGGCCCGCTCCGTTTTTGCTATTGCCGGGACATTATCTGGTGGCAACCAACAAAAAGTTGTCCTCGCGAAATGGCTGCTGACCAAACCGCGCGTGCTTTTTCTCGACGAACCGACGCGGGGGATCGACGTGGGCGCCAAGCAGGAGATTTATTCTGAAATCAACCGGCTCGCGAAAAGCGGAATTGCGATCGTTCTCGTTTCGTCGGAGTTGCCGGAGATACTCGGGCTTTCCGATCGCGTGCTGGTTTTGCACGAAGGCCGAGTGACGGGTGAGTTTACACGCGCCGAGGCCACGCCTGAGAAGGTGATGGCTTGCGCAACGGGTCGCGCGCTCGCAGCCTGAGAGGACGGAGTTTGGAGCCCGCAGTATCCGGGAACGTGCCAACATGAGCGATTCAGCTAATAAATCCGATATCGATCGACCAACAACTGCCGCCGATTTTTCACTGGCCGCGCCGGCGGAGATCGCGCCGCAGACGCGCATTGGAAAACTGAAGATCCCGACTGATCTGCTGCGCGCGTATACGATGTTGTTTGCGCTCGTCGCGATTTGGATTTACTTCCATTATTCGACGGGCCAAATTTTTCTCGAGTCGCGCAATTTTTCAAACCTGATGCGTCAAACCGCGGTCACCGGCGTTCTCGCCGTGGGGATGCTAATGGTGATTGTTGCGGGCCAGATTGATCTATCGGTCGGAGCGACAGTGGGACTGGCCGGTGGCATCGCGGCGATCGCGCAAGGCTGGCTGGGTTGGGGATTGGCGCCATCGCTCGCGGCTGGTTTGGCAGTTGGCTTATTGATCGGTGGACTACAGGGGGCGTTAACCGCTTACCTCAACATTCCCGCGTTTATCGTTACGCTGGG
>DIYZ01000108.1:8305-10999 GCA_002427845.1 Chloracidobacterium sp. UBA6041 | reverse complement strand
CGTCATGGCTTGAATGTTCCCGGGCCTGGGCCAACGCTTGCCCGCATCGTATTGCCATCGGCGGTAATCGTTTGGTTCATTTACAAGATGAATACTTACGAGATATCTCCAGGAAGAAATGCCGGCATACCAATTCCGGTAATCATCTTTTTGGCGATTGCGCTGGCGGGAAGTTTTCTGACGCAGAACACAACCTTCGGGCGTTACCTTTACGCCATCGGAGGCAATCCGGAAGCAGCGCGGCTATCGGGAATAAATCTGCGACGGCATGTGCTCGCCGTCTTCTGCATGATGGGCGTACTTTCAGCTATAGCCGGCATCATCTACACGGGACGCGTCGGCAGCGCTTCGCCGGATGCCGGCCAGTTGTTGGAGTTGGACGCCATCGCGGCCTGCGTGATTGGCGGCACCAGCTTGATGGGCGGACGCGGCACGGTTTTTGGCGCCGTGATTGGTGCGCTGATAATGGCCAGCCTTGATAACGGCATGTCTTTGAAAAGCGTCGATCCCTATATGCAGAACATTATCAAAGGCGCGATCCTGGTTGCGGCGGTGGGTTTGGATATGGCCGGCCGACGAAAAACTTAAATGAAGATTTGCAGTCTCTGACTCCGTTTCCACGCCAGGGTTCCGAGAATTCGCGAAGGCCCGCAAAGACTCATCCGGTATTTCCTCCGTCTCTTGTCCTTTTGCGTCGCATAGCGACGCGTGAGTGTAGCCCGGCCTTTCAAGGCTGTGTCAAAACTCGGGAAAGTGAAAGCAGGCGGTGTCAAATCCCCGGCGACGTCGCCACACAATACAGAACCGTTGGCGGTAGCCAATGGATGCTGCACTCAAATACATCTGAAAGACCGTTATGTTTTCCACGCAATTTTGGGAGAGAAACAATGGGCCGAACTTGACTGCTAGCATCCATTGGCTACCGCCAACGGTTCTGTAGTGAGTGGCGATGTAGGGTGATTTCCTTCAGCAACATGGTTTTTACACAGCCTTTCAAGGCCGGGAGCGAAAATATGAATTTCCTTTCCGTTCCCGTAGCGACGGACCAATCGTCGCTGACGCGACGAAGTTTTTTTGCCACAGGTAGCCGTGGCTTGAAAGCCACGGCTACATTCATGGCGACGCTACGCGTCGAAGTCGCATTCTCGCAACAGAGTATCCGGAGTGAGTTAGTCGATGTTGCTTACCCAGGTTTCCACTGCGACAATTTTCAACTCTGTAGACCTTGTGAATCCTGTCGATAACTCCAGATGACTACTCTCATCATTCATGGCCATTTTTATCAGCCACCACGTGAAAACCCGTGGACCGGCGTAGTTGATCCCGAGCCCGGCGCGCATCCCTTTCATGACTGGAACGAACGCGTCCATGCGGAATGCTATGGGCCAAACAGTGCGGCCGTCGTTGTTGACGCCCATAGCGGCGAGGAGCAGATTATCAACAACTACGCCTACATCAGTTTTGATTTTGGCCCCACTCTGCTTTGGTGGCTGGAGCGGCAGCATCCGGAAACGTACGCGCGCATTATTGCCGCCGATAGGGAGAGCTTGGGTCGTCGCGGTGGGCACGGCAATGCAATCGCACAGGCCTACAACCACGCGATTCTCCCTTTGTGCAATGAGCGCGACCGGCGCACGCAGGTACGTTGGGGCTTAGCCGATTTCCGTTACCGATTCCGTCGCGAGCCGGAATCAATGTGGTTGCCGGAGACGGCCGGCAACGACGAAGTGTTGGGCTTGCTGATCGATGAAGGACTCAGATTTGTCATTCTGGCGCCGCAACAAGCTGAAAGAGTTCGCATTAACAGGACAGCCATTACCGCCTGTCATGATTCCGCTGACGCCGTGAGCCCTGACCATGAGTGGGAATCAGTTGCCGGCGGCACAATCGATACCAGCATTGCTTACCGCTACCTCCATCGCGATGGTTCAGGACGATCCATTGCGGTGTTTTTCTATGATCAGGAGCTGGCCCACGCTATCGCTTTTGAACAGGCGCTGGCTTCGAGTACTTCGCTCGTCGATCGGATCGCGAAGGCGGCGAAAGGCGTGGGCTCGCTCGTTAATGTTGCGACCGACGGCGAAAGCTATGGGCATCATCACAGGTTCGGTGATCTATGCCTTGCCTACGCGTTAGCAGGAGACGCTCCGGCACGTGGCTTTCGGATCACAAACTATGGCGAGTATTTGGAACAACATCCGCCGGCGGCTCAAGTTCAAATCAGTAGTGGCCCCGAAGGTGAAGGCACTTCGTGGAGTTGTACTCACGGCGTAAGCCGTTGGATTCGCGATTGCGGTTGTCAGACTGATGGCGAGCCGGGTTGGAACCAGTCATGGCGCGAGCCCTTGAGAAAGGCCCTCGACCTTTTGCGCGACGAGGCAGCAGCCTATTTTGAAGCAACGCGCGGCGATCTGTTCACTGATCCGTGGGCGGCTCGCGATGAGGCGATTGAGTTGGCGCTGGACCAACAGAAGTCGCGGGAAGATTTTCTGCGCCGGCACGCGCCACGCCAGTTGAGCCGCGAAGAAGAAATGAGAGCACTCGCATTCTTAGAGCTTCAGCGCAACGCATTGCTGATGTATACCAGTTGCGGGTGGTTCTTTAGCGATATTTCGGGTATTGAGCCAATTCAAATCTTAAAGTATGCGGCCCGCGCGATTTCACTGCTGGACGAGCTTGGTCTGCCGTCGCGGC
>DIYZ01000108.1:5448-8044 GCA_002427845.1 Chloracidobacterium sp. UBA6041 | reverse complement strand
CAGCAGAGCAATGAAATACTGGTGAAGTAAATCATTCAAGCAGTCTGCTTCGCAGACTCGTTGAGCTACCTCCAAGCTGAGTGGAGCGCACCCAGGAGTCTTCCAGCCCGACGCCAGCCGAAGAGCGAACATTACGCAGGGCGATTCAGTTGCGGTAGACTTCCTCGTACCAATGACCAAATCAGAAAAGCCCACGAGAAAGAGTTCCAAACAGCAAGGAACTGCCAAAAGCGGGACTGACTCAAAATCCACTAAGACACCGCGCTCCTCCAAACAAAGTGTCAGGACTCGCAAACCCTCAGTTGCGAAACAAACTTCGGCTCCGCGCGATTCGTTTTCGCCGGTCCCTGGCGAGGTTGATCTCTATCTTTTTGGCGAAGGCCGTCACGAGCTCATCTACGAAAAACTTGGCGCGCACGTTTTGAACCACGAAGGTGTGAAGGGAGTTTCTTTCGCGGTCTGGGCTCCCAATGCGGAGAGGGTGAGTGTAGTAGGAAACTTCAACGAGTGGGATGGCACGCGGCATCCGCTGCATCATCTGGGTGATTCAGGCGTTTGGGAAACCTTCATTCCGAAATTAAAATCCGGCGAGCTCTATAAGTATGAAATCAAATCGGCGGGACTGCCTACCTTTCTGAAGGCCGACCCTTACGCGTCGTACGCCGAAACTCCGCCAGCCACTTCGTCGATCGTCTATGAATCGAAGTACCGTTTTCGCGATTCGAAATGGATGAAGAAGCGCGCCGGCCGGGAACATTTTCGCCAGCCGCTATCGATCTACGAAGTTCATTTCGGATCCTGGCGCCGCCATGTTGAAGAGAACAATCGTTCCTTTAGTTATCGCGAAATGGCCGAGGCGCTCGCAGAATATGTATTGCGCACGGGCTTCACTCACGTCGAGTTTTTGCCCTTGAAAGAGCATCCTTATGGACCGTCGTGGGGATATCAGGTCAGCAATTATTATGCGCCGTCGGCGCGCTACGGCACACCCGATGATCTGCGTTATCTCATCGACTATCTGCACCAACGCGGGATTGGCGTAATCATGGATTGGGTGCCGGCGCATTTTCCTAAAGACGCGTTTGCACTGGCACGATTTGACGGCTCGGCTCTTTATGAGCATCTCGATCCGCGCCGTGGCGAACATCCGGACTGGGGCACCTACATCTTCAACTACGGCCGCAATGAGGTGCGAAATTTCTTGCTGGCGAATGCGCTTTACTGGTTCAGGGAATTTCATTTCGATGGCTTGCGCGTAGACGCAGTGGCTTCGATGCTCTACCTCGACTACAGCCGCAAGGATGGGGAGTGGTTGCCAAATAAGTTTGGCGAGCGGGAAAACCTGGAAGCGATTTCGCTCTTAAAAGAATTGAACGAAGTGGTTCATCGTGATTGCCCCGGCGTGATGATGATTGCTGAGGAATCGACAGCCTGGCCGCAAGTAAGTCATCCAGTTTATGCGGGCGGGCTCGGGTTCGACTTCAAGTGGAACATGGGCTGGATGCACGACACGCTCAAGTACTTTCAAACCGACCCATTGTTTCGCGCCGGCAATCACAATGCGCTGACGTTTGGTTTGCTTTACGCGTGGAGTGAAAACTTCATTTTGCCGCTTTCCCACGACGAAGTGGTCCATCTGAAGGGCTCGCTGCTCGACAAGATGCCCGGCGAAGAGTGGCAAAAGTTCGCGAACCTGCGCGCGCTTTATGCGTACATGTGGGCGCACCCGGGCAAGAAGCTTTTGTTTATGGGCGGCGAGTTTGGGCAATGGCGCGAGTGGAATGAAACTGAAAGCCTTGACTGGCATCTGCTGGAAAAGCCGGCGCACAAGGGAATACAAAGTCTGATCAGCGATCTCAACCGCATTTACCAGAAGAAGAACTCTCTGTGGGAAGCAGATGGCGAGCCGGCGGGGTTTCAGTGGATTGACGCGAACAATGCACCGGAAAATATTGTTTCGTTCATCCGCCGATCGCCATCAACAGGTCGCGAGTTGACTTGCGTCGGCAACTTTGCTCCCGTGTTGCGAGAAAACCACCGGCTAGGTCTGCCGCGAAAAGGAACATATAGATTGATCGCGAATACTGACTCGGAAGTTTATGGTGGGAATGGAGTGAAAATGCCGAGGTCGATCAAGGCTGAGGAGAAACCAATTCACGGCCAACCATTTTCAGCAGTTGTTACGCTGCCGCCACTGGCGACGTTGTGGTTTGAAGCGCCTAATCACCCAACACTGCTGCCCAACAATGCATAGCCTGAGAAACCAACCGATTGCCGCGCCTTCTCTTGAGTGCTGTTCGCCGATGTCTTTCGCACACGACAAACGGCAATCGATTTGCTAAACGACGATATAGGCCTAGGCCGCGCGTGGCTTCGCAGTTGGTTTCCAATGCAGACGCAGGCGCTTTCCAGAATCTGCGCACTCTCGCAAGTACATATTCATTAAGGTCTGATATGGGATTGCGAGATCTTCAGCCATGTTTTGAAAATAGCCGATCGTTTCTTCATCCAGTTTAATCGTGAGCTGCCGTTTCAGGCGCTTGGCGTACGGATTTTTCACCGCTTTTGAAAAGTCGTAGTTCTTCTTCATTGTGTT
>DIYZ01000108.1:642-5174 GCA_002427845.1 Chloracidobacterium sp. UBA6041 | reverse complement strand
GTGTAGCGACACTGTAGTTTCACGAGCAAGGTCGTCGAGGTCGGACAGTAGGTCAAGGCCCAGGGCTCAGCACCATTAGGGTTGAGGTACTCTTCAGGATCCCGATGTGAAGTGCACCCGAAGCCACCAGTCTCTTAGACAGGTTTAGATTCCAACTTATCAATACGATCTAAAGCGAGCGAAAACTCGCTCCTCGAAAGGGCGTTTGCCATTCATGTTCTCTGTGTTCTCGTCACCCACGTTTGTGATTATCTGACTATTCCTAATTTCCTTTAAGTCAGCTTGGGCTTCTGACCAGGACAATGCGCCGGCCCATTACTTCTTTCGCAGGCGCTGCCTGACTTCCTCCCAAGGAATCGCCCACTGGGATCAGCGTCCGCGGCGGCCAGCCGCCGTTCCAATTCCTCGCGGTGCCATTCCGGAATTGGCAACTCATCGAGCGAATCCGGGATGCTATCCCAAAGCACGCTTATCAAGTCGAGCCGCTCCACTACACTGAGTTGCTTAATAGCGACATCTGATAAAGATTGCGCCATACCGATCCTCCGTTTCCTGAATGACAGGTCGCAAGTATAACAAACCCCCATGGCAGTCGGTATCCTGAATCTTGCAGCGGATGGGTCTTCATAGCGATGTCCGTTTCCCAAGAAGACTTTGATTGTGTATCTTGCGGCTCAAGATGATCAATTGGGACGACATTCGAAAACAGTTTCCGGTGACGGAAAACTCTACCTACCTGAACGCGGCGGCAGCGGGGCCATTGTCGCGGCAGACGATGGCCGCGGCGACTGAGTATTACCAGCAGATGATGAATGACGGTGACATTCACTGGGATGAATGGCTCGCGAAACGCGAAGCGGTGAGGAGTCAGATAGCGTCGTTCATCAACGCCGAGCCGGATGAGATTGCCCTTACGACCAATACCTCCTCGGGAATGAACGTCATTGTCGATGCCCTGGAAACGCGCGGTGAAGTCATCTCCGGCGATCTTGAGTTTCCCGTTTCGACACTGCCGTGGATGCATCGACGCATTCCGGTGCATCTGGTGAAGTCTGTTGGTGGCGAAGTGCGAATTGAAGATATTCGCGGCGCGATGAACGTGCGCACCGGCATCATTTGCCTGAGTCACGTCCAATACTCCAATGGCTTTCGCAGCGATCTCGAAGTGTTGGGAAATGCAAAAGGTAGTCATGCACTGGTCGTCAATGCTGCCCAGTCAGCGGGAGTTTTTGAGATCGACGTGAAGCGCATGAAGATTGACGCGCTCTGCGCGACGGGACACAAGTGGATGCTTTCCGGTTACGGCAGCGGGTTCGTTTACTTGAGCAGAGAATTGTTGGATCGAACCAAGCCGCGCGCGATTGGCTGGCTCAGCGTTCAGGACCCCTTCGGGGATCGAAACGATGAAGTGCGTTTGCGTCACGATGCGGCGGCGCGCGCGGAGCTTGGTTGTCCACACTTCGCAGGGATGTTTGCGCTGGGTGCGTCAGTCGATTTGATTGCCGATGCCGGCATCAAGAACATCGAGGAGCGCGCGCTCGAACTTAATCGTTTTTTGACCGGCCGCTTAATCGAGTCCGGATGGAAGGTGCTTTCGCCAATCGCTGATGAGGCGAGGCGTTCTGCTGAGACTTTGGTGGAGATGAACGAGCCGGCAGACATTGTCGCGAAGCTGGCGGCGCGGAAGATAATCGTCACCAAAAAGGCGCAGGGAATTCGAGTCGCAACTCACTTCTTTAACAACGAAGAGGATATTGAGCGATTGATGCGGGCGCTCCCAAGGAAGGATTAACCGCAAAGAACGCGAAGACTTCGCAGAGAACCGCAAAGTCATTGAACCAACTCGGCCAAGAGACTCTTGGCGCGCCTTTGCAAATCCTTTGCGGTTTATTTTGTTTCTGAGAGATCCTACCCACCCGCTAACGCAGGCGGTACTGACCAGACCGGTTGGGTTATTTTTTTGGCCGCTTCTTACGTGCTGCGACCTTGGATTGCTTTGCAGTAGTGGGACCAGCAACACCTCCGCCAAAATAGGTTCGCGACAGCTTAATGAAAGTCTGCGTTATAGGTGATTCATAGCCGCCGGTTAACCTCGCGATTCCCAGTTCCCAGTTTATCTGCGCGCCTTCAATCCACCATCTAACCAGCCGCCCTTTGTCGACCGCTTCGCTCACGGTTTCCAGTGGCACAATCCCCACGCCCATGTCCTCTTCCACCATTCGCCGGATAGCCGCCTGGCGGCTCAGCTCCATCGAGACTTGAAGCGTGACACCTGCCTGCGCAAAAAACTGATCGATTAGGCGGCGAGTGTTGCCGCCGCGTTCGCCCAGAATGAGTTTTTCCCCGGCCAGCGTGTAAGCGCTGATAGTGCGCTGCTTCGCAAGCTTGTGGCGCGGCGAAGCGACGGCCACGAGTTGATCCTGACTGAGCCGCTCGGTGTTGATACCGCGCGCCTCAACCGGCAACGATACAAAAGCGATATCGAGTTCGCCTGCAAGAATCTGCTGAACCAAAGCTTCGCTGGTTCCGGAAGCAACGGTGATCTCCGCGCCCGGATGTTGTCTGCGAACTTCTTTTAACAACTTCGGCAACACGTCCGTAGTGACCATTGCCGAGGCGCTGCCGATTCGCAAACGTCCGCGCTCGGCGCCCGCCAACTCGGCAATCTCCTCGACCGCCGCATCGTGATCGCGCAGAATTTGCCGCGCACGTTGCAGCAACTGCTCGCCCGCTTCAGTCAACATCACTCGACGCGGCGCGCGGATAAACAGTTTCGCACCCAGCTCGTTTTCCAGTTGCCGGATCTGCATGCTGATGGCGGCCTGCGTAACATGTACGCGCAACGCACCTGCGGTGAAAGTTCCTAATTCGGCGATGGCGACAAAAGCTCGGAGTTGACGGATTTCCATAAGGAATCGTGGCAAAGCCCTTTCAGCGTTATCAAGCGCGGTTATTGTAATAATAAAATCTTTTAGTTTCCATTATAAATCCGCCTTACCTAGAATGGGCGGCAGATGGTCCATCAACTAGTCTCCTTTGCTGGTTTGCAGCAAGTTGCCGGGCTTACCGGCGACTGATAGTTTGCGCTACACAAAATCGGGATGACGGTCCATTCTAAATATAGAACAATAACTCTCCCGGCCTATGGTCACGACTGAGCGAAGACAAGCAGACTTCCTGAAGACCCGACGCCCAACGCCGCGCCGAGCAGTAGCCGGCGTAGACGGGGGTGGCAGTAAGACACAAGCGGTAATACTGGATGCTAACGGCGCAATATTGGGCGAGGGTTTTGCCGGGCCATCCAATCCGCTGCGGGTCGGAATCTCGAATGCCGCTGCCGCGGTGTGCGAAGCAATTGATAAAGCCTGCGAAGCGGCGCGGATAAGGCGCACCGATCTGGTCGCGGCGCAGATTGGCCTGGCGGGCGCGCCACGCAATGAAATACGAGCCCGCATGCGCGAAGCGCTGATCAGTTCGGGAATCGGCGAGATTGTTGTTGTTAGCGACGCCGACATCGCGCTCTATGGCGCCACTGAGGGCGAACCGGGCTTGATAGTGATTGCAGGCACGGGCTCGATATGTTGCGGCATCAACGCCCGCGGTAAGAAGCTTTGCGCCGGAGGCTGGGGGCCGATTGCCGGCGACGAAGGCGGCGGCGCCTGGATTGCGCGCCGCGCGTTACGCGCGATCGCGCGTGCCGCCGACGGACGCGGAGACGCAACTTCTCTGACCACCGCCGCGAGCGCTTATTTTCACGTTACCAATGCCGACGATATTTCCACCGCCATTTATGCGCCCAGCATTACTAACGAGCGGCTCGCCGGTTTTGGTAAATACGTAGTCGAGGCTGCCAAAGGAAAAGATCGCATAGCGCGCGAGATCATCGCCGAGGGAGGTAGGGAACTCGGCGCTGCGGCTGTGGCAGTGATTCGCAACCTAAAGCTGGAGGGCGAAGCGTTTCCGGTGGCTTATGTAGGCGGCGTGTTTGCTGCTGCCGGCGAGCTTGTGCTCGCGCCGCTGCGCGAAGAAATAAAGAAAGTTGCTCCCCGCGCATATCTCGCGCCACCGAGGTTCTCGCCCGCAGTCGCCGCCGCCCGCATGGCTCGCGAACGTCTAAACCACATTGCGCTCGCCGGTTGATTGGTTAACTAATCCAGATGAACTCTGAAACCGCGGATCCGATTCCCATCACTGAGCAGGAAAATCTCAATACCGCCAACCTAAGCTCCTTGCCGCTGCGCGAAGTTCTTCGTTTGATGAATGACGAAGATACGCTGGTCGCTCCGGCGGTTGGTCTGGTGCTTCCGGAAGTGGTTGAAGCGGTCGAGGGAGTTGTCAACGCTATAAACCAGGGCGGCAGACTTTTTTATATCGGGACGGGAACGTCCGGACGGTTAGGTGTGTTGGATGCTGCCGAATGTCCGCCGACGTTTGGTGTGTCGCCGGATTTGGTGCAGGCGATCATCGCGGGGGGTTATGAAGCATGTTATCGTGCGGTTGAAGCTTCCGAAGACGACGCCGATGCGGGTGAA
>DIYZ01000108.1:0-392 GCA_002427845.1 Chloracidobacterium sp. UBA6041 | reverse complement strand
TACTCCTTATACCGTGGGCGCTGTTTCTTATGCGCGATCGTTGGGAGCTTTTACGATTGCTATTACCTGTGCGCCCGGGTCTCCTATTACTCGAGCTGCTGCTGTGAGTATTGTTCCCGTCGTTGGCCCGGAAGTGATTGCCGGTTCGACCCGGCTGAAGGCGGGCACGGCACAAAAGATGGTTCTGAATATGTTGTCGACGGCCACGATGGTCAGGCTTGGTTACGTGACCGGCAATCGCATGACGAGCGTGCAGACACGTAACAGAAAACTTCAGGCGCGCGCCGTGCGAATCCTAATGGCCGAAACCAATTTAGACCAGGACAGCGCGACCTCAGCGCTGGATGAAGCGGGTGGAGATTTGCGAATCGCTTTGATTATGGTCAAGACTG